>JAYZMM010000001.1:0-8818 GCA_036153155.1 Planctomycetota bacterium
AGGCAAAATCAAACCTACAGGACCTTTCGCCAAAATTCCAAAAGAAAAAAGCAGGTACACCGCTGCAGCCGAAAGCCAGGTCGGGGAAAAATATTCGCCTGCAGATTTTGGCAATGGTTCCGTACGTACCTCGGACTCAGCGCGAGATTTGAAAGTTGTAAGCACAAAAATCATTAAGCCGAGCGTCGAGCAAAAAATTAAAGCTGCGTCGGGTGTAGCGGCACGACTTGCAACCTGAAACATCACATTGGTGGACAAAATAACGCCGGCCAGCAGGCCCACCTCGGGACTAAATAAGCGACGTCCGATAAAAAACGTTGCAATCACCGTCCCTATCCCGAGTAATGCGGAAGGAAATCTCGCAGCAAATTCGTTTACTCCAAATACCGTGTATGAACATCGGATGAGCCAGTAGAGCAAAACTGGTTTTTGGGCCCGCAACTCTTCATTAAAGGTTGGAACTACCCAATCATCTCGCTCAAGCATTTCGAGCGCACAACGCGCATTGCGGGTCTCATCACGATCCCAGAGTCGACTACCATTAAGCCGCACACTGAGGCTGAATAAAACGATCAGCAAAAGCAAACATAAATCGCGACCAGAATTTCGATTTCGCATACTAAAGCGTTCGCGAGGACTAAAGCGTAGAAGACCGACGGCAAACAGATATTGCACTCAAACAAGAGATCGGAATTTTAGAGGCCGTTTGGTTTTATCACAACGGCAGTTTGTCACTTCCGGGGGTGACAGCTATGCAAATGCAAAACGTTTTGACGACGAGCAATATCTTGATAGCACAAAAATTTCGTACCGTACACACGCTTAACAAATAAGCTTTCCGGCAGCAGAATATTGGCTACTACGGATAAACTGAGAATTTTTCCCAGCCGGCTGCAGTGTGTTGATAGACGGTTCGCGTATGAACCCGGTGGGCGCCCTCTTGCCAAAATTCAATGCGATTTGGAACGACCCGATAACCATACCAGTGAGGTGGTCGAGGGACCTCCTGATTTGAATATTTCTCTGTAATTAATTCGATTTCCGAATCGAGTGTGTTGCGATCATTAAGTCGTTCGGATTGCTGCGACGCCCACGCCCCTATGCGACTTTCGCGAGGTCTATGAAGCCAGTAGTCGTCGGATTCCTCATCGGCTACCTGCTCCGACTTTCCTTCGATCCTGATCTGTTCCCCTAGAAAATCCCAATAGAAACAGAGCGCTGCTTGAGGATTGGATTCTAACTCTTGCCCCTTTCGGCTGCGCGAATTGGTGAAAAATACAAAGCCGCGCTCATCGAATCGACGTAACAAGACGATGCGTGCGGAAGGGTGCCCATCAGCATCTGACGTGGCAAGAGTCACTGCAGCCGGCTCATGATTTGGACCATCCGCTGCTCGACGAAATAATTCTCCAAACCGCTCAATCGCTTCGGTGTAGATAGCATCTTGTCCCATAATTTTTTCCCTGGATGGATGTAGCGTAGATCGTACATCAAACATCACTTGAGCGACCGAAATTTACTATGTGCAAACGAGGATCACATCGAATCTTTTTATTCGAAAAGGGGTAGGCTCGTGGCAACAGCCATCGGCACGAAGACCATCAGGGGCAACCAGACTGAAAAAGCTGGGCTGAGCAGAGACGAACTCCCCAAGCTGTGACACAGCATATTCACACCCATAAAAATGACGATTAATAAAACACACAGTCCGACCGAAAAAAAAAGGCTGCGCGACTGACGTGTTAAAACTAACGGCAAACCTAAAAGCAGGAGATTCATGTCAAGGAAAGGCTGCACAAATCGCGAATGAAGTTCCACCTCAACACCCGGATTGTGTTTTACACTTGGATTTTCCAAAGCGCCCATCAATTCTGATGTTGAACAAAATTGCTGCCAATTGCCGCCAACTACTAAAAGTTTTGGTTCCACTGAACTCACTACAAAACATTGATCCTGATTCAGCCACGCCGTGTCCCCTGGTGTGTAAATGACGGGAATCCCATCAATTTGCAGGCTTGATTCGGAGGCGAGTTCCATAGGTTGGCGAATTCCTGAAATAAGATATCCCTGCGGATGCTCTGCCGTGGAAGGCTGAAACACTGCCTCGCGTCCGAGCAGAGAAACGCCATACGCATCGAGCGTTCGTGGCAAGAAAAAGTTCGGTTCGACGATCCGTCGATCCAAAACAGCGACACCTTTTCCACTTAGAAGAATATCTGTTTGATTATCGTACACTGGAACAATCGTATCCGTTTTATTGCTCTGCATGTCCTGCAAGTTGCTACTTAAATCTTGACGGAACGCGGGTAATACGCACTCTCGATTTATAACGGCAAGTACGACCAGCAAGCAGGACATCAATAATAGAGGGCGAATCATTCTTGCATTTCGAATTCCTGCAGCCATCAACGCTGTCATTTCATTGTGTCGCCGAAAGGTCGCTATGGTGAACATTGTGGCGACAAGGATCAAAAGTGGATTCATCCAATCGAAAAAAACCAAAGAACGAAGTCCATAATATTTCGATATCGCCTGCAGCAAACCCCCATTTGATTCGGAGTAACGAAGAATTTCACTGAAGTTATTGACTGTATCTCCCACCACAAACAGGCCAAAAAAACTGATAAAGAAAACTGCAAAAACACCTAGAAAATTTCTCAGTAGATAACGATCAATAATGGCCATGCTTATACGCTACTGATATTGAGGTTCATTGAGGGCAAGTGTTTCTCTAATCGCATCGGCCAATAATTGCATTCCATGTTCGATACGCTTGAGAGGCTGCACACCGAAACTTAAACGTATTTGGTCATGTGCCTGAGGATATCCCTCAACTGGATAACAATAACAACCCGGAACATACAAAACCCCTTTATCCAGAGCGCGTGGGAATAACGGGCCATCTGGTCCGGTATCGATTCCACGCAGCCTGAGCCATATGTAGAGGCCACCCGCTGCTGGCAACCAAGACACCTCTGAAATATTCTCGAAATGTTTCTCTGCCGCCGACACCATCGTCTCCAGTTTTCCACGGTAGGTCAAACGCAACTTTGAAAGATGCAGGTCAAAATCTCCGGTCTCAATGACTTGACGAATCACCTGCTGGCTAAAATGAGGGGCCCCAAAATTCATATTTCCCTGGTGATGACTTACCGGGGCAATAAGGTCTTTCGGCAACACGCCCCAACCAACGCGGAGGCCTGGGGAGAAAGATTTCGAAAAAGAACTCGTGTATATGACCGTGTTATTCTCCACGTCGAGAGAAAACAAGCTGGAAATGTCTTCTCCAAAATAGCGTAAATCACGATAAGCGGCATCCTCAATGATATAGACCCAGGGATGTTGGCGATTGTGTCGACTGATTATCTCGAAAATTTCTTCGCGGCGTTTCTGCGATGTGGTAATACTGCTTGGGTTATCAAAATAAGTCGTGAGATAAATCGCTTTTACCCGATGAGTATCTCCCTTGGCGATTGCCTCACTTAAAAATTCTTCAAGCGCCTCGGCAATGATTCCGTTTTCATCAACAGGGAGTCCATACGCACGTGCCCCGATTCCTTGAAGAGCGCCTAGAAAAACGAAGTACGTTGGTGCTGCGCAAAGAACGAGATCACCCGGGTCCAGAAGCACTAGCCCCAACTGATAAAGCAATTCATTGCTACCGGCAGTCATGATAACTTGATCGACCGATTTCGAATCGCTGCGAAGTCCATCCGCTTGCATAAGCCGCGCAAGTAAGATGTCGCGGACGGTATAATCCCCCATAGTGCTTGAATATTGAAGCGTTGCATAACCCAGATCGAGCGACTCGAGCAATCCAGCCACTGCCCGAGATGTTTTTTCCACCGGTAGACTTTCCTGATCCACAAAACCTGCCGCCAAAGAAATAAGCTCTGGGCGATTTAATGCCTCTCGCATGAGATAACTAATCGGTGCTTCAACTGTTCTTTGCGAGAGTTTTGAGAGATTCGACATTGAATTTACCTGGATAAAGATTAAGCCCAGTCCTGGCGAGCATAAAAAACCAGGAAGAAGCAGGTCAAGGTCCAAATCGACGGTTAACAATTAATGAATTTGTTAAAATACCCATACGTACATCACCCCATATTCGATATTTGAGCAAGGTAAATTCCGTGGTCCATTGGCTTCAAAATGCAAAGCCCCTTTATCGAAAAGGGTATCACAAAGGGCGGGCCGCCATGCACACCGCGCTTGATCTTGTGATACCCCCAACATGTAATTATTGTCGCTGTGACCTGAATGATAAAAATCGCTGGCTCGGATTATGTAACAATTGCTGTTCTCTTTTCACTCGATCAACCGAACTCTATTGCGATCGGTGTGGAGCCAAATTTGCCACGCATAAAGCGGAGCGAACATTTAAGCGGATTAGAACGTGCGATGCATGTAAACATTTTGAATTTATATTTTCAGAGATTTTTACACTGGGTCCCTATCAAAATCATCTACGAGACGCCGTTCTGCAAACCAAATATCCACAAGGGTATTCGCTTGCTGTGTCTCTAGGACGGATGCTCGCTCGCACCCAGAAAAAAGAGATTGATGCATTCCAAGCGGACTTAGTCGTCGCGACACCAATGCACTGGTTAAGACGATTCCAAAGAGCCGCTCATGGACCGGATGCAGTTGCAGAGAGCATGGCGACATATCTCGGGCTTCCCAAGGCAAACCGCCTGATTATTCGTTCTCAATATACGGAAAAGCAAGTCGCCCTCTCTCAGACCCAACGAACAAAAAATCTGGCAGGCGTGTTTCGTCTATTAAAAAAGAATGTTGTCAATAAACGAATTCTCTTGATTGATGATGTAATGACGACTGGAGCGACTTGCAATGAAATTGCTCGGGTATTTCGATCGCATGGAGCAAGTGATGTGGCAGTGGCGGTCGTTGCACGACAGGGATTGAAAGATCGGAAAATAGCGCTTCGTTCGTAACCCCCGATTGGCAGCCCCCTCGACACCCCTAATAATGGTCACTGTTGCAGCAGCAGAACATACATTTCTGAGGTTGCCTTTTAATACAGATCGCCTTACGCCGGTTACCACCTTGCGCAACAAGTGGTTGCAGAATTATGTCTCAACCTAAAACTGACAAAAAAAAGGCCGGACCTTTTCGTCCGTTTCGACGAGCAGTGGTGCGCGGGATTGGCGTAATTCTTCCACCTCTCCTCACCATCGTAATTTTTGTTTGGGTGGGAAGCACTGTTAACACATATGTGATGCAACCGGTAAAAAACGTAACCCGGAAAATTTTAGTTTGGACGATAGATGACCAGGTAAAAAATTTTCCAGGTGTTCCACCCAATGTGTACCTGGTGACGAAAGACGAAACCAAATACCACCGCTTGCCACCGCAAGCTGACGGTCGCACCAATCCGCTGTGGATCCCCGAGTCGGTTTATGGATTGGTGACCGAACCGGAAAATCTTGAAGGTCGCAAAATACCAACTACCCGCAAGGGTGTCCTGGAGCGTTATGTCGACCTTCGCTATTTAACACCTCAAATTGTGATCCCGGTTTTTACGTGCATTTTTATTCTTGCGATGTATCTTCTTGGCAAGTTCCTTGCAGCCCGTTTTGGCGGGATGGCAGTTGCAGGGTTGGACAAAGGTATTGAGCGACTTCCTCTTATTCGAAACGTTTACGGTTCGGTAAAGCAAATTACAGATTTTGTCTTCAGCGAAACAAACGTGGAATACACACGTGTCATTGCGGTCGAATATCCCCGGAAGGGGATTTGGTCGTTGGGATTGGTTACAGGGGAGAGCATGTTAGAGATCGCGTCCGCCGCGCAAGAACCTGTTTTGTCTGTTTTGATCCCCACCTCACCGGCGCCCTTTACCGGCTATACCCTTACGATCAAGAAAAGTGAGGCTATCGACCTAGACATTACGATTGATCAGGCAGTTCAATTTATCGTGAGTTGTGGCGTTGTAATTGCTCCACAACAATTGCAAAAAATGGCGGACCAGCAGCAAATCTCCGGTACGCAGAGGTTGGATCATTCGGGAAAGTCCGATGCAGATGAATCGCGTTAACGAATTGATCAATTTTGATCTGCATCGATAATCGGGCGCTTAAAACTTAGGAGAGGGCAAGCATAAAATGCTTATCCGAATCGGGACACGTCAAAGTCGTTTGGCCCGCTGGCAAGCAAACTGGGTTGCGGCGGCACTCCGCGAACAGGGACGGGAGGTAGAGCTTGTCCTCCTGTCGACCGAAGGTGATCGCAAGGACAGAGGCGCCCTTTCCGAGATTGGGTCGGTAGGGGTGTTTACGCGCGAAATTCAACGTGCTCTGCTTGAAAACGAAGTCGACCTTGCGGTTCACAGTCTGAAAGATTTACCGACAGCTCAAGCTAAGGGTATCCAATTAGCATCCGTGCCTCTCCGTGGTCCCTGCGAGGACGTCTTAGTGACTCGCAAACAAACCACTCTTCATGAATTGCCACAAAAGAGTCGCATTGGAACCGGTAGCTTAAGAAGGCGGTCACAACTTCTTTATTTGCGAAATGACCTTAATGTTGCCCCGATTCGTGGAAATGTCGAAACACGAATAAAAAAATTAGAGAACGGAGAATATGATGCAATTATATTGGCGCGTGCAGGACTGGTTCGGTTAGAGCTCACCGACTACGTCCATCAGATTTTCCCCATTCATGAAATGATGCCAGCTGTCGGACAAGGGGCTTTGGGGCTGGAAATTCGCGAATCCGACACAGAGTTACATAGCTGTCTACAAGCAATTAATCATCAACCAACACATCAAGCCGTTGTGGCGGAGCGAGCCTTACTTTCTAAGCTACAGGGTGGATGTCTTGCGCCGATTGGTGCATTAGCAATTGCAACAGAAGAAAATCAATTGCAGCTTGATGCTGTTGTCCTCAACGTATCGGGAAGAGAGCGCCTTTTCCATTCATGTCGCAAACCAATTGAGGATGCAGAAGAACTGGGTAGAGAAACAGCCGAACACCTGCTCGAAGCGGGAGCTGAAGCCCTCATTCATGCGGAACGTGTCCCAAAGAGCCCATGACAGGCTCTCCGAATACGCTTCGAACTATTGAGAACCGACCCCGCAAATAAAACAGGTTCCTAAAGGTTAGTCCCACCACCAGCGACTGTGGTCAATTTTTTCAGGTTGTACCGCAGCGTGGGCTTCTTTGACACTTCCCTTATTATCGGACTTCAAATTGGTTCCAGTAAGTGCTTCGGTCGCCTGGATACGTACACCTCCTCCGACCGGCGTCATCAAAGTGTTGCCTTTCCAGCGTACATTGACTGCTGTTTCAACCCGAACTGGAGTGTTGTAAGTCTGCACCGGATAGGCACCTTCATCTGAGAAGACTGGCATGGACCAATTGGCCATTTCGTAGAAATGTTGATCGCGAATAAAGGCAGCCGCAACGGAAAGATCAATCAAATTCCGTAGTTGCGCCCAAATGGGTGATTTTTCTGCCATCTTGCGATATGCGCGGGTAAATGAATGCGTAAATACCCTACTTGCTCGATCAACCTGGCCAACGCCTGAACGCGATCCATCTCTGTTGACGACTTCATCCTCTCCGATCAATTTAACGCCTTCACCGACCATCTCCATCGCTAGGTCGTCATCAGAGACCATCACACGCTCGTAATCAGGCACAAAATACCAACGACGCATTGCATTACGCGCAACCGAGGCCGGATTCGCCTTGTCGATGTACGTGGCAAGGCGAACCGGTGGCTTTTCCAAACCGATACCGATCAACTTCATACGGTAGTCGGCCTCCACCAGTACTTGCGCAAAATGAGTGTTCGCCGCAACGCCATTAAAGGCAACTTCCTGCAAACCAAGACTATTCTGTAAGCCAGTCGCTATCCTGGTCGCATCACTAGGACGGACACCTCGCAGATTGGCTAAGAATTGCTGCATCCTCTGTAACCCCTCCTGCGTCGGATCGATCGATACGGTAATCACCGTGTCGTCCAGTGATCCTGGTGAGAAAGTTCTCAAGGCGACGATCAAATCTTGCAATTCCAGGCATGGTTGACCGGTGTGAATTCCTACGACGCGGTCACTGGCGTCATGCACCCAGCCTTCTGCAGGACCGGCAATAACAATGTCTTGGGTCTCTGGATAGTAAAAGACGTATTCCAACCGATTTAGGCCAGCAAGATAAAGCATGGCATCGTCTGGTTGCCGATTGTTGTCTATTGCGTCAGCTAACGCCTTCTCAAGTCGGTTCAGAGAAACTTTACGCAGCGGACTGCGTTGACGAATATCTTGAGGTAACGCGGCACGGGCAGCATTAATACGCGAACGCATTAGAGCACCATTGGGATCCTCATAAGTTCGCAGTTTAAGGACGCCTTCAGGATCAACGAGAACGCCCGCGACGCCACTCAAGTCTCCACCGATATTTCCTCCGCCGCCTCCGCCAGCCTGGCCCCAACTAATGCTGGGCGAACACGCAGCCCAAAATACAACAAGTAAAACAGGAGTAAATAGATTGCTACTCTTTCTCATCGCTCGCCCTCTCTGAGCCAGTGCCTGTTGTTCCGAATGTTCCGTACGCGTTGCTAGGTTTGAGTTATCCGACCACTCTATCGGGCAACTCATTTCCAGCGGGTTAAAGATTAGAGATCCTGGATTTGAGAATCCGAATCAGCCGCTCTCATCCCCGTTATAACTGTGGGTTAAAAAAGCGTTTCCTGCACCGATTTTAGTTTGGCAAAATGTAAAAAACAACAAATTTAGGCGGTTTCAGTGATTTCATGGCGTTCTAGTCGGCAAAATCGGCATTTCCCCACCAGCAAACT
>JAYZMM010000002.1:0-8198 GCA_036153155.1 Planctomycetota bacterium
CCATTGATCCGATCCTCGCACATATCGAATCCGGCGATGGTGGCTCGGCCTTCTGAAGGTGAAAGATAGCCGGTTAAAAGTTTCATCGTAGTGCTTTTACCCGCGCCGTTCGGTCCCAAAAAGGCAACCACTTCACCCCGATCGATCGAAAATGAGACGTCGCGAACAGCAGCAAAATCACCATAAAACTTTGAAAGCCCGATCGCTTCAATCATCGGTCCTTCCGCGGCAATGTTTGCGATCTGTTCCTGCTGCATCGTACTAGTCTCCAAAACATCTGTTGCTGACGAAACGCTAAGGCCGGATGTCGCGGGATCTCCGCTTGCGAGTTGCGAGAAATCACAACCAAAAAGGATTATAAGATCGAACCGGAAACCTAGGCATCAAGCGAATTTGCGATTTCTTTGAAATTTATGGAATCCGCGTTTTCTGTCAAGGCTTTTCGCAGCGTGTCGCCCGCAAGTCGATCGGCGAATCAAACCTCTAGAGGAATTCCGCAACGCACCGGATAGCCCTCTTCTACCGAACGCCGATACTGCAGGTGCTGTCGCCAAGCGTTTTCATTAGCGTCCGGAAAATCAATCCGTTGATGCACGCCACGTGTTTCTTCTCGAGCCGATGCTGCATCAATCATAAAATACGCAACCGTGAGCATATTCTGCAGTTCCCAACCTTCCTTATCGGAAAATTGGCATGGCAGCACGTAACGGCACCACCGATCAATCGTCATTGCTGCATCCGCCAAACCCGATTTCGAACGCCTCACACCAACGTTTCGCCACATCAAGCTTTTGAGTGCATTCCGAATATCCCCCAAATCAAGTGGTTCTTCGTGCGTTGAGGTCACCGGCTGAGTAAGTGGAAGTGCCTGGAAATTGTCAGCCATGTCCAGTGCCGCCCGACTCGCGGCCGCACCGGCATGAGCACCATAGACCATGCCTTCCAATAAACTGTTAGATGCCAAGCGATTCGCGCCATGCAGTCCGCTCGCAGTCACCTCGCCGGCGGCCCACAATTGAGGAATACTGGTACGGCCTTCGGCATCAACCGAAACACCACCGATAAAATAGTGAGCGCCCGGCCGAACCGGAATCGGATCACTCGTAATATCGATATCAAACTTTTTACATATCCGGGTAATGCCGGGAAAACGATGCTGAATTTTCTCGGCATCCAAGTGACTCATGTCAAGATAAACGCAGGGATGACGCATTTTCTGCATCTGGATTTCAATCGCATGACTCACAACATCCCGCGGCGCTAATTCCAGACGCTCGTCATAGTCGCCCATAAAACGAGTGCCGTGATTGTCGATCAGATGCGCACCTTCTCCGCGGACTGCTTCGGTGATCAAACGACGATTACTGCCAGCGATATAAAGCATGGTGGGGTGAAATTGCATGAATTCCATGTCGCACAATGCGGCACCCGCACGGTATGCGGCAGCAATGCCATCTCCTGTTGCCACCTCAGGATTACTCGTCTCTCGATAAAGTTGTCCGGCACCTCCGGTGCAAAGAATGGTCTGCTTAGACCAAACCAGATTGACCTCACGCTCCGCCCGCGCAACCACTGCCCCGCGACAGCCTGCCTCATCAGTAAGGAGATCCAAAGTGAACGCATCCTCCCATAATGTGATTTGAGGCAACCGATCAGTCCACAACGCCATGGCCCGCATGATTTCTGCACCGGTTGCATCACCATTGGCGTGCACAATCCGATGATGACTGTGTCCGCCCTCTTTACCGAGCGCAAGTTCGCCTGCCTCTTCGTCAAAGGCAGCACCCCAACGGATTAACTCCCCGATCCTATCCGGGGCTTCCTGAACAACCATTTCGACAATCTTCGGGTCACACAGATTGCACCCGGCTCTGAGCGTATCGCCGATATGATTTTCAAAACAATCGTCTGGGTTGATGACCCCTGCAATGCCACCTTGCGCCCAGGAACTGCTCGAATGACGCAGCCGATCTTTAGTCACCACCAAGACCCGCAAACTCGGGTCGATTTCCACCGCTGCACGCAAGCCTGCAAGGCCACCCCCGATAATCAGCACATCAAAAAAATAGTGAGGCGCAGACTTGGGATCGAAATGCGTGAGATATCGGGGAAAAGAAAACATGGTCGGCAATTTTTCTTCGGAGGACTTGCCTCCGAATTCTAACGTCCCAACACGTCCCTCCGGAAGGCATCAAATCGATCTTGATCTTCCTGAGGCGGTCGACTGCGACCACTCTCCCGCAAGCCAGACGTTCGGTTTGCAGGCGTCGCCGACGTGCGGTCGCCACGTTGAGGCGGAGTCAGACCCAGGCTTCGCAAGACATTCTTCCAATCAGTTTTTGCTTTGGCTCCATCGGACCCCGACAGTTGCGTCTTATTTTTCATGGTGCGATAACGTTGAACGAATTCTGCGAAATCTCGGTCAGTCCAACCGAATCGTTTTTTCAATTCTTCGTCGACACCACCGGCGTCGAGTTGCTGTTCTAAATAATCGAGCACCAGATCGGTGGTTTGATTGGCGTATTCGAGGTTTGCGGCGTCGGCACCCGGCTCGGTCAGCCCGTTGTAATTCTCAGGCTCCTCGGAACCAACGCCACCCCCTCCTTCACCGGGGGGCGTGCCCTGATCGGGTTTTGTAGACGGAGTGCTCGAAGCGCTACCACCAGTTCCTTCTCGAGTGTCTTTCGCGGCCGCATCGGCAGATTGCTGACTACTTCCTTCTCCCGAACCGGTTCCCGGTTCGCCGGTCGGCTGTTCACTTTGTGCGCTCTGCGGGTTGCTGCCCTGCTCTGATCCACTCTCGCCTTGTCCCGGCTCACCACTGGCCCCTTTTCCGGCATCCGAAGGCGTGTTCGCGCCAGCCGCACCCTCCCCCTGTTGCTGTGATTGCTGTCCGCCGCCCTCCTGCCCTTTGCCGTTGCGTGACCCCTCTTCTCCCTGTGCCGAATCCGAATCGCGTTCACTCACGCCACCATCCGCTGGCTCTTCCTCTTGCTGGGAATCCTGCTGCGAGGTTCCGCTCTTGCGCCGATCCTGCCCCAACCCTTCGCCAGGTGGAGGTGGCTGATCTCCCTCATTTCCCGTGCCACCACCGTTTTCATCCCGCGACGCTTCGGCACCAGCATCACTGGCTTGCTCCGCCTGTTCCGCGGAGTTGTCCTTTGAATCTGAAGAATCTGAAATTCGATCCCGCTGCCCAGTCCCATCGCGTGTCCGCTCCGGATCGGACTCTGCAGTTTGACCCGCTGCGTTTGTTCCGCTGTCTTGTTCTGGTTGGGCCTGCTCAGAGGTTTTTTGGGGGGTGGAAGATGGTGTCGAATTGCTGGATTCGTCAGACGGACTTTCTCGGGAGGTCGTCTGATTTTGTTCGCTGCCGGTCGACTTTGATTGCGAGGATTGAGGATCTGCCGAGGAATTCTCAGAAGATCGGCCATCACCCTTCGATTTTTGCTGAATAATTTCGTTTAGTTGCTCAAACGCATCTCCATCGTTATCAACTTTGGAATTTTCGGTCTCACCCGCGTCGGATCCTTCTCCCGTTTGCGATCCCTCGGGGGGCGGTTGGTCGGAAGGCGGTGTTCGAGGATCGCTGCCGGGTGCTTGACTAGCATTTTGATTTGCCTGTGAAGACCCCGATGTGCTGTCCTGGCTTGCGCCCTGCGGATCATTCGAGTTATCGGCACTTTCGGTGGAAGAAGGTGTGTTTGTTTCGCTGTTTGCTCCACGTTGACTCGAGTCGGACTCCGCTCCGCCTGGGTTCTCCTGAGGCTCGCTTTTGCCCTGGCCACTTTGGGCATCGGAGGATCCGTCTTCGCTATTTTCTCCCGCACTGGTCTTCGATGCTCCGGTACTGCCCCCTGACTCGCTGTTTGATTCGCCGTTTTGAGTCTGCTCCTGCCCTGCCGCATTCCCGGTTCCATCGCTTCCCGAGTCGCCACCCTCCTGCTCCCCTGATTCACCCTTCTCTTGCTCGCTTTCCGCTTTCCCGGATTGTCCTTGCTGCGATTCGGCCGATTCTGCCTGTTCGGTGTCCGGTGGGCTTTCCTGATCCTGGTTTTGATCATCCGAAGCGTTCGATTTGGATGATTCACTGCCCGGCAGCGGCGGTAAAATACGCACCTGCACACTGGAAGTCTCAGTCCGATTGGCTGCAGGCTGTTTGTTATCCATGGCCACGGCAAACACCGAAACCGTTTCCCCTGCCTTCAAATTCCAGTCTCGCGGAACAAACCGTGTTGATTTGCGATGCACGGCACGCAACGGTTCTCCCGCACGTTTGCTTCGCCCGAGTAAATCAATTTTAAAACGCTCCCGATTTCCCTGATGTCCCACTAGCCACAGTTCCGTCAGGCGGAAGTCAGGGTCACGTCCACGGACTTCAAAAGTGAGAGCGTCATCCTCCCTTACCTCGAGCGTTGATTCCTGCGGCATCAGAATGTCGACAAGTGGGGGTTCATCACGAAGGATTGAAATTTGATGCCTGACTTGATTCGGATTTGTTTCACCCGAGGAGGTTTTCAGGGATAGAAAATAGGATGCATATTCGGGAATAGAGTCGCCCGCAATCGGCCTACGCCGAAGTGTAACTTGGGACGATGCTTGATTGCCGATAACATTCATCCGCCGAGAAACCGATTTCTCTGCATCAATTTCGGGCTGAAGTTGAAGGGTAGCAACCGCTATCTCATCGGTTGATTCCGCATGGATCGTGACACGCGTGCCCTCGATAGCACGCAAATCGCCCGTGCCTACCACCGTTCGGCTTTCAAGCCCCGTGTATGGTGGGTACTGGTATTCCACGCGTTTCACTTGAAAGCTTGGCGCGGGCATAACTTCAAGTTGGTATTCTTTGCTGACCGCATCCCCTGCCTCAATATGGTAGGTCAAGTCGGTCACCATTCCGGTGTTCGTTTCGGTGATTTGTCGGTCATAGCGGTCACGAACCGAGCCGGTATCCATTGGCAGTTGTTGGTCTACCGCGCCCCCATCGGCAGATGAAAAAATAAGGGTTACCGGTTCATTCTCTCGAAGTCCTTTCACGATCGCGGAAATTTGTACATCCGACCGCAATGCGACACTCTGGCTCCCAGGCTCAATATCACTAATGGTGACGCGTGTTGCCGCGTTAATATCTGCCCATGGGAAAAGCATGCGGCCCACCTCCGGAACCAGACTTTTCGGGGAAAGGATCGTATAGACGGCGCCGAACAAAATGATTGCGATGAGTGCAATGCCGAGTTGGGTTAAACGTTTTCGCTCGATCGACAAATCGAGCGATACCCGTGAAAGTCCGGTAGCCGCTTGTTGCTCGAGTCCGCGAAACACAACATCCGGCACCCCTTTCTGCTGCCGCCTTAAAAAAAGGAAATTCAGCAAGCTGTTTTTTAGCCGTGGCTCCGACTGCTCGATGGTATGCGCAGCATATGCCAAACTTATCTTATATCGCACATACGGAAACAAACGACGTCGCGCATAAAGGACCAGGACTGTTAGAAGACCGATCAGAAGGAGCGTTCGCGTTGCGACAGATAGTCCGCTTGAGAAGAACCAGTGTTCGAGGACTCCAAGCACCAGAACATAGCCCAGAACGATAAGACATAGCGTGAGAATCGCGATGCTTATTTCGACAAGACGCACCTCGCCGCTCGTCTTTTCGAGTTGACTCTCAATATAGCCAGACGGAATCCCACGGTGCGGGCTTTGAGATGCCGTTTTA
Source organism: Planctomycetota bacterium (assembly GCA_036153155.1). Lineage (GTDB taxonomy): Bacteria > Planctomycetota > Planctomycetia > Pirellulales > UBA7805 > UBA7805. The sequence continues at coordinate 5,717 of JAYZMM010000002.1, forward strand.
GAATCCCGCGGTACCGTCGAACCAGAAGCCATAAGGAATGCTTCCTTCTCAATTGCAAGGCCAATACCCGTTCCGTAACTTATTATAAAAGAGAGACGCCCTCCTGCCCAGATTTTGCGCCATGTGGCAAAACTGCTTGAGAACCAGCGGTAGACCGAGGCGCTAATCTTCCCTTTTATCCATCGGCTTTACGGGGGGGAAATCTTCCTCCATATCCGAACCGCGCGTTGAGCCGGCAGCGCGAGCCGCCAGGGCAAAGAGCAATAAAACAAGTGTGACCAGCCAGGCAAGCCCTCCCAGTAGGGCCACACGAAGCAGCACATTCCCCCACACAATATCATTCATTGATCGCAGTAGGTGCCCGGTCCCGAGCACCACCGAGAGGGCAACCGGCAGCAAGACAGCCAGCAGGAGTAAACGAAGGACCAGTTTTTGAGTAATCACGCGAGACACCTGGGGACACATATCAAAAAGGCTATTCTGGGCAAGCTGCGCTAAGTCTGTCAATCAGCCGAGGTTATTTCGGGGTGATGCGGTGAATTTGACTTTCGATCTAGCCTGGAGAAAATGGGGCTGCCGTCGATTGGGGGACGGGGTCCTCAAAATTACGTTTATTTCCCGTATTAAATCGCGCAAAATATCTGATCGCTGACCATTCCCGGGATGCTCTGTAAGCAAAAAATCACCCTCATGAATTCTGAACCACTGCGATTTTTTTTCTACCTTATTTGGGTTTGCCTCGCGCCGGTTGTCACTATTGGTCTCGCGGGTACTGAGGCCGCCGGTGCTCGCATTCAGCTTAAGAACGGTGTCACGTTCAAAGGCGAGGTTGCACGCATCGGAACCCTTGTAGTGGATCCGAATGCTTCGAACATGGAGGATGGTGGCAGCATTCTTCTGATTGATGACGACCTCAGAAGAATCTATGTCCCGGTCAACCAAATACGCGAAGTCACGCCCAACATTGGCCAAGATGAAATTTCGTTCGAAATTCCGCATCAACCCGTAGCGCAAAAAGGAAATCCTCTGATCGCCCTCGGTCCGGTTTTGAATCGAGGTGAGCAAAATGCTCGCTGGGACAATTTTGGCCGTCGTACGATCGAAATCAAAACTGAAAAAGGGGTCGCCGTAATCATCCAGGGGATCACACGGATTACACCTCGATTTTTTCGAGTGCAAACATTACGTAATGGACGTCGCATTCTGATCGATCAACGTTACGCCACCAGCACATTGTCTGCCCAGTTTATCTCTAACTTACTGAACCAGGCAATCGATTCGACCAATCTGGATCGTCGACTCGATATCTATCAGTTTTTTCTCGAAGCAGAGCGATATGCCGCAGCAGAGAAAGAACTAGAAAAAATAGCCACCGACTTTCCGGATCGCGATTGGAAGCGGCAAATCGTGGGTATCCGCAACTTAAAAGCGACTCGCGGACTACGCGAAATAAGACAGCGCTATGACGCAGGGCAACACCAGCTCGCAAAGCAAATCTTAGAACAGTTTCCCGATCAGGATGTTGCCGGTGCAACCCTGATCGAAGTCCGAGAAATCTTGCAGCAATATGAAGAGGTAGCCAAGCAAAGTGCAATTGTAAAAACCGCACTCGAACGTGAATTAGGCAAGGTCGAGAACAAACAAACAGCAGACACATTGAAACCAATGGTCAACGAGGTTGTCGCCGATGTGAACGCTTACACACTCGATCGGGTGGGGAGTTTCATTCAGCTTGAGAAGGATGCCAGCCTACCACCGGAAAGAAAAATCGCGCTCGCGCTCAGCGGTTGGGTCGTTGGAGCCGCAGAAGCAACCGATAATCTGTCGATCGCGCGATCGCTTTTTCGCGTTCGTGATTTGGCTCGGGCTTTTTTGCGCAGCGAGGTATTGAGTGAACGACGCGGGATTTTGGCTCAAATCCGTTCTCAGGAGGCAGGACAGATGCAGTGGGTTGCGGCAATCCTCTCCCACATGCGTCCGCCTCTTGAACTCCCGGAACGGCTTGCGGAAACGCCCGGGTTTTATCAACTCGAAGCAAAAATTGGCAACGGTCAACAGAATGTGCCTTACCTGGTTCAATTGCCCCCCGAATACAATCCCTATCGTCGATATCCGGTGATCGTCACCCTGCACGGAAGGGATACCAGTCCGGGACATCAAATCGACTGGTGGGCGGGCGGTGTCGACGACGCGGGCCGAAGGACAGGACAAGCTGCGCGTCACGGATATATTGTGATAGCTCCGGCCTGGGCAAAACCACGACAGTCTAAATATCAGTTCACCGCGAGGGAGCATGCTGCAGTACTTAATAGTCTCCGTGATGCGTCTCGCCGAATCTCAATCGATAACGACCGTGTTTTCCTAAGCGGACATGGAAGTGGTGGTGATGCAGCGTGGGATATCGGGCTCGCCCATCCCGACACCTGGGCGGGGGTGATTCCGATCGTGGCCACCGCAGATCACGCGCAATACAGTTACAACG
>JAYZMM010000003.1:0-5819 GCA_036153155.1 Planctomycetota bacterium
CTTATAAACCAACGGTACCACACCCGTATAGACCGGCCAAATGCCACCGGCTTGTTCCTCTTCCCGGGTTGTATCTAGCAACCGCATTGCACGTTGATCGAGAACTTGTTTCGCATGCCGTTTAATGAAATCTTCTGCCACTGCGGGATGGGCATCGGCAAAATAAACAAGATCAAACTTATTGAAATATGCCGCTGCCTTCGCGTGCTCTTGATTTGCGGTGATCGCTTGTTTCTGAGGCTGTCCCGAATCGGGGCCTTTGATCGAGGTCACACGAACGCCGGCTACCTTGAGAAGTTCGCTCAGGGTTTGCAACATCTCTTTCCGCGATGCAGTTTCGATTACTTCTTCTGACTGCTTCTCGGTAGCGGGCGATTGCGATGCATCATCTGCCGGTGTGCCCACCAGACAGACCCGCTTTCCTCGCAGCGACTCTCCTGGCCGCGCAATCGCACTGATGATCTTTTCACGTTCCCGATATGCAGCCAGCAGGGGAATTACCGCATGGCGAATCTCTTCCACAAATTGTCCATAGTCGACATCGCTCAGCGCCGGAAGTCGAGCACTGACACGAAATAGTTCTTCACTGCCATCGACACGGAAATAATCCTCTTCCAAAAAGTCCTGGCGATGCTGCTGAAGTGCGGAATTGTATCCTGACCGTTCGGCGAACACACCAAGATTGTTGGCCTGCTCCGGCAACTCAGGGGCAAAGGTGACCATCGACAGGGCACGACCCACATCGGGAAGCTGCTCAATGCGCTTTTGAATCCGCTCGACCATTTCCATCCGCTCAAGCATGCTCAAGCGATAATGCCCTTCGGCAGAAAGGATCGGTTCAGATCCCTTACGCATACGAGAATGGTCCATTCGGAGCACCACCTCCATTGGCACCAGATTCCCGAGATTTCCCTCCAGCCAGGTGTAATTGCGAATAATATTGGCACCCGGATCAAACAATTTCATCAACTGCACCGTGGTCTTGGTCTTTGCCAGACCAGCACCAAGAACCAATAGCATGATCAGGCATAGAATCGTCACCACTGCATGGCGATGGATAATCATATCTCCCATACCAAGCAGTAACTTGGAGAAGGGCGTATTATGTACCTGACCCTGTTTGCTGTGCTTCTTTTTCTTTTGCTTCGGCGGCCAGAGTTGCAATAGGGTCGGCAGGAGAGCAAACAGCACAACCAGCGTGAACAGCACACCATAGGCCGAGTACACGCCAAACTTACGAATCGGAATCACCTCGCTAGTGATTAGTGATCCAAGACCGAGTGCGGTGGTCACCGCTGCTAACGTACAGGGGAGCCAACCGGCACGCAGCGCGCGGCCCGGCGCACCTTCCAGACCCGCCGCCTCGACTTCGTCCTGATAATAATTCACCAGGTGAATCGCGCCCGAGAGACCCAGCACGTACACCAGGGAGGGCAGCACCAGCAAGACCGCATCCATCAGGCCGCCCGTGACATAGACGATCATCAAACTGCAAGCTGCCCCGTAGACGCCGCAGAAAAAAACCATGGTCGTCACACGTTTGCTGCGGAAACAATAATAGGAGAGTCCCAGCCCGACCAAGGCAGAAAGCCCGACCAGTCGCATCAGCGTTATTTCACCCTCGTCATCGATCGCCACATTATCGACCGGGGGCCCGCCGATCCGGATTTCAGATTTATCGAGGCCACAGGAAGCTTCGGCAATTTTAAAAAGTAGTCCGTCCTCACGTCCCATCAAAATTCGGGTCAAAGGCCACGAGTTGCCCAATCCGGCACGTAGATTATCTTCCGCACCATCGGTCAATGTGGCGACCAGGCAGGTCGTTTGGCCATCGGGGCCGATCAGTGCCCCTTGCATACGATCGAGTGCCTCGCGACGTTTGAGCTTTAGATTCCCCTTAGGGTCGGTCATTCTGGAAAGGACCTGCGGCCCAGTGATCACGCTCTTGAAAAAACTTCGTTGGGGCAGATCGGCATTTTCGGGCGTGTCGGGAGGCACAAGCGCCTGGGCCAACTTTTCAATCCTTGGATCGTCAAGCGTGCAACCGGGCCAACTGATCACCACAAATTGTTCGCCTAAAAATTGCTCCCGGAACCAATCCAATTCCCGCGTCTCCTCAAAGCCATCGGGAAGCCAGGCTTTGACATCATTCTTATTGTTCTCCAGCGCGATTCGCGCTCCTCGGAGCACAATCGGCAGCAAAAAAATTGCTGCCAATAACAGCAGAAAAGCGTTGCGTGTGAAGAATGCCGGTTTCTGCATTACCATACCCACTGCCCAGCGAGGGACAGCCCTGTGAAATAGACGTTACCACCGGCGTTAATCTTGGACCGCGCCGGTTCGAAGTGAAGCTGATAAGGCGCCATGGCCAAACCGTTGATCCAGAACTGATCCCATGACATTCGGAAACTCAGATTCGGATTGACATTATATTGGGCGAAAAGCTTGCTCTCTAAAAATGCGGCGTAGACGCTCGCTCGCTGATTCCCCCGGTACTGCCAATTGGTGTCCCGAGCAGTGTCCGCAGCATTTGCATTGAAATTATCAAGGCCTGGTAGGTTCGTAGCGTATGTGTAATCTGGTAATGCCCCAGCACTAGCGGGTAAATCGTCTTGTGGCTCTCCATTTCCCACAATGCTCCGGCTCATCTCGGCAAAGTTTAAATACGCTCCCGCCTTCCCCGTTGCACCGGCACTCCAGGTCTTGGTTTCCCAGGTATAGCTGCCACCGAACTGCAGGCCGAACAGCTTGTTCCCAGTATTCACGTTATACGTGCCACCATATTGGGGCTTTTGTAACTCCCTACTTCGCCACAACAGCCGTTCTTTGATGCCGATATAACGCATGCCAGCAAAGAACGATGGTACGCCTCCGCTGTTAAGCTGTCGAGACCAAGTTCCATCTGGCATGGCGACCATTCGGTCTCTACCCGGCCGGTGCGACAGTCGCACATTGACCTCAAAGCTGTTGAAATCAATAGAATATTCGAATTCTTGAGAATCGACAGCGTCAAAACCTGGGATCAATACCGTTCCCAAGGGAATGCCTGTTAGATTTTGAAGGCTGCTACCGCCCGGTCCATTAAGGTTCAGGGCGGTGAAAAGCTGGTTCTCATCTGCGCTTGCGATCCGCAGGTCGGTCTGCCAATCAAAAAGACCGAGAAATCCAAATTCTACGCTCGCGTCGCGATTTAAATAATCACGACCTAAAAAACGCCCGATCACCAGACCAAGACCCGGCTCAAAGCGAAAACCTTTATGACGAGTTGTGATCTGAACAATTGGTGTGCCGGAAAAAAGGGGACTGAGTGTACCCGAGAGGTCTTTGGCAAGAACTTTCGGCTTGCCACTCGACCGCCAAATACCTTCAGCCGTTGCATTGACATACCAGGTGCCATTGCGATACCAGTCGCTACTGCTAAAAACGGGCGCCAGAAAATTACCAATCTGATATTCTTCCGGCTCGTTGTACATCGTCTCATCAGAAACCCAGTCTTCCCCTTCGTCTCCTTCATCGCCCTCTATCGATAAATTCTCCGCGCTCCCGGAGCCGGTGTCACCTTTGGAGCTGTCACCACCTGAGGTGGAACTAGTGGAGCCCGCCGACACTCCCGAGTCAGACCGACTGGGATTCGGCAACGGCAGGCGGTACGGAGGTACCTCGCCCTCGGCAGAACTGCCGCCTGCGGACGGACCCGGAAAATCGAGTGGCGGCAGATCTTCGACCGCCAACTGCCAGGGATCTTGCGCACCGGCTGCCAGTGTGATCCCGGCAATGGCCGCGATCAGCAAAACTCGCATCGCCAAACGTTGGCAATCCATCAGTCGGTGCAACGTGTGGTTCCTTTTCAAACGGACACTGCTTGCATCTTTGCGTTTAAATCCCTTCCAAAAAGGGGGACGAGGCCGCCCACAAACCGGGAGCCGGGGCCTCAGAGGCGTTAATCGACCAATTCCCACTAGTCTCGCTAGAAATAATCGTCAAAATCCAAAAAATCGTCATAGCTTCTCTATTCCCTGCAGATTCTTAGCGATTGGCGGCCAACGCGTGAAAATTACCCAAAAAAGCACACTTGGTGGGTGAGTTGTCGGTGCCACGGCCTGCGGTTTATGCTGTCATGTCTTGCACTTTGTTTCATTCGGTCCCCCCAGGGGGGCGACCTTTTTTCCGGAAAGACCAGCATGCCCTTCGATCGTTACATGCCCTGCCCGTGCGGTACGGGCAAAAAAGTGAAATTCTGTTGTGAAGATCTGCTCAGTGAGCTTGAGGCAATTCAGAAAATGCTCGAGGGAGAGCAGCGTTTGGCCTGCCTGGAACACATCGACAAGCTACGGCAAACGCATCCTGATCGTGCCTGCTTGCTGGCAATCAAAACATTACTGCATCACGAAATGCAGCAGGCTGAGGCCTTTGAAGAGACCTTACAATACTTTGAGGAAAAACATCCTCAAAACCCCATCGCTGCTGCCGAACGCGCGATCCAGCTGGCCGAATCGGAAGATGCCCGCGGTGCGGTTGTCAAGCTTCAGCAAGCGCTCGCCATGGTGGTGGAACAGATGCCGATCCGAGTTTACGAGGCAATCGGCATGGTAGGCCGCGCCCTACTCGCGGCAGGAAATGTTCTAGCGGCACGAGCCCACCTGCTGCTTCAAGCGTCAATTGGCGGCTCGGAAGATCCCCGCGCTATGTCACTCCTTGCGCCGCTAATCCGTTCACCAGAAGTTCCTCTGCTACTGCGCGATGAGCAACCACTGTTGGACGCAACTGGTGAAGCGGCCGAAGTTCAAGCGGCCGTCGGGCTCGCGGCCAAAGGTCGCTGGCTTGAAAGTGTAGATCAACTCACCATCTTAGCCGAGCAGAATGCAGGACCGAGCACGTCGCCGGTCGTGATCGGAAATCTTGCGATCCTGCAATCCTGGTTAGCACGCGTTGAAGAGGCTACAGACAACTGGAAAAAATATGCCGCACTCGATTCGCTCGACCCGGATCAGGCGATTGAAGCCGAAGCAATAGGTCAACTCATTGATCCTCGCGCCGATTACGAGACTGTCGCACTGGTTTGCCACACTCTGGAAACCGAAGATGCGGATGCACTCGCAGCCCTCTTCACGGCCCACAAGCAGACCGAAGTGATGGGCGATTCCCCACCCAGTCCACTTCAAGAGGAAGGTCAGCCACCGCCGCGACTGGTCTTTTTACTTCTCGACAAAGAAATGCCCGAAAGTGGCGCAGGACTGTCGCTTGAGGCAATGCCCTCGGTGCTTGGTCAAGGTTATCTTTTCGGGCGTGAAACCGATCGTAACGCTCGCCTTGAATTTGTTCTCTATCAGGACGCAAACGCAGCTGCGACGTTGACATTGCTCAATACTATCGCGCAGGACAAACTCGGGCAGGACGGGCACGAGCAGGTTTTGAGTGAAGTGCCCGAGATTGAACGAAAAATGGCGATGCAGACCCGGGTGCCGCCCGACACCCCGGTGGCGGATCGTGAACGTCTCTCCGGAGAAAAACAACGGCAGGCGATCTTTGAAATCTGGCCGGAACTCTCACAACCGGCACTCGGTGGTAAAACGCCTCGACAGGTCGCTGCCGAGGATGGCGTGAGTCGCAGCCTTCAGGCGGCCGTGCTGGTGCTGGAAACCTCTCACGCAACGGCCGGGGAAATCGTCGACTTTAATCGGCTTCGCGAGGAACTCGACCTACCGTTACCTCAGCCGATATCTCCCGAGGGTGTCGATCCGGATCGGCTCCCGATGGTTCGCATGCATCGCGTTTCGGTCGATTCGATGTCCGATGATTGGTTACTTCATGCCTATCGA
>JAYZMM010000004.1:0-10160 GCA_036153155.1 Planctomycetota bacterium
ATCAGCGATTGGATCGGTCATCATCGAAACAATTTCTCCGGTTTACCAACTTGCTTTTTTGACACCTGGAATCACTCCACGATCTGCCAGATTCCGAAAACAAATCCGACAGATTCCAAATTTTCGATACACAGCCCGGGGACGCCCGCACAGTTTGCAGCGTCTCTCAGAGCGCGAAGAAAACTTCGGTGATCTCAATGCCTTTGCGATTTTTGATTTGCTAGCCATAACGTATGAGTGCGCTTATAAATAGTTTTTTTGTTGAGAGTTTTTAAAGTCGCTGTAATCTTTTGATTGAATTAATTTGTTGTCGTTTCCTCAGTTTGCAGCGGGAGGCCGAAGCCCTCGAGCAGCAACCGTGCCTCTTCATTGCTGGGCGTCGAGGTGACCATCGCGATATTCATGCCCTGCGTCAGCGGATATTTATCAGGATTTAACTCTGGGAATACCAACTGTTCCTGTAGGCCCAGGCTGTAATTGCCCCGGCCATCAAAGGCCTTGGGTTTCAGGCCACGAAAGTCACGCACGCGGGGAAGTGCGAGAGCAATCAGGCGATCCAAAAATTCATACATCCGTGTTCGCCGAAGCGTCACCATGCATCCCACGGGCGATCCTTCACGAAGTTTGAAGCCAGCCACCGATTTGGTCGCTCGTCGCACCGAAGGTTTCTGGCCGGTAATTTCCGTCAAGGCCGAGACTGCCATATCCATATGCTTCTTTTCAGTGATCGCACTACCTACACCCATGCTGACGACAATTTTTTGCAATCTCGGGAGCGCAAGTCGATTTTTCCGTCCAAGCTTTTCCGCCAGGGCAGGAAGAATCTCCTTCTCATATTTTTCTTGTAATCGAGGTAGCGATGCCATCTGTTTAACCCTGCCGAGCCTTCAATAAAATCTTATCGTCGAATCTGAAAAACTGCTCTTACTACTTTTTTGTATGCGCGGCTTTAGGAGGCGCGATCTCACCTAATCCTGCCCCACATTTTTTGCAAAATCGTTCCTTTGCTCCATCCTCCTGGTACCGCAGACCCGTACGACTCGGACTGCTGCATGCGTTGCATAGCAGGCGAATGTTTGAAATGCTGATCGGCATTTCTTTTGAAAGCTGCCCACCGCGGGGATTCTTCTGGCTGCGCTGGACGTGCTTCTTGACACGATTCACACCTTCAATGACAACGCGCTGTTTGTCTTTAATAATTTTTAGAACTCGGCCACGCGTGCCCTTGTCAGCACCCGCGACGACTTCCACCGTATCATCGAGTCGAATATTCATTACACCACCTCTCCCGCGAGGCTCACAATCTTCATAAATCGTCGTTCCCGAAGTTCTCGTGCAACGGCACCGAAGATACGTGTTCCACGCGGATTTCGATCTCCGTCGATGATGACCACCGCATTACTGTCGAACCGGACATAGCTTCCATCTTCACGACGGGTGGGTGACTTGCACCGCACAATGACCGCCCGCACGATTGATTTCTTTTTAATGTCACTTCCAGGGATTACCGACTTCACGCTGCAGACGATCACGTCCCCAAGTCCTGCCGTACGACGACGGGAACCACCAAGCACCTTGATGCACATCACCTCTTTGGCACCAGTGTTGTCCGCCACGTTTAGTCGGGTTTGCATCTGAATCATCGCTGCACTCAATTCCGTCCCGCAGGACGCCACATAACTCGATCTTGTTGACCGTACTTGGTTTAAATTTGTCGTGTGTTTTTCATCGCTTTTTCAGCGATCTGGTAATCAGTCTTCCTGGGATGCTTCCGCCTCTGCCGCCTTGGCTGCTTTCATCGCTGCCAGGTCGACAGCCGTGCTCTTAGTCACGACGCGGACAAGTTCCCATCGCTTTGTTTTGGAGTAAGGGCGACACTCAATAATCTCCACTGTGTCTCCCATGCTCGACTCTTCCTTTTCATCGTGGACATGGCAGATGGTCCGACGACGAAGATACTTTTTATATTTCGGGTGCTGAATCAATCGAGGTAATTCGACACGCCGCGTTTTTGCAGCGCTATCCCTCGTGACCACTCCCACCGCTACCTTTTTTGGCATCTTAAATGCTCCCGTCTCCGGGCCGTGCGGCCCAATCAATCTGTCTCTTTGGAATTGTGTTACGTGCCTATGTTTTATTCTGGGTTTTGTTCTGCCAGCCTTACTCGCCGTCGGCCCCGTCCTCTTTACCAGATTTTGTGGAGTCGCCAGTCTGTGACTTCCCCAGCCCTCCGGCACGCTCTCTCTGTATCGTTTTGATCCGCGCGATCAACCGGCGATTCTTTTTCAGTTCACTCGGGGCGTCCAAGCGTTCGGTTTGCGCCTGAATCCGCAAGCGGAAAAAATGCTCGCAGGTGTCTTTGAGCGTCAAACCGAGTTGCTCATCGCTCATTTCTCGTAATTCGGCTGCTTTCGTCATTGGATCAGGCAGACCTCCGCTTCACAAACCGAACACGTAACGGCATCTTATGCGCCAACCGCGCGAAACACATTTTTGCAATTTCCTCAGTCGTGCCACCAATCTCATAGAGCAGGCTTCCCTGCTTCACGACCGCCGCCCAATAGTCTGGTTCACCTTTTCCTTTACCCATTCGCGTTTCCAGTGGGATCGAGGTGATTGGCTTGTGTGGGAAAATGCGGATATACAACCTACCCTCACCACGCAGATACTGCTGCGCGGCGATACGTCCGGCTTCGATCGTTGCAGCACTCACCCAGCCGCCCTCGGCGGCCTGGAGGCCGTAGTCACCAAACACGACACGATTGCCGCGTGTGGCTTTACCTTTTATACGTCCTTTTTGGACTTTTCGGTGCTTGACCCGCTTCGGCATCTGCGCCATCGGTCTTTTCCTCTTGTTGGTACATACCTTGGTTGATCCATACCTGGATTCCAATATTCCCCTGAGCGGTTTTCGCCTCGGAGAATCCGTAATCAATTTGTGCCCGTAGCGTCGACAGGGGAATGGAGCCGCTGATCTGCTTTTCGCGACGGGCCATCTCGGCACCACCCAATCGTCCTGCCAATTGAATCTTGATCCCTTTCGCGCCCGCCTCCATGCTGGCCTCCATGGCCCGCTTCATTGTTCGTCGGAAACTGGCCCGCTTCTGCAACTGCTCTCCGATATCTTCTGCCACGAGTTGGGCATACATTTCGGGACGGGAAAGTTCTTCAATCTTGATGTTGATGCGTCGCCCTACAAGGTCTTGCAGATCACCCTGCAATCGCTCTACCTCCTGGCCCTTGCGGCCGATAATGATGCCCGGGCGAGCCGCGTGAAGAATCACTTTCACTTCGTCACGAGTTCGTTCGATCTCAATCTTCGAGATGCCTGCAAAACGGCATTTCTTTTTCAGATGTTTACGGATCTTCTGGTCTTCAACGAGCAATTCCGAAAAATCTTTTTTCGAGGCATACCAGCGGCTCTTCCAGCCTTCCATGATGCCTGCGCGGAAACCGGTTGGATTTACTTTTTGTCCCATCCTTAATCTTCCAATCCTATTCCAATTCAATGCTGATGTGGGAGGTCCGCTTCTTAATCACATGGGCCATGCCCCGTGCCCTTGGTCGCATCCGCTTGAACATCGGTCCACCATCCACGCGGGCATCGCGGACCACAAGTTGCTCAATCCGTGTTCCTTGGCCAGAATTTTGGTCAGGGTCCATCGCATTGCCTAAAGCGCTTCGCAGCACCTTTTCCAATAACCTCGCTCCGCGGTGTGGTTGGTACTTCAGGATATCCAGGGCCACGTCCGCCCGCTGTCCGCGAATCATGTCCGCTAGCGAACGTACCTTTCGTGGGCTGATCCGTGCGTATTTATGACTGGCTTTGAATCCCATAGTGCTTCTCAATCAATTCTCGGCTTTGAGCGATCGCGTCGACGCGGTTGCCCAGAAGCAAGACTACTTTTATTTGGCTTTCGATCCAGCGTGTCCTCGGAAGGTTCGCGTCGGCGCGAATTCTCCCAATTTGTGGCCTACCATATCCTCTGTCACAAAAACTTTCATGTGCACTTTTCCGTTGTGCACCAAAAATGTGTAGCCGACGAACTCCGGAATAATCGTGCAGGCGCGGGCCCATGTCTTAATAGGTTCCTTCGCGCCGAGGTCGCGTTGTTTTTCAACCTTGCCATAAAGCTTTGGATCAACAAACGGACCTTTTTTTAACGATCTTCCCATCGACTACCTTCTTATTAAGTTCACTCTTGTTTCATTTTCCGGAGTCATTACTCCGGTTTGATTTTAAAATCACTTGTTTAATTTGAGTTGTCCGTAACGCTTCGTTTTTCGTCTTCGCACAATCGCTTTGTTCGATGCCTTACGCCGATAACGGGTAGCACCGCCCTTGGCCGATTTTCCCGTCGGACTCACTGGATGACGGCCTCCTTTAGTGCGGCCTTCGCCACCACCGTGCGGATGGTCAATCGGGTTCATCGCCGTGCCACGAACGTGAGGTCGGCGACCGAGCCAGCGCTTCCGTCCCGCTTTACCCAGCACCACGTTCATGTGGTCGGCATTACCGATCGCACCGACCGTGGCTCGGCAATTCGCGGGCACGCGACGAATTTCTCCACTCGGCAAATTGATTTGCGCCCAATCCGCCTCGCGGGCTGCTAATACCGCACTGGCACCTGCTGAGCGGCAGAGCACGCCACCGCGTCCTGGTTGCAATTCGATGTTGTGAACAGCCATACCGAGCGGAACGTTACGCAGCGGAAGGCAGTTGCCGACGGTGGGTGTGGCATCTGTGCCGCTTTCGACCCGCATGCCTACCTCAAGCCCTTGCGGCGCCAGAATGTATCGCTTTTCGCCATCGACATAATGCAATAGAGCAATCCTCGCTGAGCGATTCGGGTCATAGTGGATCGCGTGAACCTTTGCAGGAATTCCATCCTTATTGCGGCGGAAATCAATGAGTCGATAACGCTGTTTGTGCCCGCCACCACGATGCCGTGCGGTGATCTTCCCCTGATTATTCCGGCCCCCGGTTTTGCGCTTGCTCTTGAGCAACTTCTTGGGCGACTTACTTCCGGCCGTGATGTCCGCAAAATCGCTGACACTCGCTCCCCGCCTTCCTGGCGTTGTCGGTTTGTATCGCCTGATGCCCATGTTTTTATTCCCGGAAAATGAAAGCCAGATGTACCAAAAATTCAGTGTGTTATTTGTTAAAAGAAATCAATGCGATATTCAGGGTCGAGCTTGACAATCGCTTTTTTCCAGTCCTTCGTATAGCCATAGCGAAAACGACTTCGACGCGGCTTTCCTTTTCGGTTTTGCGTCCGCACCTCCAGAACCTTCACGTCAAACATTTTCTCTACAGCCACACGCACGTCTTCCTTGGTCGCCAATCGATTGATTTCGAAGGAATATGCATTAAACCGAGTACTCCGATGCATTCCTTTCTCGGTGACCAGTGGGCGGAGCAGAACCTGATGAGGCTCCAGCTGGAGCTTTGTGCGGCCCGGTTGATTCTCCGTCACCGCCTGCTGCTTTTTCTTTTTTGTCGCCATCGCTTGCACCACAATCTGTGTCAACTATGTCAAAAAGGTCTCAAGGAACTCTTCGTTGATTCACTGCATTCAGCCCCAACGCGGATTCACTGCATCTTCTTTAACCCGCGGCCTCTCCTTGTGCTCGCTCTTTAATCCGGTCTAAAGCTGCGCGAGTCACCAGCATTTTTTTCGGCTTCAGCACACTTAGGGCATTGAGGTCACTCACCGGTGAAACCGAAACATCGGTGATATTTCGTGCGCTCTTGTAAACGTTGTTGTCGAGTTGCTCGGTTGTTACTAGCACGGTCTGCCCATCGCACTGCAACGACCTGAGGATTGCCGCCATTTCCCGCGTCGCTGGAGCGTCAAAATCAAATTGATCAATCACAACCACCTGGTCATCGCGGATTTTCGAGGCAATTGCCATCCGCGTTGCCAATTGCACGGCTTTGCGCGGCAGTCGGTAGGAGTAATCGCGAGGTCGGCGTGCAAAAATATGCCCACCACCTCGACGAACGCCACTTCTCCGTGATCCGGCCCTCGCGTTTCCTGTTCCTTTCTGGCGGTACATCTTTTTGGTCGATCCGCTCACCTCGCCACGACTCTTGGTGCGGGATGTCCCTTGCCGGTGATTAGCTTGGTACATCACGACCGCATCGTGGAGTAGCTGCCGATTGATTTTCGGCGCAACTTCACTTGCATCGATGGCGTAGGTGCCAACCTTTTTGCCCGCTTTGTCATATACTGGCAGTTCAGCCATTTTTAACACCCGCTTATTACAGCTTGTTAGTCTCACGGATCATCACATAGCCACCATTAGGCCCCGGAACGGCACCCCGCACAATCAACAATTCGTTTTCGGCATCCACTTGGACAACCTTGAGGTTCCGTACTGTGCAGCGTGCGTTACCATACTGTCCCGCCATATGCTTCCCCTTAAACAATCGTGACGGGTATGCACTGCAACCGGTTCCTCCAGCATGCCGATGACACTTTTTGACCCCGTGCGACGCCCGCTGACCAGCAAAATTGTGGCGCTTCATGACACCGGAGAATCCACGCCCCTTTGTGGTGCCCACCACATCGACCTTGGCTACTTCGGCGAAACTATCAACGCTGACCGAATCACCGACATTCACAGCGTCGGTTGTTCCTCGGAACTCACGCACGAATCGCTTTGGTTCACAATCCGCCTTTGGTACGGCTGCGACACCTGCCTGTGCCCGCATCTTTGACCGCTTGCTGTCAAGCTTGGCAACGTGACCACGCTCACTGCGACGGGCTAATCGTCGGGGTTTATCGAGATAGCCGAGCTGAACGGCATCATAACCGTCCGCATCCTGGCTTCGCACCTGAAGCACGTGACAAGGACCAGCCTGCATGACGGTGACCGGCACTACCACACCAGAATCCGCGTCATAAATTTGTGTCATCCCGACCTTGCGGCCGAGTAATCCGATCGCCATAGCTGAACCTTTTTACGTGCGTCTGCAGGAGGGAACATGCAACTCAGTCTTTTCGCTGGTTACAGTTTACCGACCTTGCTTCCAATACATATTTAAATCAGGCCTTGAGTGTCGTTCTATTTCCGCTTGTTTCGCCGTTGCTTGTTTGTCTGTAGGATCGATTGTGAATCGAGTGGCACCTTGGCTATCGACTCGACGCCTTAATTTTGATTTCGACGCCTGCCGGCAAACTCAACTTGTTCAATGATTCAATCGTTTTTGCCGTTGCTTCCACAATGTCGATCAATCGCTTATGTGTTCGGATCTCAAATTGTTGTCGTGATTTTTTGTGCACGTGCGGTCCCGAGATAACCGTGTACCGCTCAATGCGTGTGGGCAGTGGAATCGGGCCATGAACCTCAGAGTTCGTCCGTTTTGCCGTATCGACAATTTCAACCGCACTTTGGTCTAGGACCGAGTGGTCATAGGCCTCCATCCGGATGCGAATTATTTCTTGGGACTTTGCCACGCTGCTTCCCGTTTCCGTTTCTGCTTGTTTTTGTTTTCCGTCTTTTTCTGTTGCTGCTTGTGTGCTTCTTGTGCTCGTCTATCGTCTATGAAGCATGCAAACCAACCACCGCTTATCACGAAAGCCAAACGGTGGTCGCCCCGTCCGCCCGTATCCAATCAACTTTCCTTCGGTCGTACAAAACTGTGAGGAATCACTTACGACGACCGAACCCCGCCTGTTTGTCGCTCGTTTTGCGACCAACCAAGAGGACTGGAATTCTGCTAAACGGTTGAATTTATGAGTCTTACGGCATTCTGTAAAGGGGTCGCAGGTAAGAGTTTCAAAATAAAACCGGTGTTAACCGCACAACCCGCATCGGGCCAAATCTGGAGCCAAATTGAGCCGACTACCAGGGTGCCATTGGGGGGGCTATTCGTGCTATTCAGTGGGCCGATGGCCTGTCGTTCGGTTTCAGGGTGTGGTGGACCGGGCGAATCCCCTGTCAGGGCGAACAGGGATCGATTAAATACACGGTGTTCACACCCGGTTTTTGCTTCTTTTTCGCCAATCGCTACGAAAAGAAAGGTCCCCGTTGATGCCCAACGAGAACGACCACTGCGTCGCTGCTGAAGAGCTGGAAACACTTGAAAACCGCTACGGAAAGTTCCCCGTTGAGGATGTCGATTTAGAGATGTCGCCTCGCTCGGTCCGATTTTACCGGAAAGCCTTTAAAAATCGGCGAGGCGAAATTCTGTTCGTGCTTCGCCGCACGACTGGGGAGTTGCTGCTTCACACCAAACATAAATATCCCCCCGATTTGTACCGGATTCCTGGCGGGGGCATCGATTGGGGCGAGCCGGTGCCGACCTCGCTGCGACGCGAAGTACGAGAAGAAACGCAGTTCGAGGTGCAGCAGGAGCGATTTCTCGGGGTGATTCAATACAGATTTCATACCTCGGATCCGGATGAACCGGAGCAGGATGTGCACTTTGTCTCTTTTGTTTTCGAGGTACCCGATGTTGAGGGGGAGCCGGTTGCGGAGGATGAGTCAGAGGGTATCTCGGGCTTCCGTTGGATAGAGGTTGGTCAACTTGAGGGTGTCTCCACCGCGCTGCGGGCATTGCCGGATGATCGGGCAGGAAGTGGCGACTGGGGTCGATTTCGCGCGGTTGGCCACGACTTTGTCCTTAAACGGCTGAAATAATAGTTGCAATATTTCTCACGTTTGGTGTCTCCGCGTGTCAGTATCTGTGTGTCGGTAGTAGTAGCGAGGATTGACCATGCATGTGCTCGTCATCGGCAGCGGAAAATTGTCACGCGTCCACTTGGATGCACTTCGTGCGATCCGGTCGATCGACGGAATCACGCTTGTCGGGCGGAACCGCCTGGCGGTTGAGGCTGTGGCCGCGGACTACCCTAACACCCGAGTATTCGTTGGAAGTTGGCAAGACGCACTCACTCGCTCCGATATTGATTTGGTTGATATCGTGGTGCCGCACCACCTACATTACCCGGTGGCTATCGCTGCGATCGCGGCCGGAAAGCACGTGATCTGCGAAAAACCAGGTAGCCTTACGCTCCATGATTGGGACAATCTGCACGCGGCGGCCACCGATGCGAGCCGTCGATTTTTGGTCATTCAGAATCAGCTCTACGATCCATCGGTGCAGCGGATCGGTCAGGTGATCCGCTCCGGCGCGGTTGGCCGCCCCTTCCTGCTGGTGGAAAATAATTACGCAGCCCATGCGACCAGTTATCGTCAGGACGGTTGGCGGACCCGCATTGATTTTGCAGGCGGCGGTGTGCTGATCGATGGCGGTTATCACATGGTCTACAAACACCTCGATTGGTTGGCCCAGGCAGGGGCACCTTTATGGGTTGATGCCTCCGCAGCACAGCTTCATATTTCCGCAAATGGGACGTTCGTGCCAGAGCAGGGTGAGGACTTTGTGTCTTATACCGTGGGCTATGACGGGCCACTCCGAATCAATGCATCGCACGCCTGGACCCTGACGGCCGATCCGTTGCAGCCGCGATTAGGATTTATTGCCGGAAGTGAGGCAACACTCGAGTGGGTTGCTTCGCGTGAGGCACCCTTGCACCTGCATACGATGGGAAAAGGCAGCACTTTGCTCGACAGCCCCACTTCACTCGACCGGAGGGAAAGCCTCAAGCGATGCTTGGCCGACTATGTGGAGTCGATCCGAACCGGGCGGCCGCCGCAGCATGGATCGGCAATTCTGGCACGACAAACGTTGCAACTGATTCTGAGCGTTTATCGGTCGGCCCGGGATGGATCACGGGAATTGCTGCAATAGCACGCCAAAACCATGCAGCAGTTTGATTGTCGGCCGGCAAGTGATCACTGCAGGAATTCAAAGCTTGAAGTTGAAAGTCTCTGTAATTAGCCTCCACAATCGACTTGCCAAGGTGCGCGGTGCGGTATGGATTTTCGCCTGGCCTCGAAGTCCCACGCGGAGTAGATGCTCCGGGTCATTGAGTAACACACGCGCTTGGTAGGTCGTACTCATTAGCTGTTCACGACCCGTAGTGTCGGTTTGCGTAAGCAATTCCCCACCGGCCCGCTCGGTGAGCCTGCGAGGTGGCTCGGTCATCTCGGTTGTTGCGATCTGTTCAATGGTGGACTCAAAGGTGAGATCGGGAAGATGGTTAATAATGATTTCCACTGCCTGGCCCTGCGCGACAAAATTGCGA
>JAYZMM010000005.1:0-27499 GCA_036153155.1 Planctomycetota bacterium
TGGCAAAATAAGATGCGTTAAGCGAGCAAGGACCATCTTTTTTAAATAGGAATCTCCTCCGAATACGACATTCACCCCCTGTGGCGCAGGCGGTCGCTTTCCTGTCAGATATTTGATGGCTGACGTGGTGCGTGCCATCGAATCATTCCCCCTTGGTGATGCTAGCTGTCGTAATGTAGCAAATTGAGAAACCGATTACAGCAACCTGCAACCATTCGCTTCAGCCTCTTTCGAGTGTCCCTTGCGCAATGTTGAACCACATCTTAAAGTTTCTTGTCCGATGCAATTCTGCTCAAGTTACGAGATCTGTTTTAGCCGAGTCGCAAACCGAAGTGTTACAAGACGTTTTGCGATTTAAGACCACTGTTTTCAAAGCTCTATGGCTGACCCGGTGCGACAGGAGTTTTCCCGGAGCGACAAACACCATCACGTGGGATCCTAGACTTTGCCGGGGCTGAGGTGCATAATGCACCGAGCCGGGACGGTTCGCGGACACCGCTTTGTCCGCCATTCTCAGATGGCTCAACATGGTCGAATTATTAGAAGGTCCGTGGTATCTGGCGATTATTCTGTTTACTGCGGTCGTGGCGTTGATCGCGGTTGGGGCATACGCTGTGTCAAAGTGGCGCGATGCTATCGACGATGACACAAGTTCCGCCTCAGAACTACTCACCAATTTCAGAGAAATGCATTCCAGGGGTGACCTCACGGACGAAGAATTCCGAACTATAAAAGCACGGCTTTCGTATGAAATGCAACAGGAGTTAAGAAATTCCGACAATAAGGATTAGTTTAAGCGAATCGGTCGCGAGGACTTATCCGCCTGCTGGAAGGGATCCGGCAGGGACCAAAATGATGGATGTGGAACATCAACTTTTCTCGAGACGAGATATTGGGACAGGGATGCCCTATCGGTGAGTATTCACCGAGACTACTCGAGCAACACCCGATGAAGGATTCCTTGACCTCGGACACAGGCCAGTGGTGCTACCAAGCACCCGTCGTTGAAAGGAGAGACGATGCCCACCGCACGTGATAATGATGGCGGATCTCGCCGCAGTGGAAGCACCACAAAGAAAAATGCTTTTTGCTCTTTTTGTCGCAAAAGTTACCGTGATGTAGGGCCCTTGGTAGAAGGTCCCGGCGACGTATACATCTGTGGTGATTGCATCGAACTCTGTCAGTCGATCCTCGATCAAGAGCGCCGACGACGTGGAACATCAAAACAACTGTTTTCTCAGGTACCGACGCCTCGAGAAATTGTCGCACACCTTGACGAATACGTGATCGGCCAAGAACACAGTAAACGTGTTTTGGCCGTCGCCGTACACAGTCATTATAAGCGGCTGATGGCGGGCGATACGGACTCCGATATCGAAATTGAGAAATCGAACATTTTGCTGGTCGGTCCCACCGGATCAGGTAAAACATTACTTGCACGCTCCCTCGCTCGGGCGCTTAACGTGCCGTTCGCGATTGGGGATGCAACCACGTTAACGGAGGCAGGCTACGTCGGCGAAGATGTAGAAAATCTTCTTCTCAAGCTTCTCCATGCGGCGGACTTTGATCTGGAGGCTGCTCAGCGTGGCGTGTTGTATATCGATGAAATTGATAAAATTGGAAAGACCAGCCAGAACGTGTCTATCACACGTGATGTTTCGGGAGAGGGTGTCCAACAATCATTGTTAAAAATGCTTGAGGGCACTACGGCAAACGTGCCACCGCAAGGGGGACGCAAACACCCAGAACAACAATACATCCAGATGGATACGACAAACATCCTGTTCATCTGTGGAGGAACTTTCGTCGGTATTGAAAAGATCATCGGCAAACGACTTGGCAAAAAGACGATTGGGTTTGGTCAGGAGTCAGGTTTTGAAAGTGATTCTGATCTGGCTAGTACGCTCCCGCATGTCACGAGTGATGATATCCTCGAATTCGGACTGATCCCGGAACTTGTCGGACGCTTGCCCGTGCACTCCTCACTGACACCGCTCGGGCGGGACGCTTTGGTTCGCGTATTGACGGAACCGAAGAATGCGTTGATCAAACAGTATCAAAAGCTATTCTCAATGGAAGATGCGGAACTGGAGTTCACTGATGGAGCCCTCTCGGCAATTGCAGAAAAAGCCCAACAGCGTGAAACCGGTGCCCGCGGACTTCGATCAATTATCGAGCACATCATGCTAGACATTATGTTTGAACTGCCGGACCAACCGGAGGGTGAAAAACACGTCGTCACTGAAGGGATGGTGCTTGGTCACGAAAAGATGTTCCCTGTCGAGGGGCAGAAACAGCGTACGGCTTAAAGCGTCTATTACAGTGACAATTTGCTAAGCTGTGAGCCATTGTCCATCAAAGGGCCCTCGCAATAATTAGCGTTCATTCGGGATCGCTTCTCGGGATGCGTTGCATGCTGAGTAGCGGTGTACGAATGGGCGGTCTTGGCGCCGCGTCAACTCCTGGCTGACGCTCTCGGTCGCATTTCTTTTTTCCTCATGCGAATTATTTCCTCTATTCGCGTGTCCACCACTTGACGTCGATTGCTGCAGAAGGATATTCGGAGTCTGACACCTGTGGCTTTCAATGCGGTAGAAGAAAATCAATCCTGAGAAAAATGAAAATATGAGGAGTGCAGATGCGTAGGTCTAAAATTTCGATCATCGGTGCAGGGAACGTCGGTGCAACCACAGCGCATTGGTGTGCCGCTGCCGAACTGGGGGACATCGTACTGCTCGATATTCCTCAAACTGAGACCATGCCTGCAGGCAAGGCGCTCGATTTGATGGAGGCGAGTCCTATCATGGGATTCGATAGTCAAATCGCGGGAACGACCGACTATAGCGACACTGCCGAAAGCGATATTGTTGTCATCACTGCTGGGCTTCCACGAAAGCCGGGTATGAGTCGTGATGATTTGCTCAAAACCAACGCGTCCATTGTCAGTGCGGTTTCTGAACAAGTTGGCAAACATAGCCCGAACGCGTATGTGATTGTGGTAAGCAATCCGCTCGACGCCATGGTCCAACGAGCCCAAAAAGTTACCGGATTCCCCCATTCTCGCGTTATGGGACAAGCGGGTGTCCTCGACACGGCTCGCTATCGAACATTCTTAGCGATGGAACTTGGCGTTAGCGTTGAGGATGTTCAAGCAATGCTAATGGGAGGCCACGGGGATACGATGGTTCCACTCCGAACGTGCACGTCGGTTGGCGGAATTCCCATCAGCCAACTACTTCCAGCAGCAAGGCTTGAAGAAATTATTGAGAGAACTCGCAAGGGAGGAGGCGAAATAGTAAGCCTCTTAAAAACAGGAAGTGCTTTCTATGCACCGGCAGCTGCCACGACACAAATGGTTGAAGCTATCGTTAAGGACAAAAAACGACTTCTTCCGCTGGCTGCTTATTGTGATCAAGAATATCAAGTGGGTGGATATTACGTCGGAGTGCCTGCGATCCTAGGAGCGGGAGGCGTTGAAAAAATCATAGAGCTGAAACTGGATGAACACGAACAGGCTGAATTCCAGCAAAGCGTGGAAGCTGTGAAAGAACTGGTAAAAACCATGGAAGCTTTACTGGCATGATCTCTGCCTAAACCTGTCTTCCACTACTTGTTTTGATAGCGATGCCAGTAGTTTCTTCCTTTCTACGTCGAATCCCAAAGTCGCCTTGCCCTCAGGGTAAGTTGCAATGTAAAAATCCTAGTCTCGCCGAACGCATGCTTCGCTGTGCGGGGGGCACAACCGCCTTGATGCGCTTGATGTTTGAAAGCAGAGCAGATTGCAAATTGGGGCACCCCGCAACAGAAAATGTCGTAATTCAGTGCAATGAGAACTCGCTGATCTTTCGCGATTAAGTCCGAACTGCATGTGATTATTAAACTGCACAGGAAGACCCGAAACTATGAATCGACTCTCATCCAACGTGATGCTTGAAGAGCTCAAAGCCATAGCCAGCGATACAGAAATCGTTGATGATTTCCCCGCAGACAACCATTCTCAGATCAACATAGCGGAAAGAAAACACGAGACAGCAGATCATTCGGAAATTTGCTCCGTGTTCACACCACTGCATTTCGAACCGAACTATGCGTATCCGTTGCTCATCTGGCTGCATGGAGAAGATGAGAATGAAATGCATCTCCGTCAGGTCATGCCGAAAATCAGCATGCGGAATTATGCGGCCGTTGCACCTCGCGGCACATTATCGCTATCGCTCGATGAACAACAATCACCTGAATGGAGCGAGACATTCTCATGGTCCCTGAGAAACGGAGACTACTGTGAGGCGATCGAGCGTGTCTGTATGGCGATCGAACGTGCCGAAGAACGATTTAATATCGACAAGGATCGCATTTTCCTTGCCGGCAAAGGCACCGGTGGTACCATGGCACTTCAAATCGGCATGACTCTGCCAGAAATGTTTTCAGGAGTTGTATCTGTGGGTGGCCCGCTCCCACGCAGAGATGCACTCTTGGCACATTTGAATAAAAGTCGCCACGTGCCCGTCCTACTCAGCGTTGATCGTGACAACGATCAATATCCAGATACGATGGTTTGCGAGGATCTGCGATTGCTCCATATCGCTGGCATGACCGTAACACTTCGTCAATATCCTGCAGGTGAAGTCCTGCGGGATTCCGTGCTATCAGATATTGATCAATGGATCATGGACGTTCTAGCTAGCGAGAAAAAAACGCCCATCGTGACTGGTTGATCAGATCGCAGGGAAACGAATCGCAGATCCATTTGTATCATTGCATGCGCAATGGATTTTTTGCTGCTGGCTCCGAGCAGCTATCTCTGCTACCAGTTCAAACGCGGATTGACGCCCGTTGACTGTTTCGAGTAGCTTCCCGCTCCCTTGGAAGATGCCGGAAACGGGCCACTGACCTCGCAATACGCCCGCGTTCCAGAACGACGCGAAAACCCGCGAATAACTCAAGAGGCGATTGAAATGTCAGACTCCAATGAAAGCAAAGAATGTTTACCAATCCTCTTGGCTGGCAAATTTGCGGCCCAAACATCGACCTCACGGCTGAAGGACTCTTTGAATCGCGTCCTTGAAACATTTAAGCGTCAGTTGTCGTCTCAGGCAATCACGCTAACGGTCGATGTTTGTGAATCACTTCGCTATTCACTCGACGAGTTACTCTTCGAGCGTGCGATCCGATGTCTATGCGAACAATCTATCCACGGAATGCCGTGCGGGGGCGAGTTAGTCGTCACTGCGGTGCAGGGGGCAGACAACATCGAATTGGAAATTGCCGATAGTCGGAGCGACTTCATTACATCCCCTCGCATTTTCGACGGTCAAAGCAATCAGACATTTACCGACACACTGATTCCAGTTCATTATTTTGTTGCGACACACGGTGGATCAGTGAGAGTGCAGAATTGCCCGGAAGGCGGGGTCGCGTTTACTATCCATCTCCCCTTATCGCAGGCTTTGCGGTCGGCCGCTTAATTTGAAATCGCATGGAATCTATCCAAGAAGTGTGGAACGATCTTCGAAATCGCATACGGGAACTGCCGAAACGAACGCAGATTCTCATTGTAGTCGGTACGATTCTCTGCGTCGCCACCTTAATTTTGATTAACCAGGGTGGCCCGCACCATTCTGAAATCGAATTATTGCCTGATGCTCTTTCCACTCGGCAAATTTCCGCCTACCAAATTGCATTTGCAGATGCAGGGCTTGCCGACTATCGGATCGAAAAACAAAAGATTTTAGTGCCAAAAGCAAAGAAATCAAATTTCATGGCCGCTTTGTCCAAAGCGAACTTATTGACTGCAGCTTCAGGCAAATACCTGGAAAAAGCAATCGACTCCAGTAGTCCGTTTGAAAACCAGCAACAACGAAAACAGAGGATCAAGATTGCGCGAGAGAAGGAATTTGCCCAAACCATCAGTCAATTCAACGGCATCGAAGAGGCCACGGTTCAATATGATGCCAAAGAGAAAAAGGGGATTGCTCAAGAGACAATCTTTACGGCAAGTGTCACTGTACGCGCAAAAAATGAGAAACCGCTGACAGCTCAACAGAGTCGAGTGATCAAAAATTATCTGGCTGGATGTATTGCAGGCTTGGAGCCCGATGCGATCTATATTGTGGATCTAAATCCAGTCCCAGACACGACTGCCCCTGCGTCCCGGCCCGAATATTCCTCCCATACGCATGGTGCAATGGTGCGTCGCGGAGTACCGGGTGAAGCGGCTCGTCAGAATCTATCAAAGCCCAAGCAAGGGTCGGACTCCTTCGCTACCGGCACCCTTGCGATCGTCGGTACGGCATTGATTGCGGGCTGTGTTGCCTTACTGCGACGAAAAAACAGTCCTCAGAACGCTGATGAGATATGTCATCCAGACCCAGCCATACTTGACGTTGAAATTCCGAATCAGGCGTTGAATCAGTCTCTGGATGAAAATCATGCACCCCTTTCGGATGCCTCGATGGAGAATGGTTATTTCTCAGAGCAAATCCAGGATGAAAAAGACCACGCAGCCAAAGCAAGACTGCTTCTGGACGGGCAATCCGATTATTCCCATTTGATTCCGAACCAACAAACCGATGGAATTGAGCTTACTACCCTGGCAGTACACTCTAATTCTGAATCCGCTCAGGGGAAATCAACGGATCTCGAAAATGGCAGCCAACGACCCTTCGAGTTCGTCCAGCATGCCAACCCTGAGGACCTATTTGAAATTTTGGTTAACGAAGAGGCTCAAGTCATTGCGATTGTTTTCTCGCATCTTCCTCCTGAACAATCTGCCGATCTTTTGAGTCGCCTGCCTGATGCCACGCAGGTGCAAGTGCTTAAGCATTTCGGGGACCTCTCGCTCATTAATAATGCATCAACCAAAAAAATGAGCAAGACCATCGCAAAACGTCTTGCATCGATAATAAAGCAGAATGAGAAGCGGAAGGCTGGCATGCAAGCAGTCGGCGATTTACTCAATTTTGTCGACACCGAACAACGAGCCAAACTTCTTGAACAATTGCAACTTCAGGATGAAGATTTAGCGAGTCACACCTCCCACCGGATAACGCCCGTTCCTCAATCTATATCCGAGGAAAACTCCGCCGCTCAAAGCGAGCAACCGAGGGTGAATGCAGAAACAGATGCCACAATAACCCCGAAAATAATCCTGCAACTTTCCGGTATTCAATTATGTGAACTCTTTGCAGCTGTGGATCCGCGAGACGCGGTTCTTGCGCTCTCTCATTGGGATGCGGCTGTTACGCAGACGCTCACCACATCCATGCAATCTGAAGATGTCTTGCGCTTGGAAAAGTCGCTTCGAAGCGCCCGAGGCCAGAACATTGACAAGTTAAACAGTTGCCGGAAGGTTTTAGCAACCGCCGAACGACTTGTTGCATCTGGGGCAATTTAGAACGAGTTGAGGATCGATCACCGAAGACTAGGCTCCTTATTCCTGTGATTCGTATGACAAACGACACGATGTGCCAAAACAGCTTAATATCAAAGCATCTATTTATTCCCTGCAATGCGGTGCTGATGATGTGTTGCCTGATCGTCGCAACGAACGCCGATGCCGATCCAAATCGGGCCATCCCAGCTACCTATGAGCAAATCGAGTTGCCGCTCTCTGAGGCGCGCGAGCAAGATCTGCAATTGCAACTCAAAAAAAATTCAATTGCTCAAAATATCACCCTTTCTCCAATAGATCGAGCAGAAGAAGATCCGGTCGCTGCAATTGAGCCCTACTCTCCCCTGCAAACACTCGGAAGTCTATTTTTTGTGTTGACTTTATTCGGCTGTGTCGCCTATTGGCTCCGCCGCGGCAGCAGAGGAAACAACCCTCTACTCTCCGGAGATGCTTGGGAAATCTTGGGCCGTGGAAGCCTTGGGGCAAAACATGATGTGCAACTTGTGCGAGTCGGTAGCCGCATACTGCTTCTCGGCCACTCCCCCAATACGATCCAGACACTGGTAGAGATAACAGATCCGGAAGAGGTTCAGTCGATGCTACAGCGTTGCCGTTCAGAGCAACAACACGTGCGTGGCGGTTTCTCCCGAAAAATAGTCGCGGCTTTCTCTGGGAAGACCGAAGACCCTATCGCTCGAATCGACTCTGGAACTCATCCTGCATATTCCGAGCCCCGAGATGCCTGACCAAACTCTGAAAAAAATTTTCCGCGGAGCATTTCTCTCCACCGCCATCCGTAACGGCGGCTGGTTTATTTGCCTGTGGCTTATTTCGATTAACCCGCTCTATGGCCAGGATACGGAAAGCGGTTACTCACCGAATGTAACGACCGATA
Source organism: Planctomycetota bacterium (assembly GCA_036153155.1). GTDB lineage: Bacteria > Planctomycetota > Planctomycetia > Pirellulales > UBA7805 > UBA7805. Next base: position 8,286 of record JAYZMM010000005.1, read on the forward strand.
CATTTGCCAATACATTGTCTGCCTGGATCACCCCTGAGCAATTCGATAGCACATTACAAACCGTATTATTGTTGGGTGCCGTAAGCCTGGCGCCAGCGATTGTCTTGATGACTACCTGTTTCGTGCGAATTGTCGTAGTCCTCGGTTTGCTACGGGCGGCTTTGGGACTACAAACGCTACCCTCGACCCAGGTCATTACATCTCTCGCATTATTCATGTCGCTGGCGATCATGAGTCCTGTCTGGAAAGAGGTATACGACGAAGGGGTCAAACCATATTCGAGTAAAGACAAAACCCTTGAACAAGCATGGAATGACGGCATTCAACCCGTGCGTAGATTCATGAGTGTACAAATTGAAGCAACCAGTAACCAGGATGATATCTGGCTATTTATGAAGTACATGCCTCACGCCAAACCGCCGGAAAACTACGGTCAAGTTCCGCTGGCCGCATTGCTACCGGCTTTCATGTTGAGTGAGTTGAAAACCGCATTCCTGATTGGCTTTCAGATTTTCGTCCCTTTTTTAATTCTCGACATGGTCATCGCAAGCGCGACGATGTCGATGGGAATGATCATGCTGTCCCCTGCCCTAATTTCTCTTCCATTCAAGTTATTGCTTTTTGTTCTCGTCGACGGATGGCAACTGGTTGTCGGCATGCTAATGCAGAGCTTCCAACCCTTCATGTAGCCGGTTAGTCACGCGTAAAAATTACTCAACTATAGAACTTGCAATGTCTCCAGAAACAGCGATCGATCTCGGACGTGATGCTATCTTGCTGATGTTGATTGCAAGTGCGCCGATTTTAATCACCGGCTTAATTGTCGGCCTGATCACGGGAATTTTTCAGGCCATAACACAGATCAATGAACAATCGATTTCCTTCATTCCAAAATTGGTTGCGGTTGTGCTGGTCGTGAGTTTGTTACTTCCATGGATCTTAAACAAGCTTGTACACTACTCGACAAATTTGATTGCCGAAATCCCTGGAGGGCTGTAAGCAAGTTCGAAAAATCGTGATGCTTCATTTGGCAGGACGTGCTGAAGACAGCCATGCAAAACCTTTTTTACCTTCACTCTGACAAATTCTTTTTCTTTGGCATCGTGTTCGCACGACTCGGTGCCATGCTGATGACCGCGCCGCTATTCAGTGCGAGAGTGATTCCTTTGCATGTACGCATCGTCTCTGTATTTGTGCTTACAACGCTGATCACTCCCCTCCAATGGCAGTCCAACAGTGGAGTCGACCTGAATTCCTATTCGGTTTTTTTTCACGTCTTGGCCAATGTTGTGATAGGGGCAAGTTTAGGCCTAACGATGCTGATCCTGTTTTCGGGTGTGCAAGTCGCTGGATCCGTAATTTGTCGGTCGGGACAAATGGCCCTGGAACCCTGTGGAAATGATCCAGTCGCAATCGAAGGTCCTGCTGCAAGCCGCATCTTACAATGGTTAGCGCTCATAATTTTTGTGGCGATGGGTGGGCACCGCTTGATGATGACTGCTTTACTCGACTCTTTTCAATCCATTCCACTCGCCACTCACTTGCTGCCCGAAAGGCTCCTACAGATTGTGGTACACATGGTGGGCGAAAGCTTTCGATTGGCGATACGCATAGCTGCTCCTGTGGTAACGGCCCTACTCGCCTCCACGCTGGCGATCGGGTTGGTGAGTCGTGCTTTACCTCAAATCAATGCCTTTTCAATCGGGCTCGCCATTAATTTGTGGACGACATTTTGGACACTCTTTTTTTCCCTGGCGATTGTGGCATACCTGTTCGGCGACTACCTGAACTCATTCCTCTCAACATGGAGCAGCATGCTCTCATATCCTGGATAAGGCATCCCATCGCAAGTATTTTGTCATGACCAAATCAGACGCAAGCTCTCTTCATCCAGCAACACCTCGCAAGCGGCAGCAGGCTCGGGCCGACGGGCGCGTTGCAAAAAGCGCAGATCTTACCTCTGCCATGGTACTGATTGGTGGCCTGGCAACGCTCATACTTTTTGGCGAACGTTGGTGGAATGCTGCCATGGTGATCATGCAAAATCGTTTGGAAAATCCTGTGTGGTCTAATCTTTCAATCGAAGCCATCCAGGAGATGACCAACGATGCCCTGAGCTTGATTGTGCTGATTTTGATACCGGCCGCTGGCTTTCTGATCGGACTACCGCTGATGGTGCATCTGCTTCAAACTCGCTTTCTGTTACACATTAATGGCGTAATTCCCGATTTTTCAAGGTTAAGTTTTACCCGATGGATCCATGGCACATGGACTCAAGAGGGGGCTGCGCGGCTCGTCTTTGGGTTGGGTAAATTACTCCTCTTAATCGCTATTGCAATCTGGTTTTTCGCAAAACGTGGATCAGACCTTGTGTCTCTTGCCCACCTTCCTTTCCAGGAGCTCGCTCCCTCTTTAGGAAGCCTTTTATTTCAGGTGGCGGTCGAATTTACGGCTGTCTTGCTTGCGCTCGCGACGTTCGACTTCTTTTACCAACGACGACGTTACGAAAACCAATTAATGATGACCGCAGAAGAGATCCGCGAAGAATCCCAGGGGCGGTAGTCGACTCATTTGGAATACGTTGTTCGACCTCTGCAGGCATATAAAAGATGAGCTGCCGACGATCTCAATAGCCGTAACGATCAATATAGGTCGCCCATCGAGACTTGATGTGCCCGAGCGTCCGGTCATCCAATTCGTAACGATTGGTTTGATATCCCTGACGTGAATTGAGGTACGCTTGCACCTCAGGTAAGGCTTCTGACAAATCTCCAATTCCTAAATCATCGTAAATTTGTTCCATGCTTCGAATGGGATTTTCGGCCAACTTTTCATAATGCACCTCCGTATACTGCGCGGGCGGAATCAACGATCGGTCCCGTTCAAACGCATCGTAAAGGCGGCAAAAGACGCTATATACGAACTCATCCAAGCCTTCATGGTTGGGCACCTGCACACTTTGAGTTTCAAAAAGCGACTTCCAAAGACGCATTGCAGAAGGAAACACCGCAGTGGGGTCTCGCACGATGTGAACGAAACGTGCCCGTGGGAAAAGATCGATCAGTGTGCGGACTCGCCCCAAATGCGGGGGTGACTTTAACACCAATGGGCGTTGTTCTCGGAAAAACAATCTTCGTAAGAACCACATGTAAGACGCTTTCCAATCTTCAATCTCAGCTTCTGTAAAACCTTGAAAATCAAGTGAATCTAAATCGACTGGCCCATGATTTGGAAAAGCGGTTGTACGGTAGATCGTCGGAACACCCATGTTTAACAGCGCAAATTCCTCTTCTTGCGGTTGATCCCACCCAGCAAGCATATTGTCCATCGGACGCTGCTCTGGCATAAGAAAGCGAAACCAACGAGTGATAAAAGATCGAGTTGAGAGAAAATGATTCGGTGCAAAGCAATCGTAGGTTGTTGGAAATGCATGTCGCGGATCCAACGACAACAACTCGTGGAGCAAGGTTGTTCCTGACCTCCAGTGTCCAAGAACAAACAGCGGAGACTCGTCGATTGCGATTTGCTCGATCTGTTTGCGATATCGAAACTCTTGCCAACGAAAGCAGAGAGAATTAATCGGATTCGCTGTAAACGTCATGCACGCCGCAGGAAAACGCGAAGGGGAAACAGCAAATCGATTTTCATGCAACAAGTTCCACCAAGTCGACAAACGCATCCCGTCCCAAAAACGCGCGGCGTACCACGGATAACGGTTGACTTCAACTTTTTCTTTGTTTTTAAGATGCTGCATGGAATTTTTTCGTTCGCTATCCATCCTTCAGGAACACGCTAACTACAAGACTTCACCCTGCAACGGGCACGGTCGTGATCCCGTGACCATCTTAGTCGATCATCGACATCACGGGACGTCAACTTGACAATCGTAATTACCTACCCCTACGATACGATTCTCTGGCGGATCTTATTTCCGCGCAGAATACATACCGATTCAATAGTTTCTGCAAAATCGCAAACGGGACAAACCTCCCAAGCGTCTTCATTTTCCGATTATCAACGCTGCGGTCTGGATCACTTTTATGGCGAAACCAAAACGCCAACTTGCACTCGATGGATTCGAATCAGACGAAGAACTACCAGAATCAACGAACGAAAAAAAATCTCGAACCTCTGGTGATAATGAAAACAAACAGTCCTCATCTCTTAAAGGTCGCACAGTCTTTATCGTTGATTCGCACTCTTTAATCTTTCAGGTTTTTCACGCGATCGGCGACATGACTAGCCCACAGGGTGAACCGGTAAACGCCATTTTTGGCTTTACACGGGATCTGTTATTCTTACTTCGGGAAAAAAAGCCTGACTATCTTTTTTGTGCGTTCGACCGACCGGGCCCAACCTTTCGTCATGATATCTACTCCGAATACAAGGCAGATCGCGGCGAAATGCCCGACGAACTTTCAGTCCAATTTCCAGACATTCGACAGATTGCGGAAGCATTTCAGATCCCCATTCTCGAAGCTGATGCGTTTGAAGCCGACGATATTCTGGCCACCGTGGCGCACCAGGCGGATCGTCTTGGTGCCGAATGTTTTCTCGTTACGAGCGACAAAGATTGCAGGCAACTAATAACCGATCGGGTCAAGATCTACAATATCCGCAAACACGCTACTTACGATGCGCACAACTTAACCAAAGACTGGGGCATTCGACCGAATCAGGTTGTTGACTTCCAATCTCTGGTCGGCGACTCTGTCGACAACGTTCCAGGTGTTGCCCGTATCGGCCCAAAAACAGCTACTGCACTTTTGCAGCAATACGATTCTCTCGAAGCGATCTATTCGCAAATTGGAGAAATCTCAGGTGCAAAAAAATCTTATTTGGAAGCAGGCAAGGAAGAAGCGCTGCTCAGTCGAGATCTCGTAAGACTCGCTGAAGACGTTCCCCTCGATGTGGATTGGTCAGCCGCCAAGGTTTGTGCCCCGAACGTCGAGGAAAGCCTGCGTCTGTTCCATTTGTTTGGTTTCCGAAGCCTTACACCCCACCTCAACGAATTAAGTCCTAAAAACGATTCGGGGACGCAAAAAACGTGTGATTACGTATGTGTTGATCGCTTGGAACAACTTCAAAACCTTGTAGCGGTCTGGGAAAAATGTGAAGAACTTTCAATCGACGTCGAAACCACGAGCTTGCAACCGACGCAGGCAGAAATAGTGGGTTACGCAATCAGCACGCAACCCGAGCATGGTTACTACGTTCCCGTGCGCGGTCCCGGCAATCAGCAGATAGTAGCCCCAGACGCTGCTTTGAATTGCTTGAAACCTCTGCTTGAAAGTCCGTCGATTGCGAAGGTCGGACAGAATCTGAAATATGATCTAGTAGTGCTTCGAAACGCGGGCATACGGGTCGCGGGTGTTGCATTTGACACGATGATCGCCAGCTACCTTTTGGAAGCGGGTAGACGTGGTCATAGCCTGGACGCCCTGGCATTGCACTACCTGGGTTTAGAGACAATCAAAATTGAATCTCTTATCGGCACAGGAAAAGACCAGCGCCAAATGGACGAAGTCCGACTGAGTGAAATAACCGACTACGCAGCAGAGGATGCTGATATCCCTTTACGCTTAAAACCGATCCTTCGAGACCGTTTACTTGAAAACCAACTGGATAGTCTTTTCGAAACACTAGAGATGCCATTAGTCGCAATCCTTGCCGACATGGAATATCACGGCATCCGCGTGGACATCAAACGGTTAAAAGATTTAAGTGAGCAATTCGGTGCACGGCTTACAGATTTGGAAGCAGAAATCTACCGGCTTGCCGATGGCGATTTCAATATCGCGTCTCCCAAACAACTCGCGCATGTGCTCTTTGAAAAACTGGAATTGCCTATCATAAAAAAAACAAAAACAGGCCCCAGCACGGACGCGGATGTGCTGGAACAACTTACAGAATTCCATCAATTGCCAGAGAAAATCATTGAGTATCGCCAATTCGCAAAGTTAAAAAACACCTATGTCGACGCGCTTCCGGAGCTTGTCAACCCAAAGACTGGTCGAGTACACGCCTCCTTCAACCAAGTTGTGGCCGCTACTGGACGTTTGAGTTCCAGCGACCCAAACTTGCAAAATATTCCGATTCGCTCAGAGGAAGGTCGAGCAATTAGATCAGCATTTCTTCCGGGCAACGATAAATGGACTCTATTAGGTGCCGATTATTCTCAGATTGAGCTAAGAGTTTTAGCGCATTACGCTGAAGATGCGGCACTGATCGGGGCGTTTGACCGCGACGAAGATATTCACGCTCTGGTTGCAAGTCAAATCCACAATGTCGCCTTGGAGGATGTCACAAAAGAGATGCGTCGCAGCGCTAAGGCTGTGAACTTCGGCGTCATCTATGGGCAGAGTCCGTTCGGACTCGCCAAAGCATTGAAAATTGATCGGGATGAAGCCGCCGATTTTATCGATGCGTATTTCGCCCGCTATCCCCAAATTGATACTTTTCTTCTCCAAACGCTCGAGACGTGCCGCAAGGATGGTTACGTGACGACTCTGTTTGGGCGACGCAGAGAAATTAAAGGAATCCGCGATGAAAACTCCGGTCGGCAACGCAATCTAGCCGAGCGCATGGCAATCAATACGGTGATTCAAGGGTCTGCAGCTGACCTGATGAAGCAATCGATGATCAATATTGCAAGCCGACTGGATCGGGAAAAACTTGAATCAAACATGTTGCTTCAAATACATGACGAATTGGTGTTTGAGGTCCCTCCTGATGAATTGGAGGTAATGCAAACGATGATTCGAAACGAAATGGAAACAGTCGCAACACTTAAAGTTCCACTCAAGGTAGACGTTCGCTGTGGCAATAACTGGGCAGAAATTTAATATCGGAAATTCCTGACCGAATATGTATCGAACGCAAAAAAACACGCAAACAAGGGTTAACTCTCGGCTGTTTTGGTCGCTTGGGCAGAAGCTTAAAATAGATTTCTAACAAGCAGCATCGAATGACAGTCAATACACTCACAGCAAGTGACATTTTTAATCGATCCTAAGGAGGGCAACGATGACTGAGTCCGATCAACATCAGGTTGTACCAGGTACAGCAAATAACCTGCCGACGGTCCAAGAGTTTTCCGGCAATAAAATAGCCGCCGGAGTCTGTGGCATCCTTATCGGCAGCCTGGGCATTCACAAATTCATTCTGGGATTGACGACCCCCGGAATTATCATGTTGCTCGTAAGCGTCCTCACTTGTGGAGTGGGTGGTCTCGTAATGTCTGTCATCGGTTTGATCGAGGGCATCATTTACTTATCGAAGACCGACGAAGACTTCTATCAATCTTATGCAATCGAAAAAAAACCCTGGTTCTAATTTTTTCATGGGTGGCCATGACTCTTATTTCTCAAAAACAATTCAAATAATTAGAGTTTTGATCGATGAAAATTGTGGGTATCGTTGGAGGCGTTGCCAGCGGTAAAAGTACAGTGGCTGAAATATTCCGCGAGCATGGGGCAAGCGTCATCAGCGCGGATGAAATCGGACACCAGGCGTTGCGCGATCCGGAAATCATTCAAACGATCGCCAAACGCTGGGGGAGCGATGTCATCAATTCCAGCGGGGAAATCGACCGGCAGCAACTGGCGATGGCTGTTTTTCCCAGTGACGGAAATCGGGATGCATTGGATTTCCTCGAACAATTAACACATCCGTATATCAAAAATTGCGTGCGTGCCGAGATCGATCGCCTTCATGCGACTGGAACGGAAGTGGTTATCTTGGACGCAGCACTGCTATTGGAGAGCGGCTGGGATTCGATGTGCCAAAATATCGTATTTATCGATACTTCAGCAGAGGTTCGGGAAAAATTTGCCGCGATGCGACACTGGACAAAACAGGAGCTTTTTCGCCGGGAATCGCATCAGCATTCCCTGGAAGAAAAACGTTCCGCTGCAGATATCGTGATTTGTAACGATGGATCCCTCGACTCGCTCCGCAAAGAAATTTCAACCGCGTGGGATTCCCTTCGTGGGTCAGAAATGAGAGACTAGCGGTGTTGACGGGTTTTCGCCTTGTCTTGTCTGACAACCCCGTAAACAATTCCTATCCTTTTTTGACTTTTCCTTGACGCGAATCGCTCTAAGAGCGATTCGCGGACGCACGCCATTCGTTGATGGGGGTGATCCGTTCGCCCCATTTTCCTCATGTAAGGGCACGTGTGTCTCGCAGTTATTTAGAGGAGCGACTGCTGATGAGCAACTCCCGCAGTAAGTCGAAAGTAAAAAATCCCGACACACCAAAGACGCCCCCCGGATCAGGCGATGCTCCGCCCTCAGCCGAGGTAAATAGAACGGTCCCTGAAGTGACGACTGATATTCAGGAAGAACCGGTTTCTTTAGCGGAAGAAATAGCGGTTGAGATTGATCAACTCCGCGAACAGACAAATGATCATGTGGCACCCAAAGTTAAAGATGAAATCCACATCGCCCAACTGCAAAGAATGAGTATGGAAGAACTCCTTGAGCAGGCGAAAAGTCGTAATATCACCGATGCGGTGGGCCTCAACAAACAGGATCTTATTTTTCGTATCCTCAAGGAACAAGTCAAACTCAACGGACTAATGTATGGGGAGGGCACGCTTGAGATTCTTCCAGACGGTTTCGGTTTCCTTCGAAGCCCTGACTATCATTATCTATCGTGCCCGGATGATATTTACGTGTCGCCAAGCCAAATTCGTCGTTTCGGCCTCCGCACCGGGACGACCGTTTCGGGTCAGATCCGCCCACCAAAAGAAAACGAAAGATATTTTGCATTGCTACGCGTCGAGGCAATAAATTATCAGGATCCGAACCTGATGGCGAAAACGATCGACTTTGATGAACTGACTCCATTGCATCCGGAGCAGCGCATCGTTTTTGAAACTGATCCAGGCGAACTTTCTACACGGATCTGTGACCTGATCACACCGGTCGGATTCGGTCAGCGGGGATTGATTGTGAGTCCACCCCGCGCGGGCAAGACAATCTTACTGCAAAAAATGGCAAAATCAGTGTTGGCCAATTACCCGGATGCCTACGTTATCATGCTGCTGATTGATGAGCGACCGGAGGAAGTCACCGACATGGAGCGGCAAGTCGGTGGAAGAAATTGTGAAGTCATCAGTTCGACTTTTGACGAGGCAGCATCCCGCCATGTCCACGTTTCAGAGATGGTTCTCGCAAAGGCAAAGCGGATGACAGAATTTGGGCACGATGTCATTATTTTCCTCGATTCAATCACCCGGTTGGCTCGCGCTTGGAACGGCGAATGCCCCAGTTCGGGAAAAATTCTGTCTGGTGGCATTGATGCGAATGCGATGCAAAAACCGAAACGTTTTTTCGGTTCCGCCCGAAAAGTTGAAGAAGGTGGGTCGTTAACCATACTGGCAACGGCCTTGATCGATACGGGAAGTAAAATGGACGAGGTGATTTTCGAGGAGTTCAAAGGGACTGGCAACCTCGAGATCGTGCTCGACCGTCAATTGGTCGACAAGCGGATCTGGCCAGCAATCGATATCAACCGAAGCGGCACACGACGGGAAGAGGCATTGATGGATCCAGAAGAGTATCGAAGGATAACCATGTTACGTCGTGTGCTCTATGATATGAATGGTCCCGATGCAATGGAATTGCTACGTACACGATTAGAAAAAACACAAACCAACGCTGAATTTTTGATGAACATGAAACCTTAATCTTTACTTTATCTTCACTCATTAGACAGCGGTAAAAACTAAAGCGATATTTCTTATGCCACATGAAATTAAAGGGGAATGCAAGGTGCCGGAGGGATCCATTGGGATTGTGGTCTCCCGATACAACGCCTCGATTACAAACAAGTTACTGAGCGGTGCCGTTGAACGACTCAAGTCGGCTGGCGTTGATGATAACGCGATCAATGTGGTTTGGGTTCCGGGTGGCTTTGAACTTCCGCTGGCAGCACAGCAAATGGCGGAAAGTGGCAATTACGATGCGATTATCTGCCTAGGTGCGATCATACGCGGCGAAACCACCCACGACCAACATATTAATCGGGCAGTCAGTTTGGGCATTACGGAGGTTAGTCTTTCAAGTTCACTTCCGGTCTTGTTCGGGCTACTGACCTGCGATACCCTCGAGCAAGCGATTCAACGATCTGGAGGGAACGTTGGCAATAAAGGGACCGAATGTGCCGAAGCGGCCCTGGAAATGATCGATGTGCTCAATCAAATGCAGCGATTCGGGGAAAACTAAACCGGTTGCCTGCGTCATCCTGCGACTTGTGATTCTCGCATTTTTTCTGATAACTCTGAAGTTCCATAAACATGTCACGCCGCAGCAGATCCAGAGAAGTCGCACTCCAGGTCCTCTTTCAGGATGATTTGAATCCTTGTGACCCTCCCACGGATGCAGCACCTTTTCTTAAACGGCGATTAGGTAAAAATTCTTCCGAGCTGTTTGATTTTTCAATAGCGCTCGTTGACGGGGTGCGAATGCATCATGCGGAATTGGACAGCACGATTGAAAGCCTTGCAGAGCATTGGAGCGTTGCGCGAATGGCGACTGCGGACAGGAATATTTTGCGGTTAGGCGTTTTTGAAATGCTCTTTTTAAAAACACCACATCGTATCGCGATAGACGAAGCGATAGAGCTTGCAAAACGATTTGGTGGCGCACAATCATCGCAGTTTATCAATGGAGTCCTCGATCGCGTATGGCACGAAAAAAAATCGACGATCTCAGTCGACATCAATGCAAAAGAGGAAGACACAAATAAGCAAATCAATAACCGTTTGTAATCGCGGACCAGACCGACTTTAGCCTTCACTCTAGTGCATGTCTGGTGTGGTAATCACAACGTTTTGAAAAGGAAATTCCGTGGGACTCTTTGATCAGCTGAAACAAGGTCTTCAAAAAACTACCCGTCTTCTGAAGACGGATGTACGTGATCTATTCAAAGCCGAGGGGCGACTGGTGGATGAAGATCTTCTTGAAGAACTCCTCGAAGCGCTGGTCCTGACGGACATGGGATTCAAACCTGCACAGGCAATCACTCAAAAAATCGGCTCAGAATATCGTGGGCGAGTCGTAGGCTGGGATGCAGTGCTTGGAACTGTGAAAGCTGAGCTAAAGGCGATATTGTGCCAAGAGGAATCACCGATCTGCTTTGCAGAACAGGGGCCCACAGTAATTTTGGTCGCCGGGGTGAATGGAGCCGGCAAAACGACCTCGATTGCCAAACTTGCAAAACGAATGATTGATGATGGCAAATCTGTGGTGCTTGGAGCAGGAGACACATTTCGGGCCGCCGCAGTGGAGCAATTATCCATATGGGCGGATCGCATCGGGGCGCAATTTATTAAGGGAGAACCCGGAAGCGATCCTGCCAGCGTGGCATATCGAACGGTAGAAGCAGCGATCGCAAATAAGATGGATGTGTGTATTGTCGATACGGCTGGACGGCTGCAGACACAAAAAAATCTCATGCAGGAACTGGAAAAAATTAAACGCAGCATCTCAAAACAAATCCCTGCCGCGCCGCATGAGTCGTTGCTGGTGATCGATGCCACAACAGGGCAAAACGGGATCAGCCAGACTACCCATTTTAGTGATGCCATTGACTGCACCGGGATCGTACTTGCGAAACTGGATGGGTCTGCGAAAGGCGGCGTGGTAGTCGCGATTCGAGAACAGGTTGGCGTGCCCGTAAAATATGTAGGAGTTGGTGAAAAGTTTGATGACCTGGCCGTATTTTCACCCGATGCCTATGTCGATGCACTGTTTGCCGACGTGAGCGATCAACCGTCTGCCGACGCGACGACCGAGTGACCCGAACATTCTCCCAGCACATCCGATCACAAGCCGTGTGAGGGAAACTTCCGGGAGGGGTAGTGCTGCCCTGGTGTATCGCTGGATCGGTGCTGCTACCGCAATCATTGCTTGAGTGATAGCGGTAAACACCGTGAACAAAACCACATTTCCGCACGATTTGCCCCCAGAGTCCCGCTCTCTCATGTGAAGCTGGGCAAAATTGGAAATGATTTCTGATTTTAGCGATTTTAACGGAAGTTCCGACGGCGCAGTTCCGATACTTAAGGCTGTCGCTACCGATTAGAGCGACAACAGCGGTATCCGGATTCGGGGGGCCGGGCCAGGATACGATGAAGTCCTTTGTCCAACTGAAGTGACACTTCCCCACAAGGCAAGAGCTATGAACGGTAATTCAATCAAACGTTCCTCAAAAATCCTTTCCGCATTTGCGGTTCTCTCTTTGGTGCAATTGCTGGCCACCGATGTAGAGGCCCGTGATCTGGTTTGGCGGCGACATGCCTCTGCGAATCAAGGGAGCCAGGGAACCACGCTCCATCCTTCGTCGCCGCGTAAATCGCAGGAAAATATCGCTTCTGGGTTAAACGAAGCCAACCAATCAGCGAACACGGAACCGGCAGTGGTTGCATTGCACGCCGAGAATGCCGAAACCACGCGAGATACAGCGCTCAAGCCGATCCCGGTTGCAAAATATCAGAGTTCAAACGGCCGACGGCAAAATGTTGCTTCCGTCAGTTTTAACGGCAAACCGGCGGGCAGACCGGTCTATCCGGAAGGGCCTATCTATCCCCCTTCCAATATGCGGGCCCAACCGCTGGTACAACCATGGCATCCCGATGCGCTTTATGCCTCAAGCGGAGCCGCTCCCAACGCCAATCGTCGCGTTGATGCCTCGGTACTCACGCCTGAGCCAGCGACTCCCGAAGCAGTAACTCCGGAGATTGCTGGAAGTGAAGAAATACTTCCTGAAGACCTCGGGCCCGGAGAAATTTTGATTCCCGATGGGACTGACCCGATGGAGGTCGGTGCATTTTCCGATGGCTGTTGTCCAGACTGTGGTGTGGCGCCTTGTGGATGCGACCCGGACTGGGGCTATCCGTTACCCGAATGCGGCACCGTGTGTATCCCCTTCCTAAGACCAACACTCGAGTTTGTTGACTTCAGCATCGGTGCGGAATCTTTTGCCGGACCTGGGGATCAAGGTGTGAATCACAATTACGGTTTCAACGAGACGGTCAACTTGTCAGGAAGCTGGCTGGACGGTTGGGTCGGCTGGCAAGTGGGAGCACGCTTTGTTCAAGCTGATTTCAACGGCATGATGGTTCTTAGTAACGGTCAACTCAGTAACGGCAGGGTTCGACACAAAAACGATATTCGGCATCAGGAATTTCTCACCGTCGGCTTATTTCACCGCGCGACCGAATTCCAACCCTGGCAAGGCGGTGTAGCAGCCGACTTTATGGAGGATCATTTTTACTACAAGACAGATCTCACTCAGCTTCGAGTGGAGGTAAGTCGGCGGCTGTGGTGGCGACTCGACTTTGGTACGTGGCTCGTATTCCGAGGTGATTCTGAGAAAAATGTAGAAGAATACCGACCCACCACCGCGAACCCCACGATCGCTGAATATCAAGCAGCAAACCAATACACACTGTTCCTTCAATGGGCGTTTCCCAACGGGGGTGAGGCACGATTTTATGGCGGCGGAGGTAATGACCGTGACGGGATTATCGGGGGTTACTTCTGGTCACCGCTTTCTCACAGCATCGCTGTGACCGGCAACTTCGGCTACCTCTTCTCGGGCAAGAAAAATCTTATTCCAGGCACGACAATCGCAGGCGGGGTGCCGTTTAAGAGCGTCGAAGACTCTTACGGGCTGAGCCTTAATATTGCCTGGTATCCGCATCGTCGGGCACGGATTGGAAGTCGCAATCCCTACCGAGCACTTTTCCCGGTTGCCAACAACGGTACCTTCTTTGTCAAACGCAATGGCGTCAATTAACGCGTATTCCAGGGGGTTGGGGGCGTAAAAGAAGAGCCCGGTGGCATGATCCACCGGGCTTTTTCTTTGCGCTATTTGAAACTGCCATTTGAAACTGCATGGATCGGCAAAATCGTCTCATTTTGCCGTCGAAATGCCTGAACGATTGCCAGCATTGCCATCAGCGTGTCAGCACACACCAAGAGAATGATCGCTCGACACCCGATATCCCGACCAAATCAACCGCTCAAAGACGTTAAAGTCTCCACAACCGTCAATACTCCTTGCTCAATCGGTAGAGTTTTACATCCTCCCGTCCGCATCTTTAATTCGTCCCCAAATATCGCCTCATTAGTTTGAACTCCACCAACCGGTAGGTCGATAGCAAAATTGGCAAAGGGTTCTTTGAGCCTGTATTCGTTTATGGTCTAGCCGATCATAAGCATACAAACGGGCGGAGCGCTCTCTGCACCCGCCCACGTGCTTGGTTGGATGCCAGCACGGAGACCCTCATACAATCACACGTATTTGAATCCTCATTCAGGGATGGAGTTTTTCGTCATGAGACTTTCAAGACTTTCATTTGCCTTGGCGATCGCTGGATTGGTCGGCTCAGGCACAGCGTTTGCCGAAGGGCAGGTTCCGACTCCGGTCGATCAAACCGCATTTAATTATGACAGCTACTACGCGGCCGAAGTGGCAACCATTGCGGCCCAACCACGCGACAGCGAAGGTGCTCTCGGAGAAACTGGCCCACCAATCGACGTCATGGACAACACCGATGACGGCGATGAGGGTCGCGAAGCTCCGATGCCCGGACTCAACTGGAGTCGGGGTTGTGGTGAGTACGAACTGGACTGCGGACCAATGTGGACGCTTCAGTGCTGCGAAAATGACCTTGTCACCTACGGTGGTTGGCTCTCCGGTGGTTTCACCGTTAATAATTGGGGCAACACCACGATGCTCGGCAACGCCCAGTTGCCGTTCAACAATGATCCCCACGTAAATTTGAATCAGGCCTGGATGTACTTCCAGAAGGAAACTGATACCGAAGGTTGTGGGTTCGACTGGGGTTACCAGATCGACGTCATGGCCGGTATCGATGGCCCGGACACGCAGGCCTTCGGTGGACCTGGTTGGGACAGCACCTGGCAGTGGGGTAACGGTGGATACGGTGCGGCCATTCCGCAAGCCTATCTGTCAGTTGCTTATGATGACACCACCGTCATCCTGGGACACTTCTACACCATCATGGGTTATGAAGTAGTGCCGGCTCCTTATAACTTCTTCTACTCGCATGCCTACACCATGGCATACGGCGAACCGTTCACGCATACCGGTATCCTCGCCGAGTATTCGTATTCGGATCAGCTCAGCCTTTATGGTGGTTGGACCAATGGTTGGGATCAAGGTTTCCACTTCAACACTGGAGCGAGTACCTTCCTCGGCGGCGTGATGTGGAACAGTGCCGATGAGCGCACTGCCGTATCCTGGACCGTAAACGCAGGAAAATGGGGAAAAGGTGCTAATATTCACCCGAACCAGGACTCTGGCCCCACCACGTTGAGCGAGGGTAACCTTTACTCCCAGAGCCTCGTGGTTCAGCAGCAGATCCAAGATAATTGGACCTACGTGTTCCAAACCGACTACGGTTACAACACGTCCACCAACGGTGGCACGGATACGCAGTGGTATGGTGTGAACAACTATCTGTTCTACAACTTCAACTGTGCATGGGCCGCTGGACTGCGTGCCGAGTGGTTCTCTGATCCCAATGGTGCTCGCGTCGATCGCGCCGGATTGAATGCCGGAAATGAAGCGTTGGACCGAGCCAACTACTTTGAAATTACGGTTGGTGCCAACTGGCGGCCGACGAATAATTTCCGACTGCGACCGGAAGTACGGTACGACTGGGCCAACGGCATGGGCACTGGCGGACCACGTTTCGATCCAGTTGCTGGAAGTTATACCCAGGCCGATCTCTGGACCTTTGGTCTCGACGCCATCTGGATGTTCTAATCCGGGTATCGTCAGCCCAAACCTGAATGAGATTTGACACACCGCCCGCACACCTGTGCGGGCGGTGTTTTTTTTGGCCGATAATTCGCACATTGCTCTGCGAATTCCACTCGAAATGCCCATTCTATCGCGTCGATATAACAAACTAGTTTTCCAAAAATAACCTCTCACATCGACAGGCACCGGACCCATGGCATCGCACCGCAAATCACTGCTTGCGATTGCCGTGCATAAAAAAACGCGCCGAGTTTTGGCTGCTACGTTTCTTTTGCTCTTCAATCTATTGGAGATGGGTTTCGGGCAAGGTCCACCTATTCCTCAACCTGTTCTCAACTGGGAGTTTGAAAACACCACGGCCGACGAGATCAGTCGAGGTGATGTCTGGACGTTGCAAGATCGTACAACCGGCTCGCAGATCCATTACGGAGGTTGGTTTTCCGGCGGGATTACGTTGAACAACTGGGGTAATCAGACCATGCTCGGGAATTCTCAGCTACCGTTCAATAATGACCCCAATCTCAATGTGAATCAGGCCTGGCTCTGGTTCGCCAAAGAGGCAGACACAGAGAATGACGGCGCCTACTGGGGGTTCCACATCGATCTGATCGCAGGATGCGATGGGCCCGACACAGAGGCTTTCGGCGGCCCCGGTTGGGACAGCACATGGCAATGGGGTTCCGGACAATATGGTGCGGCAGTGCCTCAGGCCTATCTTCAATTGGCCATCAATCGCTTGTCGATCATCGCGGGTCGATTTTATACGATCTTAGGATATGAACAGGTTCCCTCGCCATACAACTTTTTCTATTCCCACGACTACACCATGGCTTATGGCGAGCCCTTCACGCACACCGGCATCTTGTGTGAGTACCCGTTCACCGAAACAATCACCCTGCTTGGTGGCTGGACCAACGGCTGGGATCAGGGATTCCAGTTCGGTGCTAATGGTTCGAGCACGTTTCTCGGCGGCATCCAGTACCAGACGCCCGACGAGAGAACGAGCTTGATGTGGACAGTCTCAGCCGGTTACTGGGGCAGCGGTTCCACGATCCATTCAGGCGGAGTGGGCGGAGGTCCGACCACCATGAGTGATGGAAATATTTATGATCAGAGCTTCGTTTGGCAGCAAATGCTCGGAAAGAATTGGACCTATATTTTTCAAACCGATTTCGGGCTAAATCAGGATACCAATCAAGCGCAGGGAATCAATCAAACGCAGTGGTACAGTGTTATTCATTATTTGTTTTACAATTTTAGTCATCGCTGGGCGGCTGGGATCCGCTGTGAGTGGTTTTCCGATCCACAGGGGGTGCGAGTCGATCGCGCTGACCTGAACCAAGTCAACGCGCTTGGTCAATCGATTCCGGCACTCAACCGGGCAAATTATTGGGGGATCACGCTGGGACTCAATTATCGTCCGAACAACAATTTCCGACTTCGACCAGAAATTCGACATGATTGGGCAAATGGAATGGGCACCAATCCCGGTCTGCGATATGACCCTCTCGGCGGTGCCTACCGCCGCGCCGATCTCTGGACGTTTGGGCTGGATGCGATCTGGCTCTACTGACGGTATTGCGTTTCAGCAGGTACGCGCCCTTCTTACGCAACGGCTGCCCGTTTGCCTAGCACTGGTCGCACACGGTAAAAACTCACCGGTTGCCTAATCACTAAATCAGAACCCGATATACGGGATTTTCAGCAACTACTGCACAAAAAAGTCCTGGTGCTAGCATCTTGGCACGCCGTTTGCATTCAGGAGGCGGTGACCCTGGTGGGTCTTAAGGCATAGCCGTCGACAGCTTGTCGTCGTGGGCGAGGACTGTGCCATATCCTTCTGTTTATCCTTCTGAAAAGGGCAATGTTATGAAAGATTTTATCGGGCGGCTCAGAGGCTGGCGAATGACCAGTCTCGTCGCACTGGCAGTTACTGCCGTAGTTTTTTCTCTCGTTTTGTCTCCCGCTGCGGCACTGGCACAAGAGGAGGCAGCAGCCGCTGCAACTCCCGAGCAGGACGCGGCCTACACGTTCAACACGATCGTCATGTTCGTTTGTGCGGTGTTAGTACTCTTCATGCAGGCTGGCTTTGCGATGCTTGAGGTCGGCATGAACGCCGCGAAAAACACCATTAACATTCTATTTAAGAATGTAATGGACCTCTCCGTCGGCGTTTTACTCTTCTTTTTCATCGGTTTCGGGCTGATGTACCCGGGTGGTGATTACGAGGGTAAGTGGTTTGGTTTTGGTGGAGCAGGAATCGGTGGCATGGAGATGGGTCCCGCGGTCGACGCCACGTCCGACTATTCACCCAGCGCTGATTTTCTCTTTCAGGTTGCATTTGCCGCGACGGCTGCCACGATCGTATCGGGTGCCGTAGCTGGTCGAATGCAGTTCAAGTCTTATCTGATCTACAGTGCGATTCTGACCGGTTTCATCTATCCCATCAGCGGGATGTGGAAATGGGGCGGTGGTTGGCTTGACGCAATGGGCTTTCAAGATTTTGCGGGGTCTGTTGTTGTGCATGCGGTCGGCGGCTTCGCCGGACTGGCCGGAGCAATCGTCTTGGGCCCACGAATCGGCCGATTTGTGCAAGGTAAATCCGTGGCCATGCCTGGACACAACATTACCTTTGCTGCTCTCGGTGTCTTAATTCTCTGGGTTGGCTGGTATGGTTTTAATCCGGGAAGTCAACTTACTTACTGGGGTGCGGATAACGCCAACATCACAACCTACATTGCAGTGACCACGACCTTATCGGCAGCAGCCGGTGCCGTGGCGGCAATGATCGTTGGTTGGGTAATGTTCAGTAAGCCTGATGTCACCATGGCACTCAACGGTGCTTTGGCAGGTTTGGTGGGGATCACGGCAAATTGCGATCAAGTTGCACTCTGGGCATCGATCGTGATTGGACTTGTCTCCGGCCTGCTCGTTGTGGTCGGCATCGTGCTCTTGGACAAACTATCGGTCGACGATCCGGTCGGTGCGTGGCCGGTGCATGGTTTGTGTGGTATTTGGGGAGGTCTGGCGACAGGAATCTTCGGCACCGCAGAGGGTGTGTCTTTCGGGACACAACTCATCGGGACCGCGGTTATCTGCGCTTGGGCTTTCTTCACGATGCTCATCGTGTTTGCGATTCTCAAAGCTGTGGGTATCCTCCGCGTTTCCGCGGAAGAGGAAACTCGCGGACTCGATATAAGCGAGCATGGAATGCACGCGTATCCACAAAGCCAACTCACGGAAGACCACGTCTCTCCGGTGGGAACATAAAAGGAGGTTTAATCCAACCGAGAGCAATTGGCTTTGGTTTCGAATCCAGAAGGATACCCCAATGGTTCGGGTGAGCACTCCGCCTAAGCTCGCCCGGGCCGGGGTATTTTTCGGAGAGTAACCCCAATGGTCCGGGTGAG
>JAYZMM010000006.1:0-33673 GCA_036153155.1 Planctomycetota bacterium
CGTTGCCCGTAAGGCATCCGGTGAATCGAGCGCGACCAGTTTTCCCTCGTTCAAAATAGCAACCCGATCAGCCCTTTCAGCCTCCTCCAAAAGATGTGTCGTCAGCACAACCGTTACGTGTTGCTCTACTTGCAGTTGATGCAGATAGTTCCACAGGTCACTGCGTGCGGCAGGGTCGAGTCCCGTACTTGGCTCATCGAGTAACAACAATCGAGGTTGATGCAGCATCCCTTTCGCCAACTCGACGCGTCGTCGCAATCCTCCTGAAAGTTTCTCGACTAACTCGCCCCTACGATCGCTCAACCCGACTTGCGATAGCAAGGCGTCGCACCGGGCGGCGAATTGGCGCCCTCGAAGACCATACAAGTGCCCTTGATGCCGCAAATTTTCATCCACTGTGAGTTTTTTGTCTAAACTCGGCGCCTGGAAAACGACCCCAATCTCGCGACGGATCGGACCGACCGCGGTATTGAGATCGTTCCCCAAGATTTGCGCCGCTCCCTGCTGCATCGGCATCAAGGTCGAGAGAATCCGGAAGAGTGTGGTCTTGCCTCCTCCGTTAGGACCAACGAAGGCAAAGATTTCAGCTGGGGCCACCTCAAATGTCAGCGCATCGAGTGCACAACGATCACCATAGCGATGCTGCAAATCGGATACTGAAATGGACGGTGGCACTGCATTCATCGATAACTTTCACAAAGACCGCCGGCAACGCTCCGGTTCGATCCGTACCCACTCAGGGATGCGAGTGTGTCGCGTCCGTTGTTTCGCCCGAATTGCCCTCCGCAGCAGGCACATCACGCACCGGTTCAAGTGCCATGTGTCGCCGACGCTCCTCCGAGACCCGGTTCATCCGCATTCCGACATCAGGCACCAGCATGAGGACGAGAAAAATGGACATAAAAACCATCGGGATGGTGAGTACATATTTCCAGTTCGCTTCATAGAGCAGGTGCATGAAAAACAACACTACCAGCAGGGCCTTGGTACAGGAAACGGCCATCATGAAAGCCCAGCCCGCCTCTGCTGAAAAATGTTCCCGCCAAAATTCACTATATGTAAAAAACGATGCAGTGGTCAGCAAACAGAGTGCAAGAAAGACAATGACATATGTCTTAATGCTGCCCCCGTGATGTGCCTCGTGGTCCGCCGCATGGTCACTCGATGCATTCGATTCAGTTTCTGGTTGCCCGGACATCGGTGCCCCTTAAAAGAGATAAAGAAGTGGAAAAAGAAAGATCCAGACCAGATCAACAAAGTGCCAGTACAGTCCGATATTTTCGATGTGCGGTGCTCGCTCTCTGTCGAGTCGAATAAAAAGATATAACGCGAACACGATCAGGCCGACCACCACGTGCAACGCGTGGAACCCGGTCAACAGAAAATATGTGCTTGCCCACATATTGCCGCCCGGGATAACCATCGGCAGATGCAACCAATGATACTTTTCATTCAGACCATCTTCCGCACCCTGCAGGATCGTAAGGGCATACCAACGACCCTCTACCTCGGTTGCTTCACCACCGACAGCAGCAACCTCTTGATTCACTTCCTTCAACTGATCCGCAACCGCAGCGTCATCCTCTTGCTGACTTTTTAATTCTTTTTGCCTGGCCCGCAGGGGACCCAGCTTTGCACTCAGTTCGTCCCGCTGCTGTTCCAGTCTTTGCTGCTCCTGCTTGAGCAGTTTTTGCTGCACCTCTTTCTGGTCGCCATGCGGCATGATCGCCGCTGCCAATTGGTTCAGGATAATTTGTCCCTGCTGATCTCCCGCTTGCGCGGCAGATAGCTCCGCCGGCCGCGCGAAATAACGCAGCAACGTCCCGGATACTGCAAGCTGATCAAGTTCCGCCGTGGAGGGTTCTTCAATCCGTGCAAGCCGGACCTGATGACCCTCGAGCGTCTGCCGTACCATCGAGGCATAGGGCAGATCGGGTTTCTCATAGATCAAGCTGTGCGGCTTTTGGGGATAAATACCATGCGAAAATTTTGCTTTGTACTCGTAGCCTTTAATGCCGAGAAAGATGCAGCCCAAGACGAGCGTGATCGCGATCCATGCCTTTGCCTGACGCACGCGATCCAGTCGGGCCGCCTCCAGGGCGAGGACCACTGACACACTCGAGCAAATAAGCACAAACGTATTAAACGCACCAATTGGCTCACTGAGATGCACGTCGTGGGGAAGGGGCCACGCTGGCGCACCGAACCGAAGGACGATGTACGTGCCGATCAGGCCCGCAAAGAACATAATTTCTGTCGATAAAAATAACCACATGCATGTCTTGCCATTAGACATTGGCATGCCAGGATGATACCGAAGTTTAATATGACCGTGATGCTCGTCCGACATTACAAAAAAACTTTCTCTTCAATCGAAACCAGTTATAACCAGGGGAAAATAAAGGGGCTCAGCCAAAGCATTCCGAACACTGCCGGCAAATAGATCAACGACATCCGGAGCATCCTACGAGCAGACCGATCTGTGGGTCGGAACAAAAAATCAATCGCGGTCGCCAATTGCAGCAATGAAAGGGTCATGGCCAACATGAGGTAGAACGGGCCCGCCTTCATCATCACTGCCGGGAGTACACTGAGCGGCAACAGCATCGCCGCAGAGGTGACCGCCTGCAATCCAGCCACGCGACCGGTTGGTTCGGTCACGGTGAGCATCTTGAATCCTGCACGTCGATAATCATCCCGATAAATCCAGGCAATCGCCATAAAGTGCGGAAACTGCCAGAAAAAGACTATGCCGAATAAAATCAGCGACAGCAGCAACCCACCTCGAGTCCCACCATCGGACAAAACTGCCGATGCACCCATCAAAACCGGTAAAGCGCCGGCAACGGCACCCACCAGCGTATTTGCACTCGTTCGTTTTTTAAGCGGTGTATACACGCAAACATAAAGCACCCAGGTTACCAGTCCCAGGATCGCTGTGGCCCAATGTACGAGCAATGCCAGATAGATGGTCCCGAGAGCGACACTCACCAAACCCATTAATAAAGCTTCGCGATCCGAGACCTCACCCGAAGGAAGCGGGCGGTTAGCCGTTCGTTCCATCTGTGCATCCGCACTCCGCTCCAGCCATTGATTCAGCGTGCTTGCGCTCGCGGCGACCAAAGCCGTGCCGATCAACGCATTGATGATCAGCACCCAGTTGCCGGGAATGCCCGAACAGGCCACGCAAGCGGCGACCCACACCGTCAATAGTTCAAGCACCGCAATCCGGGGTTTCGTGAGTTCCAACAATGCTGCGGTGTGCGGTAACAACCTGCTTCTATCTTGACCTAAGGCGAGCGATGGTAAATTCATCCGGTTACCCCCAACGCAGAAACCGCGCCGTCTTCTTCCGTTTCTAATCTATGCCGTGCGCGCTGCTGGCCATCACGACAGAAAAGCAGAGCTGCCCAAACACTCGATCCTAAAATGAGCGACCCGGTGGCAACGTGTGCGGTCACCACAAATGCTTGTAGCGGGCCACCCGCCGTGTTCGTCCAGCCGGCAAGTCCCGAAGTTTCACTGAAGAGCCCTCCAGGCCATGCATATTTTAGCACCCAGGTGCCACACCCTAAAAGCACCTGCACGGCCAAAAGTGCCAACAGTAATCGGGGTGGTCGTAGTAGTGCCGAATGCCTCTTGCAATGACGTTCCGATTGCCACCAGAACAAAATCACCTCGCCAAGTAGAACGACGGCAAGAAACAAGTGAAAAAAAATGGCCGCTTGAAAGGTGCCCCCGGTCGACATCACAGAAACGTGTCGCAACTGAGCGCCGAGCACCAACTGCCCATAAGCCATCACCACAGTAAACAGAGCGAGCCGACGAAGACGTCGCTCTGCCGCGATGGTTTCGCTGCCTCGGATTTTCCACCCCCGAGCAGTGACGACTGCAATTGCCACCACCAGACCCAGAAACAGGGGGGCCACACAACCATGCACCTTTGCAATTCGCACATCATCCCATCGGACACGAAGCCCGCCCAGAATACCCTGAAAAATCACCAGGCCTAAAGCGGATATCGTGAGCCATCGGACCCAACGCCTCGGATCGTGTCTCCAAGTGACCACGCACAATGCGATGGCAATCAGACCCACTGTGGCACCGAACAGGCGGTGCCCGTGTTCGATAAACTTATCTTTCGCTGCTCCAAACCAAGGATAGAGAAACATGTTTTGGCCATCCGAAGTCGGCCAATCCTCAAATGCCATACCGGCACCACTCGTCGTCACCAGGCCTCCGGCACAAATTTGCAACCAGGTGGTGATCAGTAAAGTGAGTGCAATACGATTGGGCCAGGGTGACCCCGATGTGGCATGCTCCAACATCCGTTGCAGGCCATCGGCACGGAGCGGTTCACCCGATCTGTGAGCCGATGTCTGCTGCTGGTTAATTTTTTGAAGCATAAGTCCCCACCGCCGAAACTGGCCGTTCGACCATCCAGTCGTTAGTTCGAAGCCACCGGTACCGCCTCCGGGGTATCTGCCGGTGTCTCCTTCTCAGGGGGCGGTTGCGTCTGTGGGTAAAAGTCCGTGTCGACCTCCGGCGAGGCATACTCGTATGGACCGCGATAGACGATCGGTTGAAAATCAAAATTGCCATGCCCCGGGGGACTCGGTGCTGCCCACTCGAGGCCATTAGCACCCCATGGATTCCTGCCCACCTTTTTGCCCAGGAAAATACTGTAAAAGAAATTCACGAAGAACACAGCCTGCGCCGCAACCATACCGATTGCACACCATGTAATGAATTCGTTCATAGGCTTCAAATTATGAAACACCTCATACTGATAAGCATCTGCCAAACGGCGAGGAAAACCGACCACACCTAGAATGTGCATCGGGAAAAATGTTCCGTTCAGAAAGATAAATGTGAGAATGAAGTGGACCTTTCCCCAACCCTCGTTCATCATCCGCCCGAACATTTTAGGAAACCAGAAATAGATTGAGGCAAACACACCCATCGCGGTGCCGGCGAACAACACGTAGTGGAAATGCGCCACAATAAAATAGGTGTCGTGAATGAAGATATCGACCGGCGTGGCGGCCATAAAAATGCCAGAGAGTCCACCGATGATAAACATCGAAACAAACGAGAGGGCAAACAGCATCGGGGTGGTGAACAGCAATTTACCGCTCCAGATCGTGCCCAACCAGTTAAAGACTTTAATCGCACTCGGAAGTGCAATCATGATCGTGGCCACCATAAATGTCATGCCGAGAAACGGGTTCATTCCGGAGACAAACATGTGATGCCCCCAGACGACAAACCCCAGACCGGCGATTCCCGCAATCGAGTAGACCATCGGTTTGTAACCGAAAATCGGCTTTCGGGCGAAGCAACTAATGATATCGGATACCATTCCCATTGCCGGAAGAATCATGATGTAGACGGCCGGGTGCGAATAAAACCAGAACAGATGCTGCCAGAGCAACGGCTGGCCACCACCCGTGGCAATCGGCATATTGTTTGCTGTGGCACCATCGGGCAAAAAGAAGCCTGTGCCGATTAAACGATCGGTCAATTGCATCACACCCGCCGCAGTCAACACCGGCAATGCAAAGGCTTGAAGTATTGCAGTAATAAACATGCTCCAAATCGTGAGTGGCAAACGAAACATTGTCATGCCGGGAGCCCGCATCTGAAGAATCGTGGTCAGATAATTAACCGAACCCATCATCGAAGAAATTCCTACCAGCGTGACACCGACAAGCCAACATGTCTGCCCGGCACCACTTCCGGGAGCAGCTTCGGTCAATACGGAGAGCGGGGGATAAGACGTCCAGCCCGCTGCCGGACCACCACCTTCTACGAAAAAAGCAGCTGTCATTACGATGAAGGCAGGCCACATGAACCAGTAGCTGAGCATATTCAATGTCGGAAACGCCATGTCATCGGCACCGATCATAAACGGGATCAAATAGTTGCCGAAGGCACCGGCCAGAACAGGAATGATCACAAAAAATATCATCACTGTCGCATGCATTGTGAATAGCATGGTGTAGAATTCCGGCGAAATCTGGCCACCTTGCTCAGCGAAGAATAAATTCCCGAGAATCGGCATCCCCTGAATCCCAAACGGAGCACCCTCACCCCAGGGCCAGGCAATCTGCCAACGCATCGCAAGGGCCAATAGCCCCCCGATTAAAAACCAGATCAACGTCGAAAAAAGAAACTGCAATCCGATGATCTTATGGTCTTTTGAAAAGACATAAGTCCAGATGAAATGACTGAAGCCACCGGGCGTATGTCCGCCGGATGTGTGATCGTGAGAATCGGTTGTGGATGCAGTGCTCATGATTCGTCATCTCCCTCAGCCAACGATGAGAGATGCTGCTTTTCTCTCAAATCGTCTAAATAGGCATTAAAGTCATCGCGGCTTTGTACGCGCAAAAGCCCCTTCATTTTGTAGTGCCCCCACCCACATAACTCCGCACAGACCAAATCAAATACGCCTTCCTCGGTAGCGCGGAACCAGACCGGTATCTTCATGCCGGGCACGGCATCCTGCTTGACCCGTAGATTCGGTAAAAAAAAGTCATGCAGCACATCGGCACTCTTGAGCTGCACCAAAATATCTTCATTCACCGGTACGTGAAGTTCGTTGACCGAAAATAAGTCGTCCGGTGTGTCAAAACTCCCGTCGGGACCCGGATAACGCAAACGCCATTCAAACTGTCTACCTGTCACCTCAACGGTCATGCCCGGTTGCTCCGGAACCCGCACCTTCGTGTCGGCCCAAGCGTTCAACTGATAAATCGCAATAAAGAGCAGTGTCGCTGCCGGGATTATGGTCCAGATCACCTCCAAATTGTGACTTCCATGGGTGAACTTCGCCGGTTCGTTCCGCACACTCGCTTCATATTTCCACATGAACCAAACCAAGGTCAACTCCGTGCCGATGAAGACGATGCCAGTCAGCCAGAGAATCACCATAAACAGCCCGTCAATGACATGACCATATTCAGACACGTCTTTCGGAAACCAGTGATTAATCAGAGGCTGACTGTGCTCATCGTACGCCACCACAAACAGCGCCGTACCTAGCACCGGCACAAGCAAGAACAATAAACTCCAATATCGGGCCACTTGGCTCTCCAGATTCGTTGCACGCTTTTCCGACTCAGACCAAAGTCCAGCCTCGCAGCGTCAGGATGTCTTTCGGGTTGTTTCGCTTTGCGTCTCGCTGACTCTCAAAAACTGTTCGACTCAATAACTCAACTCTTATTCTAACTTTGCAAGCTGTCGCACTGTGGCGCACTGTGGCGAACTGTGGGATTTTTGCCTGTGACGTCAGGTCTATCGCTATACGATGCCACGTCGTCACATCAGTGTCCTGTCATCCTCCTCTGCGACTCCCAAGCTCAATTCTTTATCTAGGTGTGTAATTCGATCCCTGCTGTGGCGGAGGTCCCTGGCTGAGCTGCTCGTACGGCAGCGACATCACATAGCTGACAACATCCCAAATCTGCTCTCGGCGGATACTGCCTCCGGCCTCATCATCGGGAACGTCGTTTCCGCCGATGCCAGCGGCTGTGCCCTGCGCGGGCATCGGTCCACCATTAATCCCTGAATAGATCCGACGATAAATATCAATCGGCCGCCGGCCTCCCCGGTAAACCCCCAGGCGTAAATTCCGCGGATGAATAGTCCGAGGCTGCAAGGCTCCGACCTCCATGAACTGGTGGACAACCCGATCGATTTCAGCCGGATCATCGTTGTTGGTTCCCAGATCTTCCCGCCACTTAAACCACACGGTGTACTTGTCTCGCTGTCCGTCGCCCTGCGCAGAGTCACCGTGACAACTGTTGCACTGCAGGTTCTTGGAATAAAAAAGTTTTTCACCACGGGCAATTGACTCCCGCATCGAATCAGAATCAGGTTTTGAATAGTCAATCGGACTGGACACGGGCTGAATCACCTGCTCGGGCGCAGAATCCCACTGATACATTACCGATGCCACGACGTTTTCTTCTTCTGGCTCTTCTTCTGGAATCCCTTCTTCATCGACCGCCAGCGGGAGCCCTCCGGCGATCTCAGAGATCGAGCCCGGCATCTCACCCTCCGCGGCCAGATATTCAATCAGACGAATCTCCGTTTCACCTCGCACGCTTAAATATCGTACATACTCAATCAGAGCCTCAATCTCGTTGTCTGGCAATGTCCGGAAGGAGGGCATTGAAGTACCTGCAACACCGTTAATTAGCACACGTTTCAAGTCATCATGCGTTGGCTTGGCAGCACCAAAGGTGGATTTGTACTTAAACACTCCCTGGCGATAGTCACGCGGATATGGATTCAAAAATGGAGCGGTCGGTCCATCGCCACCACCGGTCACACCATGGCAATGTGCGCAGTGCAGTCTGTAGAGACCGTGCTGATTACCTTCTGCATCGCGATAAGCGGGCCCCGCCGCAATCTTCAACTTCTCAACGTCAAACCCAAAAGTTGTTAACGGACTGATCGCGTCAGCTAACTCTCCATCTTTCGGAAACGGATTCGCTGGGTGATCCGGGGTGCCGAACATCGCAAGCATTGTTTCATTAATCAAACGCTGCTGATCTTCTGTGACCGGTTCTCCAGCATCCTGCTCGATCTCGATCTCTACGAGGTTCGGTCGGAAGTAGGGTTCTTCCGACTGGCACCCGCTGAGTGTCACCGTAATCAATAGGGCCGCCCACAAGAAACGAGTTCCCCGTGGGGTATCGCAAACCGTCTGGCAATGTCTCTTGGACCGAATCATGTGCAAACTCTCGAACAAACCCTCTATCGATTTCTGTAAAATCACTCCAGTACGGAGGCCGGAATTTCAATATCC
The DNA here is from genome assembly GCA_036153155.1 of Planctomycetota bacterium. Classification (GTDB taxonomy): domain Bacteria; phylum Planctomycetota; class Planctomycetia; order Pirellulales; family UBA7805; genus UBA7805. Next base: position 8,819 of record JAYZMM010000006.1, read on the forward strand.
AGCATCACTGTCTCGTCTGGCTCCAATTTCAACGCGATGCGACCTCGCTTCCAGGTTGCCGGTTCGCCGTTCACCTTGATGCCATCAAAATTTTTGCCCAACTTCTCCTGCCAAGCTTGAACTGACAAATCGATACCAGCGGGAAGATTTGCTATTTCAAATGTGCCATCCTGCTGCGTAGTGGCAAAATAGCCATTGTCCCGAGGCAGCAAATAGGCCTTCATCCAAGGATGTACCGCGCAACTGACACTGATGGGCTCTTTTTCTTCTTTTCCGGGTGCATATTGAATCGAACTGCCGGGAGGAATATTTTCGTTGATCGAACGCCCTCGTTTAGCCTGAATCTGCGTGTTATGCGAAACAACGTCACTGTTTTTGACCTCCAGCGACTGCGTTGTCTGCATCGGTAACACGTGTGACAGATAACGACAAACTTTTTGGTCGTAAAGAATCGAATCGGTATTTCCTTGGGCTCCTTCATGGACATTCTCTCCATCAAGGTCGAGCGCGTAGAGCAACACGTTCGCCAGGCCTCCGGTCGCCGAGTCGACTTCCACACTTTGCCCCCGCACCGGTGCACCGCCGGGTTGGCAGACGGCTTGATCTTTATTGATATTCAAGACGCGGTTTGGAGGGACCGAACCCACCACTCGAATCCGACCTTGGAGTGTCCCCCAACCGGTTCGTTGCTGCGTGTCGGCAACGCCGCTGTCTGCGGCTTGCACGGTTTCCGATTTTGCCAGAGTTAAACGCATCTCTCTCGCGGTCGCATCGTCTGGAATTGCCCCGCGCAAGTTGTCGCGGTTGCAGCCAGAAACAGCCAGAACCCCAATCGCAAAAACGGAGCATATTGCCCGAACGGCGATCACCGAACAACAGGGCCGGAGATTTCGAATTATTAGCTTACGAACCATTCGCTTCCTCGGCATCTTACTTGGGCTGGATCACGAGATCGCCCATATCATTGTCACCCGCTTCAACCTTCAGCTTAAAACGTCCCCGCTTCGTCGCCTTACCATCGACCTCATACTTCACCGTCTTCCATTTCGGGTGAGCGACTTGAAACTCAACCTCTTTTCCAACCGGCAGACCTTGAATCTCAAACGTCCCATCCTCCTTGGTGATCGCAATATAGGGCGTATCCTGGACCACCAGGTATCCTCGCATCCAGGGATGAATACTGCACGACACACTCACCGGCTTCCGCTCTGCTTTGGAGACCTTCAATTCTTTGGTTGCCGAGGGTGGCAACCCCTCATTGACCGCACTGTTTGAGCTGAATTTGATATCAGTGTTGTGCGCGACCGAATCGGAGTTTTTCACCAACAGCGTCTGCCCTGGACGAAGGGCGACCACATGTGGGGCAAAGCGGCAATCCTTGTTGTCAAGCACCACTGGCTCCGCATCCGCATCTGCCTTCGGGCCCTTCATTTTTCGAGCATAAATAATGACATCCCGCATCGCACCGTCCTCGGCAACCACAAGTTGTTCACTCCGCAGGTCAAACGCCCCACAGACATCCTGATCCTTGTTCACGTTGAGTTTATCCCGTTTCGGCGGCGTGGCCCCGTAGACAAACCGACCACGCAACGTGCCCGTTTCAGCAGCAAACCCCTGAAGGGGCAACGGACCGCACGCAACGAGCAGGGCAGAGCACACCAAACCTTGCAACGAAACCAACTTTTTCATCATCAAATTCACCTGAGGCCTCTCTATAAACAAACTACTTCAAATCTTTCGGGCTCACGACGATGTCACCCAAATCGTTGTCGCCCTCTTTCACCATGACTTCAAACTGGCCCCGTTTCCATTTCGCTGTTTTACCCTCAACTTTTGGCTCGGTGATATATCCACTTGGAGCATGCCAAGTCTTGAATTCCAGCTTTTCTCCCGCTGGTAAATTACGTATCTCGAACGTGCCGTCTTCGCCTGAAACGGCAATGTAGGGAGTCTTCTTGACCAGCAAGTAGGACTTCATCCAACCATGCGATCCGCATGACAATGGTACGCCGAGCCGCTCCTCACCCTGAAAGACCTTGTCAATGGAGGCCTCTGGCGGCAGGTTGTCGTTGAAGGGAGTGTTTTTGCGAAAACTTCCACCGTTCACGTTATGAGTAACCGCATCCGAATTGTGCAACCGAAGCGTTTGACCAACACGAACCACGCCCAGATAGGGCTCAAAGCGACAGTTTTTATTATCAAGCATCACGACCGCATCGACCGCATCGGCAAGTTCCGGATGCTCCGTCACATCTTTGCTAACCAACCAGATTCCAACATTGGCAACCCCGCCAGAAGGATCGACCAGAAGGTCTTCTGCCACCAAGGGGGTTTTGCCACAGACGTCTGTATCTTTATTGACGTTGGCTGGTTGCGGCGAAGGGGGATCACCATCATAGACGAAGCGGCCTCGGAGCGTCCCCCAAGCCTGGCCATATCCGGGCGACACAAAGAAGAGCAGGGCAATTACCGCCCCGAACCCCCATGCTGCGAAGATCGCGCTACGACTTGATCGAGTTTTTAAAAACATGCTTGCTACCTTTGGTGAATCTCATCCCGTCCTACGCTCCGACATCTCTGTCTATTACTAATGTATGCCACTGCAACTCTACCGACCACTCATCCTCCTGAAACCGGGCTCAAACCTTGCCATGGCCCAGTCGCCGGTGCCTTCGCTACTCACGATATACACTCAGACACTTTACTGTTCGCCAATTTTTTTAAAGCCGAACACAACTCGTATTAACCCTCGCTCACCTCCGATCTGCCGTCTGCTGCTGCCGATCAGACGATCCACTGCTAAGTTCACGCTCTAGCTGCTGAGTCCGCTGCTCAATCGAAGTCTTGGACTCTACGTAGGTCCCGAAGTTGGCAAGGAGATCAACAATCGCTTGCAGTTGCTCCGCTCCGGTGCCGTGATAGAGCTCAATCAACTGAGGCTTTCCATTCGCTCCAACGACTGGCTGTCCCTGCGCGTCAAGCACCGGCAACTCAAACCCGCCGTAAGTAGGTGGATCATCCGGCTTGTAGGGAAGTAGCTCCTGCATCTTTGTATAGGGTAATATCCAACTCGGCTTGGCAATCCACCGTTTCATATACGAGGGCTGCAACCGCTGGTGCACATCGGCAAGATTCGGTCCATTCCCGCGGTCGCCACCTTCCGGTCGCTGGTCATTGACCGAGTGACAGGCAATACAGCCCGCCTTGTTGAGTACGATTTTCAGCGCGTCATCCAGACGCCCCTCGGACATGGAAGACCCGTCCAAACTCTGGTGATACGCACTCGCTGCCGCCTCTAGATCGGCTTTGTTTCGCGTGGCGATAAATTGCTGAGGATAGTCCGTATTGTCTCGCGCCGCGAAATACTGAACTAACTTTTCTGAATCTGCCCGCGACATGTTGAACTTCGGCATCCGCAACAGCACACCGGGCCGGATCGGGTACGGATTCAACAAAAATTCCGTCAGCCAGCCTTCCTGCGTCTTGTTCCCCTGTCCCACCAGTGGCGGGGGCACCCAGGCCATGGCAGCGGTTCCATCAGCGGTCGGTTCAGTCTTCCGAACAAGATCAACTGCGATCGGCAAAAGCAAACGGGCAAACTCACCACCCCGAGGCGGATAATGCTTTTTAACCATCTGCTCAGGAATCGTGCGGAGCGGATCCTTTACCACATAGGGGTGCCCATCCAGATAAGTCGGCTCCCAGAGTTCCACACTGAAGCCACGCGAACCCGGCGGGGGATCGCTCTCATACGCGTCCCGATATTCCTCGAGACTCAAATAGTCTTCTTCCTCTGGATCATACACCATCTGCTCGGGATACCCGTCAGCATCAATCCGTTCCATCCCTCGAAGGGTACTGTGTAGCATGCCTTGCCAGTCGACATTTCGAGAGTCCTGGATCGACTCGGTGCTGTATTCGGGATGCAGGAAGGGATAAACCGGTGCTTGATCCGTGCCGCCGAAATCACCCGGGCGGTAAGCGAGGTCCCATCGCCCCAGTTCCAACGTGTGACATCCGGCACAATTGAACTTGGCAAGAACCTTTTCTCCTTGCACGATCGCGTCACGCCGCGTATCGGGCTGGTAGACATATTCCGGGGCTGGAGGTTCGGCGACCAAGCCCAACACGAAGGTCATGATTGCCTCAATCTCTTCGTCTCGCTTCTGCTGCTTGACGTCCGTCTCCATCACTCCAGCTGCCCAGGGGAATAAGGGCATTCGCAGTCTGTCGTTATAGCCCTTATTTTTGACCTTTTCGTAGTCGTAGGACCGGGGTTCTAGCAGTTTCTGACGCAGAAAACCTTCACGACTGTGACTCATCAGCGCCTGGGTGTAATAACCCTCGTCGGGCGGCAATTCGTTGACATCGATCCCGTGGGCATACTCGCCACCATGATCTGCTCCGTGCTCAGCGACTCCTGCTCCACCAGCTTCTCCCGCGTGGTCGGACGCATCGTGATGAGCATGTTTCTTTTCGACGTAGTGCACAATGTGCTCAAACGCAATCTTAGAGGGGTCCTTCCGACCCCATTCCGCAAGTGCCGCTCCAATCGGCTTTTCCGATTCCATGCCGGGAATGTCATGGCATCCGGCACAGCCATACTTACTGATCGTTCGCCTGCCGACGTACATCAGGCGATGACTCTCATCCGCCGAACCAAGCAGTTCCACCTCGGCACCTTTGAGCGTGCCTGCAAGACGCTCTGGAATTCCATCCTTGAGATATGCTTCAGCCCTCTTTTCTGCAAATGCACCGCGAAGGTAGTCCATCACCAGTTTGTCCAGCACATGCAACTGAGAATCCGAGAGCGCAGGAAGCGTATCACTCGACGCCTGCCATTCTTCACCGAGTAAATAAGCTGCCATGTCGGCCGCGGGATCGCTCATCCGCGGGGAGCCATCGGCAGCCATTTGAGCACTGCCAGTCTCGTCTCGCAGCGGTTCCGGATCGAGATACATGACCGGCATTACCGTGCGGCGATGATATTGACTCGGATTCAGCAACCAGCTCCTGAGCCACTCTTTACCCTTTTCCGTGTTGATCTTTTTTGCAAGGTTCGAAAGATTCGGCCCTTGCATCGCCTCGGCCGCCGGCGTGCTGTCATGTGCATGACAGGCCAAGCAACCACGGATTTCGAACTGAACCTTACCTCGCTCTACACTCGGTGCTTCGGTCACCCGCGGATCGGCTGGAGCGTAATCAAAGGGCTGACTACGCTCAGTGAGGTAATGGGTGATCGCACGAATCTCCATCTCTTCCATTGCAATCGTGTCCGCCACGATCTCCGGGTCATCCTTCAGATGATCATGCAACCCGAAAAAGGCCGGCATTTTACTCGTGGGACGGATGTCCTGCGGACGTTTAATCCAGGCAGCCAAGGTCTTAGAGCCCAACTTGGAATTCACATACCGTAAACTCGGACCGACGCGGCGCATGGTTCCCGGTGCCTCAACATCCTTAAGCAGGTCGATCATCGGCAGGACACCAGATGGAACCAACGGGGGCTGCTTGAGGCTTGTAAGCAGATTGTGCGAATCGACCGTGAGTTGCGGGTTCGCCTTCTGACGATCCTCTTCAATCCAATCGACCAGCTTCTCACGCGTCTCGGGATCAAATGGGTCATCACGTAAATCGCGGGCCCACTTCCTGACTTCAGAGGAGGTTAAACGCGGATCATCGAGCAACTCTTCGGCTGCAAACTGCCGCCCTGACTCTTTCTCGAGGATACTCAGCAACTCCCGTCGCTTCATGGCATCCTCCGGATGGTATGACACATCCTCCGCCAGATTGCGAATCGCCGGGAGGGTCAACTCCGCCATATCGGCAAAGGAAACGGCTGCCGCATCGACTGCGGCTTTCTTCTCCGGCGCCATTTGATCGAGCAGGTAGGCAACCTGCTGTGCGGCAGCAAAATAATTCGGTTCACTGCGAAGGTCCGGACCGACGCGGTGATCAGGCCCGTCATATCCATTCACCTCATGACAGCCGAAGCATCCATAGTATTTGACGAGTCGATATCCTTCCATCAACTTCGGTGCAGGCGGATCCGGATACCGCTCACTCGGCTCTAACTCGGTCACTTCATGATGGCACTTCAAGCACGAACTTTCCACAAACCGGTGTGGCTGCATCGGTAGAACCCAATGGTGGTTATCGAACCAACCATACTCTTCCCGCCACCGCTTAGCTTCAGCAGGGTCATTCGGTGTGTGGCTTGCCCACTTAAATTCGGTCGCACTACCTTGTCCCTCGTGACAAATCGTGCACCCCATTTCCTGCTTTTTATGTGGACTCATCGAACCGACAAACAGATCAAGTCTGGGGTGAGAACTGTAAGGCTGCGGATAGCCTCGGCGAACCGTAAGATCCACTGACTGACCCCAAGCGACTTGCTTGGTCAAATAACGCAGCGCGTCGGCATTGCCTCGCAACTTTTCATTACGTCCCCCCACTCGAATATGCGTGATCACATCGCCCGGCTGTAGGCCAGCCACTGCTGCCAGTGACCGCGGCCACACAAACTCCACTAAAACATCACTCGGCTGCAACAGGCCATGCTCCGATAGCTGAAAGCCGTACAGCGACTGCGTTGTCTGTGAAGCAGCGCCCGCTCCATCGACCGGAGGACCCGATGGAACCTCGAGTGCAATCTCGACCGGGGGCTGTTGCTGCGCAAAGCCCGGATCAACAGCAGAACCGGGCGCGGTGGTATCAATGCCCTGATGACAAGTCACGCATCGGTCGAATCTCGCGACATCTTTGAAATTATTGTTCAGCGTCAGATTCGGCAACCAAACTTGATCAATCCTTAAAGGACGTCCGAACGCATCGATAATCGGCAATTCCAACAACCCACGACCAAATGCCGTTTTTTCCGCGAGCGTCGACTGCAACTGATCCCGGGTGCTCTGGAAAACCGCCAACTGCTTTTCCGCAGCGGCCTGTGACTCCTGCATTTGTTTCCTGAATCGCTCCAGAGCCTTGCGATGCTCATTGGCCGCTTCATACGCCTTGGTCATACCAGCGACGTCGGCCTCGACCAGAGCAACCCCCTCGCGAAACTTGTTCCTCTCCTCCACCGGCAAGCCATCGCGAACCGCCAGGTCATATTTACTCTTTGCCGCATCGAGATCTGCCCTGCGGAACTTGCGATCTGCTGCCTTTCCGTCTTCGACAAACTTCACCGCTGCGATCACATCGTCCATTTCACCAAACAAATCTTCCCGCTGCGCTGCTATCTCGCGGGCATGTTTGCGAAGCTGCGTGTCATCCTCGTGCGGAACGTCGATCCCCTCAAGCGATTTGGTAAGCAGGGCATACGCTTCTTTGACTGATGCAACCTGAGACTCGACTCTTGCCACGCCGTCGTACGCCACGGTCTGCTCGAGAAACTGATCGATCTCGGCCTGCGTCGGTGGCGTTAAGATCGTGCGATCGACCGCAGCCTGTAGAGCATTCTCAGTGAGCGTATAGTTCTCGGTCTGCTGCTCATTGTCTCGAGAAACGAGAGTCCAGTTCTCAATTTCCTGGAACTTCCGCTGATAGTCTTTCCATTCCCGCGCATGATCAGCGGCCAACAACCAGAGTGTCGCAAAAAACATCCCGATCGCTGCAATTCCGAACACGAGGTTCAGAACTTTCGTATCATTCGCAGTTTTTTCAGTTGCTGGCATTGCACCACCGACATGCTGGCTACAGGTTCAAGAAGTACTCAGGAATGGCCACGATATACTTCAAATTCACTGTCCATCTCAGCACCATTTTTATAGGCAGCAGCAGCATGAACAGCAACAGATTCGACATCAACATAAAACGCACAAAACCCATCTTTGTGTAATACTTTCGGAATACCGTGATTGCCAGTAACGGCGGTAACACAACGAAATAAGCCAAGACCAAAACGATACCGAGCCACTCTCGCTGAAGAATATAGAAAATCTGTACCGGCACGCTGCTGCCGGTCGGCGCACGGGGAAGCGCCATATTCATTCCGGAGATCCAAAAATATTGCGACAGATCAACATTATTCAGCGCTTCAACCTTATGCACATCCCAAAGCTCGTAGGGCGAATAGATATTCCAGTTTGGACCTCGGAGAAACGTGCCCAACACGATCAAAACAATCCAAAGCAACAGGAAGCCGAACTGATATGTAAGGTAACTGAACTTTCGCTCTGCAATCGTGTAGTAACCCATGCCCTTCGGGTTGAAGTCAAGATAAGGAATGGCCATCAGCCCGACCACGATCATACTCGGCATCACCACGCCCGCCATCCAAGGATCGAAATAAACGAGCATCTCCTGCAGACCGAGAAAATACCACGGAGCCTTAGACGGATTAGGAGTCTTCACGCTACTGGCCGGCTCTTCCAGCGGGGCCTGTAATCCGATACCCCAAAGCAGCAAAAACGCGGTGAGCGCAACCATGCAAATTAGCTCGGTGTAGACCAGATCGGGCCAGACGAGAATCTTTTCGTTGCCTTCGTGTTCCAGTGTCGGCTCACCCCGCGCGATCCGATCGTCATTCTCCACCGCCCGCGAGGTGGCAAGCCACGTGAAAAAAGCGATCAGGAAAATCAGGCCGACAATCGGCACGTTATCGGGCTTCGCTGCGATCGTATAAAAATTGTAATCGGTCATCGAGAGACCCAAAGCGAGCAGCGAGAGGTTCAGCATGCCCCAAGCGACCGGACCACGCACAAAGAAGCGCCGCCCCAAATAAAGCACAACCAATAGCACAAGAGATCCGACACTGTAGATGACTGCGCCGGTGGATCCGCCCAATGAGACATTGACTATATTGCGAATAAATGCGGGCATCTGAGGCATCCACGCTGGATCCGCACTCAATGCCATTGGCCCTAAATAGCCCATATAAAACAGGCCCACCAAAAGCCAGAAAATGGCCTGCCCAACCGCGCGACGCGATCGCCATAACCAATATGCTGCGACCATGTTCATCGCAGCCAGCACCACATAGTACCAGCCTAAGAAGCCGCTGATGCTCTCTAAAAAAACCTGACTGTTACCGTGCATAAAAAACCTTGATTATCAGAGGGGACCGCTGATACCCCCGTCTTTCCGAACCCGCCAAAAGTGAATTGCCATCAAGAAGGCCGCTGCGAGCGGGATCGCAATGCAGTGCAGGACATAAAATCGATTGAGAGTTTCCTCTCCCACAAACCGCGCCCCGAGCAGCCCGAACCGCGCATCGCTCCCACTGGTAATCATGTCGATACCACCGAGCGTCAACAGCTGCTGACCTGGGCCTTCATAGCCGAGGATTGGCGTCGCCCTCGCCATATTCGAACCAACGGTGATCGCCCAGATTGCCAGCTGATCCCATGGAAGAAGATATCCAGTGAAAGAGAGCAGCAACGTCAACAAAAGCAGGATTACACCGATCACCCAATTGAATTCACGCGGCGGCTTGTAGCTTCCCGTAAGAAACACACGATACATGTGCAGCCAAACAGTAATGACCATCGCGTGCGCTCCCCAACGATGCAATTCGCGAAGGATCCCCAAACTGGTCACGTCGCGCAGCGAGAGAATATCGTTATAAGCCCACTCGAGCGTCGGCCGATAATAAAACATCAACAACACGCCGGTCACCGTCTCGACGAGAAACAGAAAGAAGGTGACCCCACCCATACACCAGGTATAGCTCAAAGCAATACCCTGCTTTTTGATCGACACCGGATGAAGATGCAAAAAGAAGTTCGTCAGCATCACCACGATCCGGTTTCGCCGATCGACCGGCGCCGGATGCCGGAAGACACTTTTCCAGATCTGCGACTCTCGAATCACATCGCCAAGAGATTGCTTTTCACCACTTGCCATGGTCGCGTGATCACCCTTTCCTTAAACAGGCACAAACGAAGCAGGATCCTGCCACTGCCCCATCTCTTCCTGAAACTTCCGGCTTTTGTCAACTTCCAACTGCCCGTCACTGGCGACACGAATCGCATAACGCTCAAGCGGACGAGGCGCCGGACCCTCAAAATTAATCCCGTCCTTATAAAAGCCGCTCCCGTGACAGGGACATTTAAACTTCTGCTCCGAGTCCAACCAGTTCGGAGTGCACCCAAGATGCGTACACACGGTGGACAGCGCGAAGATGCATGGCTCGCCCTGGTAGTCCGCACTGACCAGCCAGATACCAAATTGCGCCTTAAACTTCGTCTCTACTTGGCCAGGTGCAAAATCTTCCGGGAAACCCACCTTAAATTGACTGGGCGGCTCAGTCAGCACGTTCGGAAACAAGAACCGTGCAAGCGCCAAGGTCCAGACGACCGCGGTCGTTGAAAGCAGCGTCATGCCTGTCGCAAAAGATGAGCCGAATAATGCCGAGAGAAAAACGAACTGTCGACGCTCCTCCACTTTTTCTTTTTGACCGGCCTTGGCGGCTTTGGCGGCTTTACTGACCGAAGCGGGACGCTGCGGCATCTCCGGCAAAGCCGGCTTTGGAGAAGCTGCCGGGGCAGGGCGTTTTCTCTGCGTGAGCTCCGGTGCCTCAGCCTTACTGACCGGCCCCCGTTTCGTATCACCGCGGGCTGCGGCAAGCACGCTTGCCGTGTCCATCCGCTCGACAGGCCCGCTCTTCTCAGCTGCCTTGCTCTTGGCAGCGGTTTTCTTTGCCGCCGGTGCCTTGGACTTCGCTGCCGACGACGTGGCTTTCGCAGGCGCCTCTTTCGGCTTGGAACCGCCTTGAGTCTCGGCCCGCGCCATCGCAATCATTTCGGCAACGGACCCAGGCTTGCCGGTGCTGACCTTCTCGGAGGGAGCTGCTGGGGTCGGTTCCGATGTCGCTTCGGCCGGCGCGTCGACAACGGGTTCAGACTCAGCAGCAGGCCCTGCGTCGGCGTCATCCGAACCGCCACCACCGCCACCGTCCATCTTTCGGGCCGCAGCCAAAATCTCGGCTACGGACAACTTCTTTTCTTCAGCCATCTATGAGTTACCTGCGATTGCACAACCTGCAGGGTGGCAACATGTTGCAAATCCCCGCAAGCACGGCTGCCGAGTTTGTGAGATTTTTCACAAACTCGAAAAAATTATCTCCTGACGTCGTCATTTGTCAACTGCCCCCATTCGCCAAACGGGCCCGATGGCAAATCCATAGGCCACCAAATTCGCCACCAAACCGAGCTACTCGGATTGTAACATCGTAGGGAAAAAACAAGAATCCCTCTTCCAGCGATTGCGACACCGAAATAAAAAATTTTACCCGCATTTGATCAGACCGCCGGTCAACTAGCTGACTCTTGATGCGACTGATGCGACGCGAACCATGACCCTGCGTGCCGACCCTAGAGCGACAAGCAAGGCTGATCGATCAAGCGGGGAAACTGTTGCCCGAAGCCATTGCGCAATCTCGATCCATGACGATGTGGTCGTAATATGCTACATTCTCCCGCTGGGCTCCCGCAAAAGTAGCGGCTGTAGACGCTGAGGGGGGGCAAAATCGTCGAGCGCCGAATGCAGAAGGATGGCATGAATATACTTGTCGTGGGAAGCGGTGGCCGCGAACATGCGTTGGCTTGGAAATTGGCTCAAAGCCCCCGTGCTGACAGGGTCTGGGTTGCTCCGGGAAACGCTGGAACGCAACTTGACGCGGAAAATGTCGATATCGCTATCGATGACTTCGAGCAAATCGTCCAATTTGCGAAGCAGAACGCGGTTGGATTGACGGTGGTCGGTCCTGAAGCCCCACTCGCGGGCGGCCTTATCAACGCGCTGGATGAAGCCGGAATCCCAGCATTCGGCCCCTCAAAAGATGCGGCACAACTGGAAGCCAGCAAAGTTTTTTGCAAACAAATCCTTCGCCGAGCAGATGTCCCGACTGCTGAGCATCGCGCGTTCCAGGATGCTGACAGCGCAGTGTTTTACCTCCAACAGCAGGAAGATCGCCCCTGGGTGGTGAAAGCCGATGGATTGGCAGCCGGCAAAGGGGTCATCGTTTGCGAAAATCGAGAAGAAGCGATCGAGGCGGTGCAGCGGATCGCACGGGATAAAGCATTTGGAGAGGCGGGCGATTCACTCGTCATTGAGGAGCGGCTTTACGGACAAGAAGCAAGTATTTTAGCCATCACCGACGGACGGACGCTCGTGACTCTCCCGGCGGCGCAAGACCATAAACCGGCCCTCGACGGTGACACCGGGCCTAACACCGGGGGCATGGGCGCTTACAGCCCAACGCCTCTGATCGATCCAGCCGCACAAGCGAAGGTGGAGGAAGAAATATTAGTCCCGACTGTCCACGCGCTGAAGCGATCGCGTCAACCATTTCAGGGGGTCCTGTATGCGGGGCTCATTGTGACCAATCAAGGCATTAAAGTTCTTGAATACAACGTGCGGTTCGGCGATCCGGAATGCCAACCACTGATGATGCGGCTCAACAGTGACCTTGTGGATCTTTTCGAAGCCACTGTCAAAGGCGATCTTGCCTCGATCGATGCCCCCACCTGGGATCCCCGCCCGAGCGTTTGCGTCGTTATGGCGAGCGAAGGTTATCCGGGCGACTACGTAAAAGGGCATCCGATCCGTGGCCTGGACGAGGCAGCCCAGTTACCGGATGTCAAAGTCTTTCATGCCGGCACGCGTGAACTAGATGGCGAGATTGTCACCAGCGGCGGCCGCGTACTCGGCGTTACCGCTGTCGCCGACACCGTTGCGGGTGCAAAGTTGCAGGCATACCGCGCGGTGAAGTGCATCCGCTGGAAGGGTGCCTGGTGCCGCAAAGATATTTCCGACAAGGCGATCCACCCCTGACATTCTGGTGTTTGCCCTGTTACATTTTGCGCGTTCACAAAATCCTCATTAGCATCGCGGAGGTTGGATCGCATGGCATTTTCGCTCGATGGACACGTGGCGCTGGTTACCGGGAGCAGCACCGGACTAGGCAAAATCACAGCCCGCAATCTGGCAGCCGCTGGCGCGAAAGTCGCCGTCAATTTTGCCAACAATCAGGAGCGTGCCGAAGCAAGTTTCGCTGAATTCGAGGCCAGTGGAGGCGTAGGGATGCTGGTTCAGGCAGATGCCACGTGCGAGGCGGAAGTCGACCGGATGTTCAACGAAATTGAAGCCAATCTCGGTCCGGTCGATATCATCGTTCCCAATGCCACCCCGGATCAACCGCTGCTGCCGATTGAGGAATATGATTGGGAATTTTACCAATCGATGCTTAACTTTTTCATCAAAAGCCCGTACCTTCTGGCGCGGCGGGCACTGCCCCAGATGAAGGCCAAAAAGTGGGGACGGATTATTAACATCACCAGCGAGGTCTATCATACCAGTGTGGCTCCATTCAGTGCCTATGTTGCCGCAAAAGGGGGACAGATCGGTTGGTCGCGAAGTATGGCCACAGAACTGGCGCCCTTCGGTATCACGGTCAACATGGTTTCCCCCGGGTGGATCCCGGTGGAGCGGCACGAAAAAGATGCCCAGGAAGACAAAGACGCATATCTGGCAACCATTCCGATGAATCGCTGGGGGGTCCCGAAGGATGTGGCCGACGCGGTCCTTTATTATGCGAGCGAGGAAGCGGCGTTTGTCACCGGACAGACGCTGTGCGTCAATGGCGGACGTAGCCCCTGGTAGGGGGAGGGGACTGTTCGGTCTGGTCTTGGACACGGTGGAAACCACGGTCTAAAATAAGGGGGCGGTTGCTTGTAGACCCATCGTAACCCGATGGCAATCGGCAGTCGCCAAGCGGGCGGCAGTCGCCTGCGACCATGTGCACTGAAATGTGCGCTGAAATCCCACCTCCGGCCCCTACCTATGCGTCCCTCCGCTATTCACTTGACCTTCTTAGCCGAACACTGCACCCACTGCACCCACTGCACCAGCGGTCGATGCAATGCGTGGCAGGGACGGGTGGGTCTACTCGTCGCCACGAGCGTGATGTTGCTCGCGGTGATTATCCAGCCATTACAAGCCGGTGAGAGCAGTTCCTCCTTTGATCCGGTCATCGAAGCGGCATCCGATCAGGGAGAGAAAGCGATGGCAGGTTTTTCACTGCCCGAACCGTTCCAAGTCCAACTGTTCGCGGCAGAGCCCATGCTTGCAAATCCCGTAGCCCTGAGCATCGATCCGGTTGGCCGCGTGTATGTGGTCGAGTCGTTTCGCTATGGCAACAACCCGGAATCGACAAACCTAGAGGATGATCTCGCGTGCCAGACGGTTGCGGATCGTCTGGCGATGCATCGGCGCAAGCATGGTGAGGGTGTTGAAAATTTCACCACCCGGCACGATCGAGTCCGCCTGCTGGTGGACACCGACGGCGACGGACGGGCTGATCGGGACACCGTGTTTGCGGATCAATTTAATCGCGTGGAAAGCGGGCCGGCGGCAGGCGTTCTCGCCTTGCGGGACGAAGTTCTGCTGACCTGCATTCCAGACCTATGGCGGTTGCGAGATTCCGATCAGGATGGAAAAGCCGAACAACGGAATTCACTCAGTCACGGCTACGGTGTGCACGTGGGTTTTCGAGGGCACGATATGCATGGGCCGCTGCTGCATGTCGACGGAAGAATCTATTTCACAATCGGTGATCGTGGCCTGCATGTGGAAACCCCGGAGGGTGTGGTCTCGCTACCGCATGAGGGTGCCGTGCTCCGCTGCAATCGGGATGGTTCGGGGCTGGAAATTTTTCATTCCGGGCTGCGCAATCCGCAGGATCTGTGCGCAGACGATTTCGGAAATCTATTTACCGGGGATAACAATTCCGACGGTGGGGATAAAGCGAGACTGGTTCACGTGCTGGAGGGTGGCAACAGTGGATGGCACATGGGCTGGCAATATATGGGCGAGCCGGACTACCGTCGGGGACCCTGGAATGCGGAGGGGCTCTGGCATCTACCCTTCGCGGGGCAGGCGGCCGACATCTTGCCTGCGATCGCACACATCGGCAACGGCCCGTCGGGAGTCGCTTTCTATCCGGGCACCGGACTCAGCGATGAATACCGGGGGAAAATGTTTCTCTGCGATTACAACGGCTCGGCCGCCCGCACAGGGGTGTACGCGTTCGGCTTTCGTCCCGCGGGCGCCTCGTTCGAAATCGACAATTTACACCGCTTCCTCTGGGGGCTCTCCTGCAGCGATGTAGCATTCGGCCCCAATGGCCTCTACGTCGCCGACTGGGCGGCCTCCTGGAATCCAGCCGGCAAGGGAAGGGTCTATCGGGTCTTCAATCCGCAGCCTGTAGCCCGGGCGGCGATGGAAGAAACAGAAAATCTGCTTGCCGCGGGCATGCAGGATCGCAACAACGCGGACTTGATTGCATTGCTCGCCCATGCCGACCGCCGTGTTCGCCTGGGTGCCCAACTGGAACTGACCGAACGCGGGGATGATGCGGAGCAACTGCTTCTGAAGACGGCCCGCAGCAACTCAGACCGCATGGCACGGCTCCACGCAATCTGGGGCCTGGGGATCCTCGGTCGCCAGGAACCAAAACGTTTGGAAGGACTCCTTCCATTGCTCCAGGATCCGGATGCCGAAATCCGATCGCAATGCGCCCTGGTGCTCGGTGATGCGCCGCTTGCGGTGGCGAGCCGATCGATCGCTTCACTGTTGGGCGATCCAGAACCGCGCGTGCAGATGTATGCCGCCATCGCACTGGGCAAACTACAGGACCCCGAAACCATCGAACCATTATTGCAATTGCTACGCGACAATAATGATCATGATCCTTACCTTCGCTACGCGGCCGTCTCAGGTCTGGCCGGTATCGGCGACCGTGATGCGCTGCTTGAGCACGCGGAGGATCCAAGCTCCGCCGCCCGACTTGGCATCCTACTCGCATTGCGGCGGATGGGTGACCCGGCCATTGCACGCTTTCTCGAGGATTCCAATCCGCGGCTGGTGACCGAAGCGGCGCGGGCAATTTATGATACGCCGATTCAGGGCGCTGAGGTGCAACTTGCCGATGCGCTCGATGCTTACCTTCAGAGCGACAGGGCGAACCGTTCCGCACAGCCGGCCAGTGATGCTTTGTTGCGGCGTCTGCTTGCGGCTAACTATCGCGGTGGTAGCGAGGAGCATGCATTGCGAATCCTTCGCTTTTTACAGGATGAAGCGAGCCCGCTCTCCAGTCGCCGCGAGGCGGCCCGGATGCTGGCGGCCTGGCAAGAACCCTCACCGCTTGACCGCGTCGTGGGCCTCTATCGCCCATTGCCAAAACGCGATCCGGCGGCAGTTCGCGCGATGCTCGATGCCCAATCGATTACTCTGCTTGAGAGCGCACCGGCTGAACTTCGGGAGCCGGTAATCGATCTTTTGGCGAGCTACGAGATCGATAGCGGCCATGCCGTACTCACGCGGTGGGTGGAGGATGGAAGCCAGACCGCGTCCACTCGGATCGCAGCACTCGGATTGTTGGCGGCGGGAGACGCGACCGAGACAAGTGCGCTCCTGGAATCACTCCTCAAGGATGCGGACCCCGAGGTGCGGATTGCGGCCGGGGCGATCCTGGCAGAGCGACACCCGGAGAGAGCTGCAGCACTGCTGGTCCCTGTGGTCGACTCGGGCGATGCGCAAAGTGAGAGACAGAAAGCGCTAGCTGCGCTGAGCCGCGTTCCTTCAGTCGAGGTCGACGTGGCGTTTAGCGAGTGGCTCTCGCGATTGATTGAAGGCAACTTTCCCAGCACACTGCAACTGGATCTGGTCGAGGCCGCTTCGCAGCGCGACAATCCGTTGATTCAAGAAAAACTGAAAAATTATCGCGATGCGCTTCCGTCCGATGATCCGCTCGCCGCCTATCGCACTTCGCTGCACGGGGGCGATTACGCGCGTGGACGCGAATTGTTTATTGGACGGATGGAAGTCAAATGCCTTCGCTGCCATAAGGTGAAAACGGTGGGGGGCAGTGCTGGTCCTCCCCTGAGCCGGATCGGTGTGGAAAAGAGCCGCGAGTATCTGCTCGAGTCGATTGTGCTGCCAAGCGCGCAAATCGCCAAAGGGTATGAGACCACGGTCATCACCACCGACGAGGGCCGCGTGGTTTCGGGCATCGTGCAGTCGGAGGACGAAGATTGGATTCGATTGCTCACGCCGGAACGGCAATCGATCGATATCGCGGTCGATGCGGTCGACGATCGCTACAGCGGAAAAAGCGCAATGCCGGAAGATATGCATAAATATCTGGATGCATTTGACCTCCGCGATCTGGTCGAATTTTTATATCACCTCGGCAGACGGCCGCAGGACCAATAACCGCCGTGGCGGAGCGAAACCCGATGCGAAGCCACATCATCGGTGGGTGGGGTCCGCGATCTGCCGGGTTATAATGTAGTGAGATGTGTGCCCGTGCCCGTGTCGAGAGTCCCAAGAGCATGTACCGGATCCGCGAATTCTTGATCATGGTCGCCGCGTTCGGCCTATTGCCCTCGACCGTAGCGGCCGCCGAGGCAATCGATTTCAACCGGGATATCCGGCCGATCTTGTCGGAAAACTGCTACCACTGCCATGGGCCCGATCAGGCCGAGCGTCAGGCGGACCTGCGGTTGGATCAAAAAGAAGCAGTCGAGGTATCAGGCGCGGTGGTGCCAGGTCACCCGGAGGAGAGCCTGCTGATCGAACGGATTATCTCCGAAGATCCGGAGGAGCGGATGCCACCACCGGAGTCAAAACTCAGCCTGACCGAAGCTGAGAAACGCCTGCTTCGAAGGTGGGTGGAGGAGGGGGGCACGTGGAGCGAGCATTGGTCCCTGGAACCGATCAGCCGGCCACCGCTTCCTCGATCGTCGCATGACGCCGAGAGTCGAAATCCCATCGACCGATTTGTCTTTGCTCGCCTTGAGGAAAACGGCCTTACCCCATCCCCAGAGGCGTCGCCCGAACGATTGCTGCGACGCGTCTCGCTCGATCTAACCGGCCTGCCACCCACGCCCGAACAGGTGCAGGCTTTTTTGAACGATCCGTCGCCGACCGCCTATGAGCATGCAGTCGACCGGTTGCTCGGATCGGTCCAGTATGGAGAGCGAATGGCATGGAATTGGCTGGATGCTGCTCGCTACGCGGACAGCAACGGTTACCAGGGAGACCCCGAACGGACCATGTGGCCCTGGCGGGATTGGGTGGTGGACGCCCTGAATGCAAATCTTCCCTTTGATCGCTTCACGCGTCAGCAAATTGCCGGTGATCTCGTGCCCGATGCCACGCTTGCCACAAAAATTGCCACCGGATTCAACCGAAACAACATGCACAACGGGGAAGGGGGACGGATTTCTGAGGAGAGCCGGGTAGAGAATGTCATGGATCGCGCCGAAACGGTGGCGACCGTCTGGCTCGGTCTGACCATGACCTGCTGTCGCTGCCACGACCACAAATACGATCCGCTCTCTGCTGAGGATTATTATCGCTTCTATGCATTTTTTAATAACACATCCGAAACCGGTGCCGGTCGCAGTGGCCAGATGAGTCCGACCGTCACCTTTGAGACGCCGCAAGACTCGCAGCAACGCATACGGTTGCAGTCAGAGATCGAGCGTGCCATCGCGCCCATTGCCCGCCGGGAAAGCGAAATCGACGTCGCAAATGACAGCGACGGGGAAGACCGACCCGAGGAGATTGCAAACATTCTCAAGCAGCCGATCGCTGAACGCGACGGTGGCGGGCTACGGAAGCTTGCAAACTTTTTTGAGGCCAGCGACAAAGAGTATGCGGCAGACCTTACGTCTCTCGCCGAGCAGGTGGCTGCTCGCCAGCAGTTCCTCAATCAACTGCCGAAGGTGATGGTGATGGACACACGCGAAAAAACGCGGGAGACCTTCATGCTGACCGGTGGCATCTACGACAAACCGGGACAAAGCGTCACGCCCGGGGTGCCCGAAAGCTTACCGGCTCTGCCAGCGGATGCACCGGTCGATCGACTGGGCCTGGCTGAATGGCTGCTGATGGAAGAGAATCCCCTCACGGCCCGAGTGATTGTGAACCGCGACTGGCAACTTTTCTTCGGCAAAGGTCTGGTGACGACCCCGGAAGATTTCGGCACGCAAGGCCAACGTCCCACACACCCGGCGTTGCTCGATTGGCTCGCGAGCGAATTCCGCCGCAGTGGCTGGGATGTAAAACGGTTACATCGGATGATCGTCACCAGTGCGACCTACCGCCAAAGTTCGCGAATGACTCCATCGCAGCGGGAGGCTGACCCCGATAATCGGTGGTTGGCCAGAGGGCCTCGCTATCGACTTCCCTCATGGATGCTTCGCGATCAAGCGCTCGCAGTGAGCGGTCAGTTGGTTTCCCGTCGGGGTGGTCCGTCGGTGAAACCGTATCAGCCAGAAAATATCTGGCGGGAGGCAACGTTCGGCAAGAAAAAATATGTGCCTGACAGCGGCGAAAAATTGTATCGCCGGAGTCTTTACACGTTCTGGCGGAGAATTGTCGGACCGACCATGTTTTTTGATACTTCGAGAAGACAAACGTGTCACGTTGCTGGCAGCGTGACCAATACGCCGCTGCATGCACTCACCACATTGAACGACGTCACGTTCGTGGAAGCAGCGAGGGGACTGGCGACCTGGGTTATGCAGGCCGAACCGGCCGAACCGGAGTCGCAACTAGCGCGGGCCTTTGAGCGGGCCACCGCACGCAAGCCGACGCCGCAGGAACTGCAACTTTTGATTGAGCGTTACCGCATCGTATACGAAATGTTTGCCAAGCAACCGGAGGACGCGCTACAATTGCTCGAGGTTGGCGACTCACCTCGCAACGAAGCCCTGGACCCGATCGCACACGCGTCTTGTACGGCAATTTGCTCGTTGATTTTAAATCTTGACGAAACGCTTACCAAGGAATGAACCTGTGCATCCCTTGATCACCCGTTATCAGCAACAGACAAGGCGTGCCTTTTTCGGCCGCTCGGCCCTCGGTGTCGGATCGGCGGCCCTCGCATCGCTACTTGGGCGCGAGGCGGGGGCGGAGCAGTCTAATTCCGCCCTTCCACATTTCGCTCCCAAGGCGAAGCGGGTGATCTATTTGCTGCAGAACGGTGCCCCTTCGCACGTCGATCTGTTTGATTATAAGCCCCAATTGCGGGTTTCGCATGGCCAGCAGATTCCCGATGAGATACAAGGCGGAAAACGCCTGAGCACGATGACAGGTGGCCAGAAAGAGCGACCGGTTCTTGCGCCGATTTCAAAATTCGCACAGCGGGGTGAAAGCGGCGCCTGGGTCTCGGATCTGCTTCCCCAGACGGCGGCCATTGCCGATGAACTCTGCTTTGTGAAATCGATGCAGACCGATCAGGTGAATCATGCTCCGGCAATCACCTTCTTTATGACCGGAGCCGAGATGCCCGGTCGGCCAAGCATGGGTGCCTGGTTGAACTACGGGCTGGGGAGCGCCTCGGAGGACATTCCCGGATTTGTCGTAATGACCTCCCGCGATAAGGAGGCTTCTTGTGGACAGATTTTTTATGACTATTACTGGGGGAGCGGTTTTCTTCCGTCAAAATTTCAAGGAGTGAAGTTCCGCTCCTCCGGCGATCCGGTTCTTTATTTGTCCGATCCACAGGGCATGAGTCGCACCATGCGTCGCGGCTTGCTCGATACAGTCAATGCGCTGAACTCGCTGAAACTGGATGCCTTTGGCGATGAAGAGATCGCAACACGGATCGCGCAATATGAAATGGCGTACCGGATGCAGATGTCGATTCCAGAATTGGCCGACTTTTCCGATGAGCCGCAATCGATCCTCGATCTTTACGGTCCCGATGTCCACCGCCGAGGATCCTTTGCGTACAACTGCCTGATGGCCCGTCGTTTGGCGGAACGCGGTGTGCGGTTCGTGCAATTGATGCATGCTGGTTGGGATCAGCACCGGAATCTGAATTCGCAACTGGCCATTCAGTGTGCCGATACCGACGCGCCCTCGGCGGCTCTGGTCATGGACCTGAAACAACGGGGCCTGCTGGAAGACACGCTCGTCGTCTGGGGCGGTGAATTCGGACGGACACCGTTTCTGCAAGGTAAAATTGCGGACACCAAACGTTGGGGCCGCGACCACCATCCCTATGCATTTACGATCTGGATGGCGGGCGGGGGCATCCAACCGGGGATGAGCTATGGGGCATCAGACGACTTTGCTCACAACATTGCCGAAAATCCGGTGAGCGTCCATGACCTGCAAGCCACCATACTGCACTTACTCGGTATCGATCACGAGCGACTGACCTTCAAATTCCAAGGACGTCGTTTCCGTTTGACCGACGTGCACGGCGAAGTTATCAGGCCACTGTTGGCATAAAAACTAACAATCGCCAGGAACCGCACGAAGGCGTGCGACAGCAGTGCCGTAACGGGGCTTGCACCGGCGGGATACCGGCGGGAAAATTCAGCGTTGCGTTCTCCTCTCCAACCCGAGCGAAAAACATGGCCAAAGACAGCGGATCAGATCGGCCCGAATACATGGAAGTGCTGGGACTATCGCCACCCTATGCGATGGAAGATGTGAAAAAGGCGTATCTGGATCGCGTGATGCAGGTTCATCCCGATCATGGCGGATCTCGGGAAGATTTTGCGAAACTGCAGGAAGCCTTTGATCTGGCAAGTAAGCATCTGGAGATCCGTGTCGACCGGCGGGAGTGGATTGCCGAGCAAGTTGACAGCTATGTAGTCATGCAGGATGTGGTCGATGTGCTGCATCGACTCGGTGCCGAAGTGACGACCAACGCGCTCGATTGGCTTGAACAGTCCTTCGGGGAATTTGCCCAGCTCACCGAAACAATCCTTGCGGTCCGTCTGGAGGATTCGGACGAAGGCGACACGCTTATTGAAGCCCTGGTAAAAAATCCTGCGATCATGGTAGGCATGACACGGCTTGAATTGCCCGGTTGCAATGTTTCCGACGCTTCGGTGCTAAAACTGGCGAAAATCAAAAATCTGCAGCAGTTGGATTTAAGCCGCACACCGGTTAGCAAGAAGTGCCTGGAGTTGATTGATCGGTTACCCGAATTGCGCGAAATGCGGCTGGAGAAAACCAGGATCGGCTGGTGGCATCATCGTAAAGCGCGTGCCGCCCTGAAGGACCGTGCAATCCCGGCCGTCCGGCTCCGATCCGCCGGGCACTAAGCACACTAAGCACATAGGGCAGACAGAGCAGGCAGATCGCCGGTCGGGACACCCGGACCGCATCCGCCGGCCCAGGTTGCGATCTGCTGCGATCTGCTGCGGTGTGCAGGATCAGCGGAATTGCAGTAAAATGAGCACTATGCCAGGGTATGCTCTTTCCAAGTTATGCAGGATTATCAGTGCACCTCGCACCTTGTCGCAGCGATGGGTCGGGCGCGGTTGCTTGACGGCTCGTCTATGCCGATATCTGCTGTTGCTGCTGTGCATCCTCGTTGAATCGGGGCAGGCAAAGGGTGCGTCGCCGGCAGAGGAAAGTATCCATTTCGGTCGGGACATTCAGCCGATCCTCGCCAATCGTTGTTACAAGTGTCACGGACCGGATGCCGAGGAGCGTCAAGCGGAGTTGCGACTCGATCAGCTTGATGCCGTCTCGGCGACGAGCATCGTGCCGGGTGATGCCGATCAAAGCCCCATCTACCAGCGGATCACCGAGACCGATCCCGAGCTCCGGATGCCCCCTGCAAGCGAAGGACCACCGCTGACGAAAAAGGAACAGCAACAGGTTGCCCAGTGGATCAACTCGGGCGCTGCCCGCGATGCCCACTGGGCGTTTGTCGCACCGCAGCAGCAAACCCCACCGCAGGTCGAGGATCGGTCATGGCCGCAAGGTGCCATTGACGCATTCGTACTTGCCAGACTGGAGAAAGAGGGGCTCGCCCCAGCACCTGAGGCCGACCGTCGCACATTAATCCGCCGAGTCAGTTTTGATCTACGCGGTCTGCCGCCATCGATCGAGGAGGTGGAAGCGTTCGTAAACGATCCTGACCCCGACGCATACTCAAGCATGGTGGAGACCATGCTTGAGTCGCCTCATTACGGGGAGCGGATGGCCCAGAACTGGCTCGACCTGGCACGCTATGCGGACACCACCGGATATGCCTCGGATGTGCCTCGGACGATGTGGCTCTATCGTGATTGGGTGATCCGGGCCTTTAATGACAACCTTCCGTTTGATCAGTTTGCGATGCGGCAGTTGGCTGGCGACATGCTGACAGAGAGCAAATCGAATGATCTGGTGGCCACCGGATTTCATCGTTGTTCGATGCAGGCCCTGGGTAACAATCCCCGAAAGGAAGAGTTCCGCGTGAAAGGAATCATCGATCGAGTGAACACCACGGCACGGGTATTTTTGGGGCTCACCATGGGTTGTGCCGAATGCCACGATCACAAATTTGATCCGATCACACAGAAAGAATATTACGGCATGTTTGCGATTTTCAACAACGTGCCCCACTACGGCGAAAATTTTGAAGTCCGCGGTCCCCGGATCAAAGCGACCTCTCCACTAGCCGCTACCAGACGATCACAAATCGATCAAACGCTGACGAAACTTCGGCAGCAAGCGCCCAAAGGCGATCCTGGCCTTCGCGCGAAACGGCAGGCGGCCTGGGAGGACGACATAGCGCCTCTGCTTGCGAAAGAACCGGGCAGCCATTCCGCTTTGGTAGCCGCATGGCCGATGGCTAGCAAAAATCAGCAGCGAATCCCCGACGCGCCGTCCCTTCGTGTGTCAGGCGACTTCACCATCACAGCAAAGATACAAACGACCGGCGAGGTGGCCGATATCCTCTGCAAGTATGACTCTGAACGGGGCGAGCGGGGTTATGTCTTCGGCATTGGTGGGGAAGGGGAGGCCAATGCAATTAAAGGGCACCTCTATGGTTGGATCTCCGGCCAGCGCGATCGATTTGACGGCATTCAGATTTACGGTTCGATTCCGATTAATGATGGGCAAATGCACGAGGTGGCGTTGGTTTTCCGCAAAGGAAAAGGGGTCAATTTGTATGTCGACGGCCGTCGCGACATGGATGCTCGTCGTGCGGGCACAGCACCCAATCGGGTCGCCCTGAGTGAATGTGATCTTTTGATCGGTGAGGGCTATGGCCTTAAGCCGGAGGAAAATAAATTCTCGCTCGAGGGCACCCTGACCGATGTGCGGCTCTACCGGGCCGCGGTGCCCTGGGCGGCACGCAGCGGTCAAATTCCCGCGCCGATTCAATCAATCCTGCAAACGCCCCGGCAAGCGCGCGATCCACAGCAGCAGCAGAGTCTGCAGCAGTTCTTCGCCACCATCGACCAGGATCATCTGCCAGAGGCTCTGCGGAACCGGATAGCGCGACTCGAACAGGAGCGAGCCTCGCTCGATCGCACTTACCAAGCGCAGGTGATGCAGGAAATGGAAACGCCGCGACCGACCCATGTCCTGGTCCGCGGAAATTATCTGGACCCGGGCGAGCAGGTGGAGCCGGGTGTGCCCGCGTGCCTGCCGCCATCGGATGCGCCCCTTGATCGTCTCGAGTTTGCCCGCTGGCTATTTCGCCCCGAGCATCCGCTGACTGCACGCGTTGCGATGAATCGGCTATGGCAGCATTACTTCGGCACTGGTCTGGTCGAGACAGCAGATGATTTCGGGCGGCAGGGAGCCTGGCCCTCGCATCCCGGATTGCTTGATTATCTGGCCATCGCCTTCCGACAAAGCGGTTGGGACATGAAGGCCATGCACCGTCTGATTGTGCACAGCGCAACCTATCGTCAAAGTGCGGCGGTGGGTGCAACAGCTTACGCGCGTGATCCTGCCAATCGGCTGCTTGCCCGCGGTCCACGCGGTCGACTTCCCGCAGAACAGATCCGCGACAATGCCTTGGCAATCGGTGGCCTGCTTTCTCCGAAATTCGGCGGGCCGAGCGTCTATCCTCCCCAACCGGCAGGCATCCTGGAG
>JAYZMM010000007.1:0-20297 GCA_036153155.1 Planctomycetota bacterium
CCACCCCCAAACTGGAAACCGGGGCCGGTAACGGGAATGCGGAAAGGGTGCTTCCGAATGCAGTCCGAGGGACAGGCCATAGAGGTAACGGTGATTCCCGCTGGTGGTGACTTACTCGCAAATGTAAATCGATGGCGAGGACAACTCAAACTTGACCCACTCGATCAGCGGCAACTGACCGACAGCAGTCGCGATGTGAAAGCCGGAACGCTCAGCGGCAAATATATCGCGATTCCAGGTGCGAGTGAAACCATCCTGGCTGCCATCTTTCCCGAAGCAGGTGGCGGTAGTTGGTTTGTAAAACTACGGGGCGACGCAAATCTTGCCGATTCGCAGCAGGAGGCTTTCAAATCCTTCGTGTCTTCACTCCGTTTTGGTCCCGCGTTCCAATAAATTAGGCTCGCTACCCGCAAAATACACAAGCGAAAAATATTGACAATGAAATCGTCAAAAAATCAATCCTGGCTTCTACCTGCAACCGACGGCTCCCTCTACCGGATTTTCGTTTCGCTGGCTTCCCTGCGGTTGACGGTCACGCTGTTTGCTTTAAGTATTTTTATCATTCTGGTCGGAACACTGGCACAAACTCAAAAGAACATGTGGGATGTCAGAGCTGACTATTTTCACTGCTGGTGGTCTTGGATTGAACTGCGAGTATTTTTCCCCGCGGCGTGGTTTCCTGAGTGGCAGCAGGTGCGCGGTGGTTTCCCCTTTCCCGGTGGGAAATTAATTGGCGTCGCCATGGCGGTTAATCTATTAGCCGCCCATCTGTTCCGCTTCAAAGTTCAGGCGAAAGGCAGATCACTGATCGTTGGCACCCTGCTGCTGCTTGTAGGCACAATCTTCGTCTATCTGGTCGTATCAGGTGGCGGATTGGACAATCAGACGAAAAGCGGGCAGCAAACCGACTGGGGGTCAGTCTGGCTTTTCTTCAAATGGATACTCTTCGCACTCGCAGTGACGGGCCTGGGTGCGGTCGTCTACTATGCCAAGCAGGGCCACTACAGGTTGCCTCTTTTCTGGATTCTGAGTACTCCGGTACTTTTGTCAGCAACGGTCGTATTCTGGGTTCTGGTCTCTGGTAAAGAAGCTTACCTTGGCGACGCCGGCATGCGGATCCTTTGGCAATTGATGCTCGCGGAGGGTGCGTCACTGGTCTGCCTGGCGGGATGCTTGTTGGTCTTTAAGCGGCGCGGCGGGGTGGTCTTATTGCATGCGGGTCTGGCGTTGATCATGTTCGGCGAATTGATGGTCGACCTCTATGCCGTTGAATCGCGTGTCACACTGGCTGAGGGTGAGACTGCAATGTTTGCTTCAGACAGCCGAACATCGGAACTGGCGATCGTCGATCGCTCGGGTGAAAACACAGACGAAGAGGTGGTGGTCCCCGAGTCGATGCTTCGGGGAAGCCAAGAGATTCAACATCCATTTTTACCCTTCGACATCGTACCGGTGCGCTATTACTCCAATACGCAAATGAGTCAACAGCCGGACTCCATGGGTCGCCGTGGCATGATGCTTCCCACCGTAAAGGAGCTCGGCAAAGATTTCAAAAACCCCGCCGATCGTGGGGCAGGGCAGGTATATGCTGCTCTGGAAGCTGCAAAAACCAGCGGCACTGATGCACAGCAAACCGAGGATATCCCAGCAGCCTACGTTGAATTCCGAGACAAAGATACGCCCCAATCGCTAGGCACTTACCTCATCACATCATTGTTGAAAGATCAGGCTGTCGAAATTGGTGGGAAAAAATACGATGTCGCACTGCGCTACAAACGAATCCATAAGCCGTTCTCGTTGCGGCTTGATGAGGTACGGAAAGATGATTATCTCGGAACCAACATCCCACAAAACTATTCGTCCCAAATCCGGCTTAGGGATCCAGTCAGAAACGTCGATCGGAGCGTCAAAATCTGGATGAACAATCCGTTGCGTTACGCGGGTGAGACCTATTATCAAAGTGGTTACAACGAACTGGGTGGAAAGAAATACACCACGCTTGCAGTGGTTACCAACATGGGCTGGATGATCCCTTATGTGGGATGCATGCTCGTCGCAACCGGCTTGCTGGCCCATTTCTCGATCACATTGACCCGATTCCTAAAGCGGCAAGCATCTGTAACTACCGTGACAAACGGCGACTTGGAATTGCATCGCATGCATTCCAAATGGTCAATGGTCGTCTTTCCATCCATTGTACTTCTCTTTGGACTCGGATGGATCGCGACACGTGCGGTGCCTCGGTCAGAAAAGTCAGATGAACCACACGTTGAAGCGTTTGCGGCGTTGCCGCTCATTTACCAGGGTCGCGTTAAACCCTTCGATACGGTAGCGATCAACAGCTTGCGTATCATTTCCGAAAAAGCGACATTCAAGGATCTGGCAGGAAAATCGCAACCTGCACAACGTTGGTTACTTGAAACGATCGCGCACACGCCGGATTCAATGGACTTCCGTATTTTCCGCATCGAAAACTTTGATCTGCTTCACACGCTCGGATTAACGCGACGAAAAGGTTTTCGTTACGCTTATAACGAACTTGCTCCGAAACTTGATGCTTTCAAAAGGCAGGTAGCGCTTGCCCGGAAGGCGGGCAGTAAAAACGCATCGCTCTATCAAAAGAAAGTCTTGGAACTCAACGATAAAATTGAGCTTTTCTTGGCACTCCGCGAAGCCCATCGACTTCCCGATCGAACGGGGCCTAATGCAGAACTTCGGGCACTCACTATGGCTGGCGTGGCGGCGGAACTCGCAAACTCGAAGGCACCTCGAGCGATACCTTCACCGTCCTCCCAGCGGCAGTGGGAACCACTTTCGACCACGCTTACGGCCAACTGGGTGAGGGACATTGCGAAGCAGAGGGACATTGATTCTACAGATAAACTTGCAGCACAAATTGCAGAAGATGTTTTTTCAGAAGAATACATCGAGCAATTGGTGCAAAGCCAGATCATGCGGTTCATCGAGCAGATCGTGCAGACGCAAAATCCGAATCTTTCATCGAGCGAGATGAGGGAATATGTCCAGCGGGCAGCAGCAAACCTGCCTGAAGAGATGCGAAAGTCGCTCGAGCCGACTGCACGGCAAGAGGTTATGTCAGGTCGGAAGCGTGTCGAAACGGAACTCGCCAACAGTCTTCGGACTGTGAACGGGGGGGCCGACTTGAATCGACCGCGCAACGAACTTGCCGACCAAATGGCGGTCGTACTGACCGCATACAAAAGCGGAGACGCCACCGCGTTCAACGAGGCGGTTTTCAACTATCAGACGGCGATAGATGCAGAAAAGCCTGAAGCATTGACGAAGAAGCCCTCCTGGACCCACCGGGGGGTGGAGCGATTTTTCGGTTCGTTCTACGGTTTCGAGTCCCGCTTTAACCAATTTGATCCTTTTACTCTAGCGAGCGTGTTTTATCTCGTTGCGTTTGTCTTCGGCGTACTCGGATTGCTGATCTGGCGAGCACCGCTGCAACGGGCCGCATTATGGCTTATGCTTTTGGCTTTTGCGGTGCAGACCATTGCAATTCTTGCACGCATCTATATTTCTGGGCGACCGCCGGTAACGAATCTTTATTCTTCTGCCGTATTCATCGGCTGGGGCTGTGTGCTGCTGGCCATTGTTCTAGAGTGGATTTATCGGATGGGCATCGGGACGATCCTCGGCACGGTGGTCGGTTTCCTTACGTTGCGAGTTGCCTTCGGACTGGCGGCCGATGGAGATACGTTCGTGGTTCTGCAGGCGGTGCTCGACACCCAATTTTGGCTGGCGACGCACGTCGTGGCGATCACGCTCGGATATTCAACCACGTTTTTAGCCGGTGGGCTTGGAATTCTCTACATTCTCTTCTTGCTTGGCTCTAGGTTCGGCGCAACCTTCCCGAACAACGCCCGTGATGCATTGCCGCGGATGATTTACGGGGTTCTCTGTTTTGCAATTTTCTTCAGTTTCGTGGGCACGGTACTCGGCGGACTATGGGCAGATGATTCTTGGGGACGGTTCTGGGGCTGGGATCCGAAAGAGAATGGCGCACTGATGATCGTGCTCTGGAATGCTTTGATTTTGCATGCCCGCTGGGCTGGACTGATCCGCGCGCGTGGCATCGCTGTGCTGGCGGTTGCCGGAAATATTGTCACCGCCTGGTCCTGGTTCGGAGTGAATGAACTCGGCGTGGGCTTGCACTCTTATGGATTTACCGAGGGCGTACTGGTCAACCTCACATGGTTCGTGTTGAGCCAACTGTTGATTATCGGTATTGGATGTCTGCCCCTGGAAAAATCCACCAAAGCGCCCCACGCGCCAGTTGGTTGACGGCACGCACGACGACCTTGTGCGCCCTTGCGGATGGACGCAGGGTGAAATAAGAATAAACCCAACGCGAACCGGAGTCGCTAAGCATCTGCGGGGGGCCGCGCCGAGGGCTGCACCCTTTTTTGCACGTCGGTTTCCAGCACTCCGAACGCCACCTCGTGCCGCTGAATGGACATGTTCAAAGCGCCCAAGAGTCGCTTTGCCGTATAGTAGTTCATCACCAACCGTTGCTGAATTGCAATCGAATCAGGTTGGGGCCCCACAGGTTGAGAGTTAAGACCGACATCAATAATCAACTCTTCCGGCGTTCCGGTAACACGACAAAAATTCGCATAGCTCGTGACGGCCTCGCTAACATCCACATGGATCGTCCGTCTTGCTGTCTCTTCCGCCTCCGAGGACTGGGATTCCGCTTCAGGTTTGTCGGCCATCGTCGATTACTCCATTGCAGTTTTTATTCGGGTGGTCAAATATCTGGACGTTAAATTGTTCCGTTGCAGTTTGCGGTCAGCCTAGAGTGACAGATCCACAAATGCAAGCGGGGGAAACCTCCATTCAATCTCCGCCCCGCCTCGGAATTACAAATGCAAAAAACTGGATCAGCAAAAACAGGATCATCATTGCGGCAAGGATCCAGGGCACCTTTTCAACCCATACGTACAGCCCTCCGAAGCGGTTTTCCGGTACGAGGCTAAGAATTGCCGCAGAAAAGACAAGCAGGCCGAGACTAACAAGCAACAATGCACACCCAAGAGACGCCATCGTGCCCATGAAGGCCGTACGTTCGCCACGTCCATCCAGATTAATGCGGACCAACCGCCCTCGCTGCAAGCTTTTGGCGACCGCTTCGCGAACCTCGAGACCATGCGTAAAAAAGGTCCAGAGGTGATCCAGATCGTTCGGCTCGGCAGCGCATAAATCCAGTAAATTCGACGGTGGAAAAGAGAATGCCTGACCACTGGTTTCGATGTCCCAATCGCCTGTTTCCTGTAATTCAATCCGCATGCGGCCCTGAGTCCCCTCGATAAGAATCTGTGCCAACGCTTGCTCCGCACCGGGACGCACTGCGGACCACCGTACAAGGCGGTCGCTTTCACTCGTGCACTGCACATTGAGCGGAATCGGTTCACTGCCGGTACGCATGGCCACCACCTCTTTGATCGATCCGGCGAATTTGATAAGTACTGGCATGTCCTGGTGCAACGCATCAAGCACCCCAGAGCTATCCTTTGGAGCCAATGCCCGTTGCATATCCACACTCTCAATCTCGCCTACGGCAAGCCCAAGGCTCGGGGCAGAGTCACCCGCAGGGGCCCCTAACAATTGCTGAAGTGCTGCATGTTGCAACATCGGCAGAAGCGGAATGAATGCACCGATACTCTCACTGGCCATTCTTTCAAATTCGTAAGCCGTCAAAACCGCCTGAGGACAAAGCGGTGAAATAAACACGGTACCTTGAAACCCTTTAAGGGTCTGCAATGCCGAGAGCACCACCGCCTCATCAGCCTGTCCATCAAAAATGACCACCTCTGCTCTCGATTCCTCAAGTTCTGCCAGGTCGACCTTTTGGAGATCATCCGACGCATACACCCTCCGATGAACTTTGGAAGCGGCAAGTTGCGACTCAAAATTGCCGATCAGCGGAGAGGTCCCAAGCAGTGCAAAATTCATGCTTCCGCAGCTCCCACAGTTCAAAGTCGCCTGAGATGATAGCCACCATCGACATGAAATCGCTGACCCGTGCTAAAGGGAAATCGATTCTCAACCAATGCTCTGACAGCCTCGGCCACGTCAGTCGCTTCTCCCCAACGCCTGATGGGCATCAGGCCATCCTCAATCAGCGCATCATACTTGTCGGCAACAATCTCCGTCATGTCGGTACGGATAATGCCAGGGCAAATCTCAAAGACCTGGACAGACTCCTCTGCAAGACGGGCGGCCAACAATTGAGTCATCATCGCAAGCCCCGCTTTCGCCATACAATAGTCGGCCCGATCGCGAGAACCAGCATACGCTGAAATGGATGAAATATTGATGATCTTTGCTGCTGGAATCACACCTTGGCTGATCTGACGGATCATCCAATTCGCCGCCTGTTGAGATAGAAAAAAAGGGCCCTTTAAATTAGTTGTAAACACCTTTTCCCAACTCACCTCGGTGGCAGATAGCAGATCAATCCGCTCGGGTGGCGCGATGCCGGCATTGTTAACCAGTAAGTCCAATCGACCGAACCGCTCCTGACACGCTGCCAACAACTGTTCGCGATCTTCCGAGCAGCCTACGTCGCCGCGTACAGCAATGGCTTGCCCGCCCGAGGCTTCAATCTCTGCGACCACGGCATTCGCTTTTTCGACACTTGAAACGAAGTTGACCACTACGCCATAACCGCAACGTGCGAGCCTGGTGGCAATTGCTCGGCCGATCCCCCGAGACGAACCTGTAACGATCGCTGCAGGTTGCTTTTCCATCGTGTGCAAGCTCCTTACAAAAAGAACCAGAGGCCGCCCATCCATTCAGGTGTCAGCTAGAGAATAAATTGACTTAAATCCTCATCGCGGCTCAACGCATCAAGCCTCTCCTCAACATATGCCGGGTTGATCGTGACGTCCCCCATCTTCATATCAGGTGCTTCAAATGAGAGTTCCTCGAGTAAGCGTTCCATGATCGTATACAACCGGCGAGCGCCGATATTTTGTGACTTTTGATTCACTTCAAATGCATATGCCGCAAGGGAATCGATCGCCTCTGGCGTGAAGACAACTTTCACACCCTCGGCTTGCATCAACGCGGCATATTGCTTGGTAAGCGCCCCCCGCGGTTCGGTGAGAATTCTGACAAAATCCTGCTTTGTCAAGTCGGTCAGCTCAACACGGATCGGAAAACGTCCTTGCAACTCCGGCATAAGGTCACTGGGGCTGACTTTATGAAAGGCACCTGCGGCAACAAAAAGAATATGATCGGTTTTCACATAACCATATTTTGTCTGCACCGTGGTTCCCTCGACGATCGGCAACAAGTCACGCTGAACTCCCTGCCTTGAAACATCTGCTCCGCGACCACCCTCGGTTGCCACTACCTTATCAATTTCGTCAAGAAACACGATGCCTACATTCTCTGCCAACTCAATCGCCCGAGCGCTTACTTTCTCAGAACTGATCAAGGCTTCACAGGCCTCCTCGAACAATACGGTCCGGGCCTCGGCCACGGTCATTTCACGCTGCGAGGTATTACGGGGCATCACTTTTTCAAACAGACCTTGCAGATCAAAATCCATTTGATCGCCGCCCATATTCGTCAACATCATCGGCGCCGACTTTTGCTCAATGGAAATCTCAATGGTTCGCTGCTCCATCTCACCCGCCAGAAGCATGGCGCGAATTTTTTCACGCGTGCGTGCATGCCGCTCTTTCAATTCGACTGTGTCTTCGCTGGTGTCGCTTACAATCGGATGAGGGGCAAGAATTTCGAGCAACCGTGACTCCACTCGTTCCTTTGCTTGCTCCTCGACAGCAGCGCGTTCCTGCTCGCGTACGATCAGCATCGCACTTTCAACCAATTCACGAATCATGCTCTCGACATCGCGGCCATAATAGCCTACCTCGGTGTATTTACTTGCTTCGACTTTAATAAACGGGGCCGATGTGAGTCGCGCAAGGCGGCGTGCGATTTCGGTTTTGCCAACGCCTGTCGGGCCAATCATTAGAATATTTTTGGGTGCCACCTCTCGCCGCATCTCCTCCTCGAGTTGCTGACGACGCCAGCGATTCCTTACGGCAATCGCAACCGCACGCTTGGCGGCACTTTGGCCCACAATAAATCGATCGAGCTCTGCCACGATCTCTCGCGGGGTTTGACACTGCGATGTATCGCTCAAGCGGTTGCCTCCAACTCCTCAATGACAATAGAGTCATTGGTATAGACATCAATCTGGCTGGCAATTTCAAGTGAACTCCGCACAATCTCACTTGCCGTCAACTCGGAATGGGCCACCAGCGCCCGCGCCGCTGCAACCGCATAATTCCCACCAGAGCCAATCCCCAAAACCCCATCGGTGGGCTGGATCACATCGCCAATACCAGTCACCAGTAAAGTGTGCTCGGAACTCACCATCAACACCATCGCCTCTAGTCGACGCAAAGCTCTGTCGGTCCGCCACTCTTTGGCCAATTCTGTCGCTGCGCGAGGAATATTGCCGGGGTGATCCTTTAATTTACTTTCCAATCGTTCCAGAAGCGCAAAAGCGTCCGCGCTGCCACCAGCAAATCCCGTAATCACCTGGCCGTCGAGGAGTCGACGGATTTTCATCGCATCGGCTTTCATAATGGTATCGCCCAGCGAAACCTGCCCATCGCCGCCAAGGGCAACGCGACCCTGGTGTCGTACCGTCAAAATGGTGGTTGCACGAAGTTGCATCAGAGGGGCTGAAAAAGGGCTGTCAGGGCGTGAAGGCTTAGTTTTCATTTTCCTCCATTCGCCGGTGCGTTGCCAGGGGCAAAAGTCGCCCGGTGGCCCCGATAGCAGGCACACGGTATGCTACCTGCCATGAATCAATCACGAAGCCCCTTTTTGATGTCGCCCGGCGACACGGCGTTCTGGGTTATCGATGTCCAAACAAAATTGCTTCCGCTAATCGAAGAACGCGATTTTGTGCGTTGGAATATTGCCCGTCTGCTCAAAGGGGCCGCCGGCTTAGGGGTTCACATCGCGGCGACCGAACAATATCCTGAGGCCCTCGGAAATACGGTCGATGCACTCAAGACGCACATCTCACAGCCGTATCCAAAACGGGCATTCAGTTGCGCAGCGGTGGAACCGCTGGTCGCGGAACTCAAGACCCACGGGCTCACAAAACTGCTACTTGCGGGTCTGGAAACCCATATTTGCGTTCAGCAGACCGCACTCGACATGCTTGCGCAAGGCTATGACGTCTTCTTAGCGGCCGATGCTATGCATTCCCGCTCACAACTCGATCATCGTATCGCACTGGATCGGGTGTCGGCTGCTGGAGGGGTCATCACCACCACCGAATCGATCCTGTTTGAGTGGTGTCGAATCGCGGAGGGACCGGCATTCAAGCTCATCCAATCTCTGGTCCTGGAGGCACCTCCAAGCGAGATTGATGCCCCATAATTTGAAGCCGAGCCATATTCATCTTTACTGCATTTCCTAAAATGCCTATTTTCCTGATTTTATGATTCTTTTTATCCCAATGCACCTCTGATTGGTTGCAGAGCAGGGGAGTCGGCTTATATTGTGCGGAGTATCTGAGTGGCTTTTTGGGGCCCCAGAGCGGAATTAAAGTCAAGGAAGAGTTGAACCCTGCAAGTGTGTTGCCTGTGGGGGGGAGACGCATTGAGGCGAAGGTCGGCCGCGCATGTTGGTGCTGTCACGAAAAGTAGGACAAAAAATTCTGATCGGGGATCGTATTTCGGTCACCGTCGTCCGCGTCGGACAAGGAGGAGTCCGCATTGGCGTTGAAGCCCCAGAGGAAATGGAGGTGGTCCGCGAAGAGTTGAAGGCGGACGACGCGAAAGATGGTGCGGGCAAATCACGCGGCTCCCGGTTGCGGGCCCCCAAGTGAAAAGCTGAAAAGCGAAACCAAGGTTTACTTTTTTGGCGGCCCGGAAAAAGCTCGCGGGCGGCCATCCAGGTCGATACCGTTTTCAACTACGTAAGCTTTCAGTCGTGCTGCTTTTTCTTCAGCGGTAGGCTCACCCGTGCGATCGGCAGATGGAGCACCGAGATACTGAGGACCCCAGGGAATCTCTTGGCCTCCCCGTGTAATCAACATAAAAGCATACGTCTCGTTTGATCCAAGCACCGGTTGTGGTGCTGGCTTGATGGCCTGCAGCGACAACAGTTCCCAATCATCGGACAATGATGCGGCAACGCGGGCTGCCGCCCGAATACGAACGTCATTCCATATTTCTCCAGGGGAAGGTGGCTGAAAGGGTACTCCTCGAATTTCAGCAAGCACGCTTACTGGTGGTGCGTCTGCCCGCGTCAAATCTAGTGGGAGGTGTATCCCCTCGCGGTCTACGATACAGATTTCGTCACCTTGCGATTGTTTTGCGGCAGAATCTCTTGCAATGAACGCAACGGGCTCGCGATAGCGAAGTGTCACCTCAACACGTGGTGGCTGAAATTTCTCCACACGCTCCACCGATTTGACCCATGGATGGTCCTCGATTGCCAAGCTGAGTCGCTCGTTCAGACCAGGATCTAATAGAGAAAGCTGGTCATCTAAACTAGCCTCATGAACCACTTGCTGTAAAATTGCCGCTCGATCCGCCCACCGGCTTTCTGTTTTGATTTCAATATTTGCCGGATGGAGGCTGAATTGCGGACTTACTGGAGCCATCTGCCAGACAACCTGCCAACCCCAGTAAAGCAATGCCGCAATCAAAGTGAGCAAGATCGGTAGAGTGAGCAGCAACACCACCTGCCGCGCCGCTCCTCGACGACGGCGAACTGCACGATTCCTGTTGTTTTCCCTATTCAAAACTTCCTCACCCGCGTGACAGAAGCGATCGCGATGACACCCCAGTTTCGTTAGCGCCAGCTACCAGACCTCGATCTGCAGTTCTAATTCAACCCCCAGCCGATCACGCACACCATCGCGAATTTTTTCAATCAACTGCAAAACGTCCTCCGAGGTCCCGTCCTCACGGACCACAATAAAATTAGGGTCTCTTTCGCTCGTTGACGCCCCGCCCACCAAAGCACTCTTCATCCCGGCCTGCTCAATCAAACGCGACGCGCTAGTGCCTTTCATATTCTTAAATACACATCCGGTCGCTTGATGAGCTGGTGGCTGACTGGCTTGCTTGACAATCCACTGCTGCTGCATTCTCTTGGTTAGCGTCTCCGAATCAGTTTCTTCAAGCTGAAAATCGGCTTCTAAAATTACGAGTTCATCGAGACTGCTTTCACGGTAACTGAAGTCCAAAGCAGCCCGTTCATGCTCAATCACTTCGCCACTGCGGGTCATGACAACTGCCCTTGATGTCCATTGCCCGATGTCGCCCGCATGTCCAGCAGCATTGGTGTGCAAGGCACCTCCAACCGTTCCCGGAATCCCGACCAACGACTCGAGACCTGAAAGGCCTGCCGCGACCGCAGCAGAAATTACATGCGCTAAAGACGCACCCCCGGCGGCGCGGATAGAATTTCCTTTAATTTCAATCTGCGAGAAGGCTTCGCTCTCCATCGAAACCACCACCCCCGGCACCCCGTTATCTGCTACAAGAATATTGGAACCACCCCCAATGAGGCGAACCGGTAACTCCTCTTCTCGACAGCGGGCAATTAACGCGGTCAACATATCGGTAGATTCCGGCCGAGCAAAATACTCGGCCGATCCACCAAGCTTAAACCACGTACGTTCACGAAGCGGGACGTCCTGCTGCACAAACTCCTCGAATCCAGAAAGTAATGTCATGCTGATCTTTCCCGATTTACGGCGAATCCTGAACGACTTGCCAGCGCTACTAATTTCCAATCAATGCCAGAGGTGTAAAGCGATTTAAACTCACTGATCGCGCTGCCCGTGGACTGTATGTTACGTTTGCCCTTGCCGAGCAACAAGCCACATTTCCTCGTTCCCAGGAGCATTTGATTTCCCGTGAATTCGGCCGGTTATTATCGCACGACGTTCTCCCAGGCGATTTCCTCACGGGGCCCCACGGTTGTGCAACTGCAACTTGTAAGCGGAAATTCTTGTAACACATTATGAATGTCGTCAAGTGAAACCGCATTGAAGGCTTCCATTTCTTCACGAATCGAGCGATAACGGCGGTCTCGAATCCAACCCAGCCCCACACTAAGCATCCGATTCTGCGGTCGCTCACCTGAGAGCACAAGCCGGGAGTTAAATTTGGTTTTCGCCCGTTGCAGTTCCGCCTCGTCAAATCCATTGTTTTGTGCAACATCGTAGACAGAATGGATTTTCTGCATGTTTTTTTCCGCCGATTCCGGGTCACAACACATCCAGGTCATAATCAAACCAGTGTCATCATATTCATAATAATGCGTGCTGATCTGCTCAGTGTGACCGGGGTGCATTAGCTCCCAATAAAGGCGACTGCCGCTGCTGTCGCCGAGCAAACTGACCAACAGATGCGCCGCATAACGACGATTGTCGTCCCCGGCAGGTCCCGGTGAAAGCTGAATCACATATTGCTGTGCAGAAGCTGATCTATGAATGACGCGCTGATGACAACCCGCATGACGCGTCCTCGTCTCTCGCTCGACCGCCTCGCGAGTCCACATTCCACAAGATCGCTCTACCGAAGCCACCAACGCATCAAAATCAATCCTCCCGGCTGCCGTGAGCACCATGTTCTGAGGGCTATATCTCGATTGAAAATATGCCCGCATCGCATCGACTTGCATATCCTGGACGCTCTGCTCCGTTCCCAACACACGATTGGCTAATGGATGTTCACCGTAATAATCTTCTTCGCATGCCTCATCCGCGCCGAAAGGTGGCTGATCATCATACATCCGAATTTCTTCTAGTATGACCTGTTTTTCAGTTTGAAAATCATCCTCGCGTAATGCGGGCCGCATTAATTCACACCATAAATTGACGACTTGATCCTGATACTCGGGCAATGACACCGCATAATACGAAGTGTGCTCCTTTCCCGTCCAAGCGTTGTACTCGGCGCCCATTTGATCAAACTGTTGATTTACGTCATCTACCGAGAGTCGATCTGTACCCTTAAAAACCATGTGCTCAAGGAAATGGCTTACTCCGGAAACAGCGAGTTGCTCGTCGCGCGACCCGGTATTCACGCAAAAGGCAACGGCAATACTGTGTGCGTCCGAGTTGCATTCGGCAAGGATCTGTAGTCCGTTATTCAACTCGTGTTTACAAAACTGCATCAGGCACCTCCAGGGACTGGGGACCAAGCGTTACCACCGTAAACTCTCCAGGCGGATGTTGCTGAAGATAGTCGTTAATGGACGTCGGAGAGAGGCGATCGACTTCGGCTGCAATCTCATCAAGCGAACGTGTGCGATTCAAATGATACCAGTCCCGCGCCAGAGCCCCGGCCCGCGCCATGCTCGACTCCTGAGACATAATCAAAGAACTTTTCATCTTCGCTTTCAATCGATCAAGTTCCTTGGATTCGATACCCTTCGAAAGCTCCAACAGCTCGGCAATGATCACATCCAATGTTTCTTGCGCGCGGTCTGCTGAAGTGCCGGCATAGCAAAATACACTTCCATGCGATTTAAGCGATCGCATGGAAGCACCTACCGAGTAGCAAAGCCCCCTTTTTTCCCGAACTTCCGTAAACAAACGAGAACTTGAACCTTCGCTCAAGACACCCACCGCGCCCCATGCCTGAAAGTAGTCTTCATGGCTGTAGGGGAGACTCGGGTAAGCGATTGCAATCTGTGTCTGATTGGAATCATGCGTCAAATGATCTCGATAAACCTTTAAGTCACCCTCTTCCGGCTCTGACCACTCTCCTTGCTGCCAATCACCAAATACCTCTCCCACTGTTTCCTGAAGTTCTTCCCAGCAAAACTTCCCTGCCACCCCAAGAATCGTACCGTTCGGTCGATAGCCGGAGGCAAAGTGATCCCGCACGTCCTCTAGAGTGATTTGACTTAATCCCTCAAGATCTCCATGGTGCGATTGACCCCAAGGCTCGGGATTGTGTCCGCGACGCAGTGCGACCATGACTTTTTGAATCAATTCGTCATCCAGCGCGCGATATTCCTGCACCGCGACTTGACGACTCGACTCCAGTTCATCGACCGGCATGCGGGGCGTTCGCAATAAATCGCCATAAAGCCGCACTGCCTCCCCAAGGTGATCCGCGAGCATCGCCGCACGATAACACGTGTGGGAAACGCTAACCGCTTCGCCGGTCTCGATTCCCAAGGATTCGAGTCGCTCGACATACTGCCGGCTATCCAGGTTGCCGCAACCACGCAACGCCATTTCACAGGTCATGCTGGTCAGACCTGCACGACCGATCGGATCGTAAGCGGCACCGACAGGAAGGAGAAAGGTAAAAGCTACCGATTCGAGCGATTGCATCGATTCGGCGACCAAAACAAGCCCGTTTGGATAACAGTATTCATGAATCGGCATGGTATCGCGATGGTCGGAGTGTTAGGTTGAACGATAACGATTGTGGACCAGTAAGTTTCCCCGACAACGCCTTTCGGAATCAAGTTTCGAGGCGGCTCTCAAAAAATCGAACTGTTTGTTCAACACAATACGGTCTTGAAGGTCTTGCAAGAAAACTTACGAAGCTTATGGACGACTGACTGACTCAGTGTATCGGTGGCGATAGTTTTTACAACGGTCCTACAAAACACGGAAACAATGATGAATGAGATCCGCCGCGACCCGCTGTCTGGACACCGCGTTCTGATTGCAGAAGGACGCGCAGATCGACCGCGCGATTACACTATCAGCCATACGGTAGGCTCCAAAGAAGACTGTCCGTTCTGTGCAGGCAACGAGAACCAAACCCCTGAAGAAGTCTTTCGAGCGAGTATTTCCGGAGAGCCTGATCAATGGGATGTGCGGATTGTCCGAAATAAGTTTCCGGCACTTGCACCAGTCACAAGCCAAAATCCAGATTTAATCGACGAATCGAGTTTGAGCTTGCCTCTCCCAGGTGCGACTCCATCGATCCGTGGCGAAGGACTTCATGAGGTAATTATCGAGAGCCCAAAACACTGTACGCGAACAACTGAACTAGGCGTTGTGCAATTGACCGTCGTCTTACAGGCGACCGCAAACCGCTGGACGCAAATTCGAAATCTTTCTGAGTTCCGCTCGGTTCAGGTATTCAAAAACGTAGGTCCTGCTGCTGGGGCGACGATGGAGCATACGCACAGTCAATTGCTCGCGTTGCCGATGGTCCCGCCCTCACTGTCCCACGAATTAAAGGCAATGTCCGGCTATCGTGAAAAAGCAAACCAATGCTTGCTTTGTGAAATGCAGTCAGCAGAAAAGCGTCTCGGCCATCGGCTCGTGGCAGAGAATGATGCATTCATTGCATTTTGTGCCTATGCGGGACGGCAACCAGGAGAAACCTGGATTATACCTAAAAGTCACCAGGCCGAATTTTTCAACATTGTCCCCGATGATTGTCGGTTATTGGCAGAAATTCTGGATCAGGTATTGCATCGCCTCGACGTGGCGCTCAAGGCGCCCGCCTATAACTCGATGATTCATTCTGCCCCCTTGGAGGGCGACTTCGTCGATCATTATCATTGGCGAATGGTGATTCTTCCTCGCGTCACCACGCAAGCGGGATTTGAGTGGGGATCGGGTTGCTATATCAATCCGATTGCGCCGGAAAGAATCGCACAGTCGATGCTTCGCGGCGTTCCTGTGGAGCATATTCCGTCCAGTGAG
The DNA here is from genome assembly GCA_036153155.1 of Planctomycetota bacterium. Lineage (GTDB taxonomy): Bacteria > Planctomycetota > Planctomycetia > Pirellulales > UBA7805 > UBA7805. Next base: position 15,704 of record JAYZMM010000007.1, read on the forward strand.
ACACCGTTACTCGCCAGTTAATCCATTGACCCAACGACAAAAACAACGAACCCGTCCTACCAGCAAAACCAACAAACCCAGGAAAAAAGAGTAGTTTACCCATGGCACCTCGCGTTCACTTCTCGCTGATCTTGCACAATCATCAACCGATTGGCAATTTTGACCATGTGTTTGAACAGGCGTATCAAGACAGTTATCTTCCGTTCCTGGAGGTCTTCGAACCCTATGAACACCTGCGGATCGCATTGCATACCAGCGGTCCTCTTTGCCAATGGCTCGATCAGCATCATCCTGATTATCTCGATCGCCTCCGGCAACTGGTGCAGTACGGTCGCCTGGAAATCATTGGGGGAGCGTTCTACGAACCGATTCTTGCCATGATTCCATCACGGGATCGAATTGGGCAAATCAAGCGATTTCGTGATTGGCTAGCGAGAAGGTTGGGGGGCGATATCCGAGGAATGTGGATTCCGGAACGGGTTTGGGAACAATCCATGGCCCGTGACCTTGTGGATGCGGGCGTGCAGTATACGTTACTTGACGACTATCACTTTAAGAACGCCGGACTCACGGAAGATGAGTTGGCTGGATATTACCTGACTGAAGATGATGGCCGCACTCTGGATGTTATTCCGGGCAGCGACCCGCTGCGGTACATGATCCCCTTTCAACCTCCCGAGGAGACCATTGCTTATCTCGGACGCATTTCCGAAAAGCATCCTGGCGCCTTCGTCGCGTTTGGAGATGATGGGGAAAAATTTGGCACTTGGCCCGACACCAAGCAGCATGTTTATCAAAATGGGTGGTTGCGGCACTTCTTCGATCTATTGAGTGCTAACAAAGACTGGATTTCTACCACAACTCCCGCTGCTGCAATGGAGCAAGTAAGCCCTCTTGGAAAGATCTATCTACCGGAAGGCAGCTACCGGGAAATGACCGAATGGGCCATGCCTGTCGATCGGCAAATTGAGAGCCATGAAGTCCAGCATATGCTGGAGGAATCCTCTCAATGGCAGCGGGTTGCCTCGTTTGTACGCGGCGGTTTCTGGCGGAATTTCAAGACGCGCTATCCCGAATCCAATGAAATGTATGCCCGCATGATGCAAATCAGCGACCAAAGTGCGGCGATTGAAAAATCACCTCGGGACGAAAATACCGGGGAGAAGCTGGAAGAAGCACGAGATGAACTCTATCAAGCACAATGCAATTGCAGCTATTGGCATGGTGCGTTTGGCGGAATTTATCTGCCGCATCTTCGCAACGCCGTATTCGAGCATCTAATTCGCGCTGACAATCGAATCCAAGAATTACTTGGGCAGGGCAGTGGACCTTGGTGTCATGCGAATCAAAGTGACTTTAATTTTGATGGTCGAGATGAAATTCAATTGAGCAATGATCAGTTAAGTTTATTCCTCGAACCTTCGTCCGGTGGACGATTATACGAACTCGACGTGCGAAGCATTGCTCACAATCTTTTGGCAACCTTGTCCCGTCGGCCCGAGGCGTATCACCAAAAGGTTCTTTCCGGCCCGAGCCGCGACGACGACCACGTTGCCAGTATCCACGACCGCGTTGTGTTCAAGCAGGAGGGCTTGGACCAAATGCTACAGTATGATGCCTACGCTCGTAAAAGCTTGATCGACCACTTTTATCCGGTGGAGACCAATGTTGAACAAGTAAGGGCCGGCACGGCGGAAGAATGCGGCGATTTCTTACTCGGCGAATATCAGGCAGCAGTCGACGCGACTGAATCTGGCCGAGTTCAGTTGAATCTTACCCGGAAGGGATCAGTCGAGGGTGTCCCGCTGAGCATCACCAAGAAAATCACGCTGGCCGCCGGAGAGAATGCACTATTAGTGGAATATCTCTTAGAAAACCTGCCTCCCAGTCGGGCGTTTCATTTTGCGGTGGAATGGAATTTTTCCGGGATGCCTGCCGGCGCAGAAGATCGATATTTTTATGACGTTTCTCAGCAACCGCTCGGTGAATTGGGACGTCAACTCGACTTAAGAGAGACCACTGGGGTCGGGTTGGTGGATCGCTGGCTCGGCTTGGATGTCGGACTCTCTTGCAATCGTCCCACAAATTTCTGGGCCTTTCCGATTGCAACTGTAAGTCAATCAGAGGGAGGATTCGAGGCCGTTCACCAATCGGTCGTGGTGATGCCACATTGGCTGATCGAGGCCGACGCCCAAGGCAAATGGGGCGTCACCATGCGGCTTTCACTCCAAAGCGCAAATGAGCAAGTCGAACAGCAAACCAAGCCGACAGCGGCGGCGATACAGTAACTTCTGATACGGTAATTCTCTCCGCACCGAAGACTATATCAACTGCGAGCGGCAACCGCCTGCCAATCAATCGATTGCAGCGGAGCAGGAGACTGCCATGCGAGTTGTGCCAAAACAGGAACTCGGGTTCGCTGCGAAATTTGTTCCGCGTTCGATGCGCAACTAGCGTCCGGCTTCGGGTTCACTTGATTAAGCACGATACCGGCCAAGGGAATTTCAGGGGCATAGGCGGCGCAAACACAAACCGCACTGAGTACATCGTTAATCACACCCAATCGATCAGCAGCAACGAGAACGATGGGGTAACCAAATTCTCGAGCTAGCGTGATTGTGGTGGCATCATCGCTCAAGGGCGACAGTAAACCACCAACCCCCTCAACCACGACAAAATCACATCGCGTTGCCCAGCGTGCCAGCCCAGATCGCAATAATTGCTGGTCGACCACCCGCGATTCCAACGCAGCGGCGACCGACGGAGCGAGCGGGGCCTCAAATACCTGAGGGCAAATCAATGACATATCGTCGCATTCGACGGAACGTTGCAGTGCGACAGCATCGGTCGAAACAAGCTGTCCGTTTTCTACCATGGCACCACTGGCAACCGGCTTATACACCCCGACCGCGACATTCTCTTCGACGAGTTTTTTTACAATCTCGCAGCTGACATAGGTTTTACCAACATCTGTACCAGTGCCGCAGACAAAGAGGCCACCAGCAGGCCGTGTTTCCAATTGTTCGTTGGACACCGCAAAACCTTTTTATGGAGATTTATGAAGAGCTTTCACATTGAAGTTTCTGCTCACGCTTGCTCACGCGGTTAAAGTCCCAGATACTCTTCCAATGCCTCTCGCATCACTTCAGCATCTGGTTGGCTTCCTTTCCATAGATCGACGCATTCAACCCATTGAGACACGAGTAACTGTTGACCTTGTAGCACGCGACACCCGCGAGTTAGCCCCGAACGCAGGAACGCCGTGGTAGGGGACCCGAGGCAGGTATCAGCCAGCAGCATATCGGGGCCCAACGTTTCGGTCATTAAAGCGACCTCTTCGGACGGATCGACCGCACCCGGTTCGCTTGCGTGTATTACTAACTGAACGTCCTGCTCTACGGCCAATGCTCCGTCCCACTCCACAAACTCAATGCTCGATTCACAAGCTTCCTGAAGAGAATCCACTAATCTGCTTCCGGATTCCTGTTCGTGGCCAGCGATCGTAATCTTATTGGCTGAAGCGTGTCCAAGTGCCAGGGCGATCGCGCGTGCCGTGGAGCCGGTGTGCATTAAAAGGACGTTACAGCCGCTCGGATCAAAAACAGTATTAAGAACGTTGAGAAAACTACTGCCCACCGTGTTTGCACCGGACCAGTCTCCCGCTGTTGTGCGGTACAGGCAATTTACAGCACCGATTTTATTGGCGTCGGGACTTATATCCTCGATATAGGGAACCACCTCGGTTTGATACGGGCCGGCAATCACAGCTCCACAGAAATTGAGCGCCCGCATCCCATCAATGGCACTGGGCAAATCTTCTGCCGCTACTTTGAGACTGAGAAAACGACTGTCCCAGCCAGCCTGATCGAAGCATTTCTCCATCACGTACTGAGTCGGGTTACCGGCCAGCGAAGGCCCCAGACAGCACATGATCTCTTGAAGCGGACTGGACAACGATTCGGCAGAAGTTTCAGGGTGTCACGATGGCCGACCAAGTCACGGCCATTTCAGTATATCGTGGCTTGGAAAACGGGCAACTACGGACCGATAGGGACACATACAGACCAAGGATGATCGATTGGTTAAGCCATCACATCCTGACGACGAGCCTTGATGCGAATATAAGGGGGAACAAAGAAACTGCGATGTGCAAAACTTCCCGCATCTGCACCCGAATCCCCGTGGATCGGTTCATTTAAATCCTCGATATAGAATCCGCTGCGACATAGCCCACCAAGAAGTGGTTCCCAACGATGCAGAAACTCCAGCGTCCCCTCCTCGCGATGCGGGCTACCAGAGACGTTCGGCAGTGGACCGTCCTGATAATAAGGGGTCTCCAGGAAATAGCCCAGATTGCCCGGCTTGACCGATGTTTGCAAGCTGATCGGTTGCTTATGCTGACTGACGTACAGACCACCAGGAGCAGTCACTCGCGCTACCTCCCGATATACTGCCTCCACATCCGGCACGTAGCAAGTGCAGACCGGCTGAATGACCGTTTCAAAACGCGCGGAAGCCAGCACTTCAAGACAATCGATCGAGGCTTCCACGGTGGTCACCATCAAATCACGTTCGGCTGCCACTTCACGATCGA
>JAYZMM010000008.1:0-10119 GCA_036153155.1 Planctomycetota bacterium
ACGCCACCGAGCAGCACTGTTCCACCATCTGGAACACTGACCGTGGTGGTTACAGTCGTAAAGGCAAATGTGGGTAATTGGATGGTTGTACCTTGTGTGAAGTTAGTCGCGTTGTTCGTGGAAGAACTCGCGGTGCCACCGTCTGCCGTCTCTTCGTTCGAGTCGGTGCGATCCTCGGTGCTGGTGCTACTTCCTTCAAAGGTAAATTCGTTGACGCCCCGAATTTCACTAAAGAAAGGAACCAGGGTCAGGCGGACATACCGTCGATCGGGTGAGACAACGGCTTGAACCGAAAGCGTTGTACCTTCGGCGAGCACAACGATGACCGGTGCTTGGGCGGCTGCGAAATCGCCCACCACAGGGGTGACGCTTGTCACAAAAGGCTGTTGAATCTGATCCGAAACGCTTGCCGCTTGGCCATTGAATAGGGTGACCTTGGGAGATTGAAGAATGTTGGTTCGTTTGTCTCCTTGTACTGCCCGCACAAAGAAATAGGCTTCCAGGTCGCTGAGGATCGCGACACCCATCGTCGTGGCCGCACTGGCTGCGTAGCCACCGAAGCCGGGCTGGACCGCCCCAAAGCTTCCCTGACGAATTTGGATATCGTTAGCCCCGTTGATCAGATTCGTGATCGGATTACTGGGTGCGGCCGTTTGATTGGTGGGGTTCCCGCCCTGGTCAAAACCGAGGCCAATCGTGGTGCTGCGACCACTATCATTGTTCGGCAAGTCGTTGTTACTCACGTTGCTATCGATATTCAAATCAAAATCGACACCAATTTGCTCAAAGAAATCATCTTTTAGGTTGATGAAGCGAACCTCGATCGTCACCTGAAGATCTTGCAGTCGGCGCAACTGTTCCAAAAGATCGGCAATTTCCTCGTGGACTTCCTGGGTTTGGCTGACCACCAGACTCATGTTCGTTTCAAATTCGGCGACGCGACCTTCACCACCAAGTTCATCCCAGGTGTCAGGTTGAATGGTGGTCGTAATGAGCGTAATCAAGGATTCGAAGTCCGCCTGGCCCGAACCACCACCTTGTCCAGCCCGTGCATAATTGCCTGAGGTGGTCTGTGCGAGCGCGGTGCCTGGCAACTCGCTCACATTCGCCAGTCCGGGAACTCCCGGGTTGGTCGCAACACTCATTTGCTGCGATGAACGCATTCCATTGGCTCCGGCAAGGTTTTTGCTTGTCTGCTCATAACCGCGTGCCAGCGAGTCGGGCAAGCCGAGTTGACTGTGCTCGGTTGCATTCGGAATTGGTAGGACCAAGTCGGCCACGTTATAGGTCTTCGAATAGACATTTCGGTCGCGGAGTTGTTCGCTTGTTATTTTCAAAACTTCATTTTGAATCACGTAGTCGAGGTGGAGAGGACTAAGGATCAAATTGAGCGCACTTTTGAGTGAAATTTCTTGACTCAAGTCAATCGTTACTGGAGTGGAGCTATGCACTCCCTCTTCGGCAAGGCCCTGGGGATCGACATAAATATTGACGCCTCCGACCTTGCCGAGGTGCTCAGTAACCTCACTTAATGGTGCGTCCTTGAATTTAAGGGAAACTGGGGTGTTGAGTTTTCGCTCGATTTCCAACTCCGCTGGATGACGTTCTCGCTCCTGATCGCCTGAAAATTGAGCGCGTCGCTCGGACAGTTTCTTCCAGTCGCCTTCATCGATGAACTTGATGGGATCACGATCATCACCATAGGGTACACCAGCAAACTCAACGGCGTTGAGTGTTGCCCACACGGCATCATCCTTCTGTTCTCGCAAATCCTGATTATTCATGACGCGACGATAGAACCGGATTTCTTCGAACATCTGGGTAACGACCGGTTCATCGGGGGCCAGTGTTCTGGCCTGCTTGGCTTTTACCTCGGCTTCATAGAATCGCTGCTCGTTCCGTAACTTATTGTATTCGTCCACCAGGGTTGCCAGTCGCTGGTCGACCTCGACGCGATACTCACGTTTCCTGGCCAGTTCATCGAGTACTTGCTGGTTGCTCGCATTCAACTCAATTTCTGCTCGATGTTTCTCGACATATTTCTCCATCTCCGCCAGTAAGCGATCGACCCGCCCGAGCAACACTTTCTTGTCTTCCCCATCAAGGGAAGATTCCTCGATCATTGATCGTGTTTTTTCCATCTCGCCAATCGCACCGAGCGGATCCTCATCACGCAAGTCAAGTGCTTTACGCGACTGCCTTGCAACTTCAGCCATGACTCGCTGCCGAAGTCGTTCTTCCGCGAGCCCCGTTTCTTCCAGAAATGCTTCGCTCTGCTCTTGCTGTTTGCTCTCGCTGAACGACTTCGTGTTCTTCGATGCCGGTTCCAGGACAATCGCTGCAGGTGCGCGTCCCCCGGCAGGTGTTTTTGCGGTGGATCCCGACAGAGTTCCTTGGGATAGAGCTTGTTGTGGTTTCAAACGCAGCCCGCTCGGACGATTGGGTGCAATAGTGGTATCGGGCAATGCTGATGTAGGGCCCGCGGTGGGTGGAACAAAAAGCGATTCACGCTGAGTGGCGGTGGCCGGTTCGTTCGAAGTTTGATCGTTTGCGGGATTATAGACTGCTTGTTTTTCCGGAGCTGCTGGAGCTGACTGTGAATCACGCGTGGCGTTCGCTCGCCTCACACCGGAGTCGATCGTTTTCGGCGTGGCAGCCAAGGAGGCGGATTTCCCGCTGGCCACTCCGCTGGTCGCGTTGTTGCTTTGTCGCAGTGCGTTATTGTTAGTCCGTTTTTCGAATTGATTGATATCCGCTAAAAGCTTTTCAGGACTATCCTCGTCGACGGCGAATTTCACCTCGAGGGCGACGACGCGATTGTAGTGAAATTTTGCGACCTGAGAGTTCCCTTGTGCCAAGCCAGAACGTGCCTGACGGAGATGCTCGCGGGCTTGTTGCTTTTTCTCTTGCATCAACCGATCAATACTGTCGGCGGCCGGTTTGAATGGATCTTCTTTCGGTTGTTTCTGAAAAAATTGTCCTTGGCTTGTGGCAACGAGTACTGTTTGAAGCACGGGAGATGCAAAAGCTCCAGTGCTGCAGATAAATAATCCGCCGCTAAGCAGTAGTGCGACCGAGCGAAACAGAGTTTTCAAACGGAGATCTCCAGATTGGGTGCGGAACACAAGAGACCGTTTTGGCGCCCGATGTACAGGGAGCGGCGGGTGCGTAGGGTGCCCTTTTTGGGTGTGCTGCATTTTCATTTGGTTACATCAAATTTTGGTTCGCGCCGTCAGGGCTTTGCTTTCACTATCACCTAAAATGCTCAAAAAACATTTGCTCTCGTCAATTGATCCTGCTTCGGGCGTCGCAACAATATCGCCAAAAGTTTCTGCTTGCTCGTGCTCATATTTTTAAGAGGAAGGATGAAGAATCGGGGCCGTAAATAGCGGCCAGGAAAGTTTTGGTCAAGGGCATTTAGGAGGAGTGCCGCTTTTCTTATTGCGAGTGGACGAAAGCGGTTAAAGGCCCCGGTTTTTTATCGGAGAGTGAGACCCTTTCACCGCTTTCATTGACAGCAAGATGTGCGGAGATTGGTCAATCAAACGCTGGCATGACCGAACTGTTGGTCGGAGGACATGCTTTATCTATGGATATCATCAGGCCTGCGGTTGATGCACCGCTGATTGTGACGAGGCGTCGGCAATTGCCGTTTGTCCTATGCGGGCAAGCATGTTGTGAAAAATGATCGCGTGAAGCGGATAAAGGCTATACCAATACAACCTGCCAAAAAGTCCGACGGGATCGAAAATTGCGAGTTGGTGAATCTCAGCCCCTTTCGGGGTCGGAGTCACCTCGAACTGTAGCCAAGCTCTTCCCGGGACTTTCATTTCGGCGACCAATCGTAGTAACCGATCCGGAACGTACTCCTCGACCCGCCACCAGTCGACCGTCTCTCCCACGGCCAGATGTTCTGGGTCGCGACGTCCGCGGCGATGACCGATTCCACCGCAGAGTAAATCGATCCAGCCTCGCAAAACCCAAAGCCAAGTGGCAAAATACCAACCGCGTTTGCCTCCGATTCGACGAATGGGGCCGAAGGCATCAGCCGGAGAAATCGCTAGCTCGATTCGCCGAGAATCAATCACACGCGGACCGAACTGGACGCCACCCCAAGTTTTGATGCCGAGTCCTGCCGACGTGGCATCGGACCATCGCGTCGAGGCAAACTGATGATCCTCGTGCTTGAGGGCTCGGGAGATGGCTGCCGCTAGTGACCGTGGCTGGATAGAAAAAAATTGTCGTGCGCGATGATCCCGGACGATGGTCGGGTTTTTCATGCTCTCTATGAGTTTTCTTCCGATCCGTGCATAGACGGGTGTGACGAGTCCCAGCCATAAACTCGATAGTCGGGGTGTAAGCACCGGAACGGAAATAAGGAGGCGATAAAGGCCGCGTTGTCTGGCATATTCCTTCATAATCTGTCCATACGTCGCTTTATCCGGTCCACCGATTTCGAAGATCTGACTTTGACTCGCCGGAAGATCAAGTGCATCGACGAGATAGCTTAATAAATCCTCGATGGCAATCGGCTGTGCCTCTGTGCTGACCCACTTTGGGCAGATCATCACAGGTAGCCGTTCCACGAGCGATCGGACAAGTTCGAATGAAAGACTTCCTGATCCAATCACGATCGATGCCCGAAATTCAATCACTTCGCACCCTGAGGATCGAAGAATGTCACCGACTTCTTGCCGACTTCGCAGATGGGGAGATAAACGGGGACCCGCTTCCCCAAGTCCGCCCAAATAAATAATCCGACGCAGATTTGCCCGACGTGCAGCCGCGGCAAAGTTGCCTGCGGCAATCCGGTCCTGTGCTTCAAAGTCTCCCGACGCACCCATCGAGTGAATGAGATAGTAGGCCGTGTCGATCCCGGTGAGGGCTTTTTCTAGAGAGGCAGGATCTGTCGCGTCGGCGGCTACCACCTCGACTTCCGCGGTCCTGGGCCGAGAAAGGAAATCCGGTTGCCTAGCCATGCAGCGTATTTTTAGTCCTCGTTCAGCAAGTCGCTGAAGGAGTCGCCCGCCGACATAGCCGGTTGCGCCAGTTAATAAAATTTGGGGTCTTTCTGCATTCATGTTGATCTGTGCGTCTTTACATTGCAGCGTTGTATCGGTATTCGGAGAAAATTTTGCCCCCGTGCCAACCGGATCTCTGGATAACTTGGTTAACCCCCAAAGGTCGCACAGGCCACAAGCAGATACAAGACAAGAGCTGACCGCATTGTCCAGGCGATGGTCCGCCACCAATTACTAGTGACTAACGCGCGACAAATGTCTGGATCATATTCGCTAGCCAGTCGGCGGTGTTGCGGCACCTGAATTAGACCAGTTCGGTAAAAAATGAAAACGATGAGCAGGAATCCAGCGACCGCAATGGTTGGCTGAACCCCGGGGGGATGCAATCGAATAAGCAGAACGCTGGTGACCGCTTCGATCAGCATTGCCGGGCCGACGACCCAGGTGGTCCTGCTTTGATGTGCAACTGAGTATGCCGGGAACGAGGAGGGTGGTACGGTTGCCATGAGTGGGTAGTGCACAATTTGCACAAACCATATCAACCCCGTCATGTATAGGGTGGCAGCTATGTTCGCTGTCAGGATTGCCCAGCCCACCATGTCGCACCATCAATCAGCTGTTACGCAATCAGCTGTTCCTCTTCGATCCCTAATTCCTGGGCGCTTGTGCGAAGTTTTGCAACTGCTCTTTCTGCGAGTTGCCTTACCCGCTCCTTGGAGATCCCGAGCTTTTTCCCGAGAGCCACAAATGTTTCTTTGCGGCCACTCGTCTCAAGCCCGAACCGGCCGGTGATGATCATCCGCTCGCGCTCGTCGAGACCATCCAGGAGTTGGTCAATGACTCTCAGTACACCCCCTGAATTCTGCTCTCCGACACGAGAGTCGGTTTCATCGGTCTGTCCTTCCAGGAATAGCTTATTGCCCGTGTTAAAGCGGGCACGTGATTTTTGATCTCGGGCGATTGCTCTCCACAGATCCCGATGAATGATTTGCGTAGCATAGGTGCTGAAACGAAATCCTCGGTCAAAATCAAATTTGTCGACCGCACGAAGCAGTGACACGATTCCATCGCTCAGTAAATCGTCGAATACGCAGTGAGGAGTGCAATATTTCTTGACGATCGAAATTACCAGGCGAATGCTGGAGCTGACGATATCGTTGCGAATCCGATCAGCCCGCACGAGCAAATCCTCCATCATGTCTAAATGATCTGCATTCGTCTCCGCAGAGTCCATCGACATGCGATGATGATTGTAATAGTACTTGAGGAAATTCATTCGGCGAAATGCCGCCTGCTCTTCCTCCGCAGTCATGATGCTGGCCTCACAGAGTCGCAGTAGATGCGGTGGTAGCCCCGGTCGAAGTTGGACCTTCGGACTGGTTTCACCGTCTTCCACTTGGTCAACTCGCTGACAACCTCGTCCCGCATCATATTGCTGTTCCGAAATAAAGCCGCGATTCGGAACGAACGAGAGTTCGCGAGTAAGAATTTTGTTGACGCGTCCGACGACCGATGGCGACTGCGACTCTCGCACCGCACCAATCGTTGATGTGATGTTTTCGGCGATCATAACTTGGGTCTCCATGACGAAACGCACAAACACTAAATCTTGTAAAACGTTCAAAACGTTCACTCTGTTATATCATAAAACGTTCAAAACGTTCACTCGGATTAATAAATTTATCGTTAAATTTTTCTGGCTCAGTCAGGCATTTTATATAAGTTCATTGTTTATATAGACTTGTGTGATTCGACGGCATTTTAAAAAATTGCGTTTTTAAACGGAAACGCTCGCTCAAAAAACGTTCACGCGGTACGCATGCCCGGTTTTGGCTGGCAAATCCAACCACGTCGGCCTCAATTCCCTTTTTCCGGCCTTTGCTGACTGGTCGTCTGTCAACACGTTCCTACCACTTAGCAAAGAGTGGAGCGTCAATTGGTCGTTTCACGTGGCCCGGACATTGTGATTTTGATGCGAGTTGGAGGTTCGATATGTCAGAAGCAGATACACGAGATTGGCCATCCCTAGCGGCCGCGCTCTACGACAAGTTGACTGGGAGAGATGCAGAAATCAGTTACGAATTTTCTGACTTTCACTTAGACATTCCCAGTTCGACGCGGCCCGACGCGGAACATGCCAGATGGCGATTACACGGCCTTTTGAAAATCCGCACGCAAAACGGATCCTAGGAGGCCGGCGGGATGAAGAGGCTCGTGGTAGATGCCAACGTTGCGTTCAACGTGGGGAGTTTCGAGGGGACCCTCCGGTCTTCTGGCAGCGTCCTGGATGTTTACTTTGCCTCTTTGTCGGACCTGCAAGGGGTTCGTCGGTCTGCCGGAGTGTTCAACGAAGTGGTGTTCGCCCTCCTTGAGTGGTGCGAGGCGAATCGATTGTCGCTCCGCATATGGGTGAAGGATCGTGTCATCGCGGAGAGTGGACAAAGGATGGACGGTGGTAACGCCTTACGTATTCCATGGGGCCGAATTTGGCGGATTCGACCCTTTGAGTTGTTGAACGTGTTCTTTAAACGTTAATGGATCAGGCGGGTTAGTGACCTTCACATTGCGGGATTAAACGAGCAAGATTTTCGGAGATGAAAACGATGGAATTACCTAGAAATATGAGACAGTTGCGGCTTCGTGCCGGTATCTCAGTAAAAAAGGCAGCGCAAGCATCGGGCTTTTCCGATGACGCCTGGTACAAACTCGAGCGCGGCGAACGCTGGGTAGGATCCGAAAAACGTCTCCATGATATCGCACGAGCTCTGGGCGTTTCTGCCTGGGAACTGTTGGTTCCTCAAAATGAGCAGAGCGAGCAGGGCGATCAAGTCAAGCAGGATCACGTAAGTGGTGCGCCGCTCACGCTTGAGGACTCTGCGGCGACAGGAGAAACATCCCCATCGGCGGGTCCCTAGTCAGCGAGCCCCAACCAAATTCGTAGGATTCACAGGCGTCTCGCGGGCTTCTCGCAGGCGCTCGAGATCCTTTTCTGCCATTGCGACGAGTCTAAGATACGCACACTCAAGAGAGTCACAAATTGTGATTTTCAGTGGCGATGGGGAATCAAACACAGATTTCTCTGGACCCTAAAGCACATCCAGCAGAACACGTGTTGCATTCCCGCGCACGTGGGTTTCCCTTTTTTCTACGCAGAATGCGGCACCAAGCGACACACGTTTTGACACACCGTCAAAAATGGCGGCGAAATGAGGCTGCAGGGATTCGAACCCTGGACCTACGGATTAAAAGTCCGTTGCTCTACCAACTGAGCTACAGCCTCAAACTGTGGTACTATAACCCCCTAGGCGGTAATTTCTAGTAGTCGCCCGCAGCACCGAACTGGTACCATCCAACCGGTTTTTCTCCCTATAGGTGGTGGCCGGTAAGATAGGTGGACGAGTCGGGTGCTAGAGGCAGATATGAGCAATGGCCTCGTTAAACGCCTTGGAAACCCATACCACAACAGGTTTGCCTGATGCGACTGGCAGCATTGATTGATCTTGCAATCTTGATGCGTCGCGATCGCGATTTCGACGCTCAGCGTCTTGCCCGCCGCGACGCGGCCATCGGTACTGCAATCGGGGCATCGCGGCTCTCGGATGCGGATACACTCGCTGCCTGGGTAAAACACCGAAACGGGACAGAGCCGGATAAAAAACACCAGCCAACTATCGGCGAGCAGGTCGTTGGTTTGCTACTTTTTACCTACCTGGGACTTGGAATCGCTGGTTTTTTTCTCGGCTTGACCGCAATGGCTTCAGCGCTCGCGTTTGAGAAACACACCAACGTGATTCCATTGTGGTCTATCTTGATCGGTTCACAAATCCTGCTGCTGGCCCTTTGGATGCTCGCGATCTTACCGACGCGTTGGACACACCATCTTCCGGGCGTTCAATATCTACAGCACGGTGTTCGGTTCATCGGCTTGGTACCCACTCGCCTTTTTTTTCAATTACTGCGCTGGTGTGCGCCCTTAAAAAGTCATCAACTGCACGAGTTCTCAGGCGAGTTTCAGCGGTCCGGTTCCCTCTATGGTAATCTCGCGCGTTGGGTCGGCATGTTGCTGACCCAGGTTTTTGCATTGACGTTTAACCTGGGTTTGTTGCTTGCCTTTTTGGCACTCTCCTACGGCAATGATCCTACATTCGGGTGGCGAAGTACGATGCTCACGAGTGAGCAGATGCACAAAATCATGGAGACCGTCGCATGGCCTTGGTCAGCGGTTTGGCCCGAAGCCGTACCCACGCTCGAGGTGGTGAGCTACGTGAAAGACTCGAGTAAAGAGAACGTGCGGCACACACTCGATCCGGAGCAGCGAATCAAGGATGTTCGGATGTGGGCGAGTCTCTGGCCGTTTCTGCTCGCGTCGCTATGTTTTTATGGGTTGCTGCCCCGCATTGGGACGCTTTTGGTGAGTCTGTTCCAGGTGCATCGCCACGCCCGCCCGGATCCGCAGCATAACCTGGCCCTTCGCACGCTGCTCAGTCGGTTGCGGCGGCCGCGGATCGTGTTCGAGTCGGACAACCCGGCGAATAAAGCACACGATACCTTGCCAGGGCGCGATGTACAGACTTGCGATTGGAGCGATACGCCACCTGTTGGCGTATTTCAATGGTCTGGAATCGACCTCAATTCGAAAGAAGTGGCCCAGCAACTCCGCGATAATTTCGGCGTGGAGATCGCGTTTTGCGCGCGGGTCGGTGAGTTAGACCCACAACAGGATGAGATTGCCCTCGGCCGCCTAACCGGACATACCACCGGACAAACCAATGCCATGCGGGTGGTAGTGCTTGTTGAGAGTTGGGAATCGCCCGACGCAGATTACCTTGATTTTCTTGAGCGGCTCCGCCAACGGGTAACCTCCGCAACGGAAATCGCGGTGGTATTGTGTCCTGCTCATCGCATCGTCGGTGATGACATTTCGGGCCACCAGGAGAGCGGTTTGCCGAATGCGGAAAAAATCTGGCGGGCCTTTCTCAACCGCTCTGGCGATCCCAATCTAAGCTTGACGATTTTGCCTCGCTCTGCATCACCGAGGGTTGATCCATGAATCCTCCCCTCTTTGTCGTTGTCGGGCACGTGAATCGCGGCAAATCAA
>JAYZMM010000009.1:0-21534 GCA_036153155.1 Planctomycetota bacterium
GAATCCAATGCATGTGAATGATTTCCACGCCACGCTACTGCATCTTTTGGGATTGGATCACGAAAGGTTGACCTATCCCTATCAGGGTCGAAATTTCCGCCTGACAGATGTAGCCGGAAGAGTAGCCACCGAACTCTTTGCTTAGGAATTCTCGGGACGCAAATCGCAAATGAACAGTGCGCCATAGGTCTTTGCGCTTTACCCGCTCTGCTACTTCGAGCCGACCATCTGTTTCTCTTTTTCGGCTTTGCGGTCGGCAAGTATTTTCTCCTGGATATTTGAAGGCACTTGCCGGTAATGCGAAAATTCCATGCTGAAGGTACCCTGTCCCTGCGTCATGCTCCGCAGGTCTGTTGAATAACCGAAAGTTTCGGCCAGCGGTACTTCCGCAATGATCACCGCCGTATCGCCCGCCATATCAGTGGAAGAGATAATACCTCGACGACTGGTCAATTCCCCAGTCACTGGGCCCTGAAAGTCAGGAGGTACCTCTGCTTCCAGCTTCATCACCGGTTCGAGCAGCACGGGCTTGGCCTTGAGAAATGTTTCTTTGAAGCAATTGCGGCCGCATATTTGAAAGGCCATGTCGCTACTGTCTACCTCATGGTATGACCCGTCTTCGAGTACCGTCATCACATTCACCACCGGATATTCTGCAACAGGCCCTTTGACCATCGCCGCGCGAAATCCTTTGTCCACCGCCGGGATGTATTCTTTCGGGATCCGCCCACCGACAACTTTCTCTTCGAATATGTAGGTCTCTTCCTCGTCATCACTGAGTGGCTCTAAATAGCCCTTAATGTGTGCATACTGACCAGAACCACCAGTTTGTTTTTTGTGCTTGTAATCAAAATCGGCACGCCGGGTAGCGGTCTCACGATAACTAACCTTGGGTGCACCTACGGAAACCTCACAATTATATTCCCGCTTCATCCGTTCGATATAAATCTCAAGGTGAAGCTCACCCATTCCGGCGATTACCGTTTCCCCGGTTTCCTCGTCGGTAGCGACATGAAAAGTGGGATCCTCCTTACGGAATCGCTGCAGCGCTTTACCGAGGCGATCTCCTGCTTCGCGCGAGAGGGGTTCGACCGCCATTTTGATCACCGGTTCCGGGACAAAAATACTCTCGAGAGTGCAATAACCGGCATCTTGGGCGTAAGTGTCTCCACTCGCTGCATCGATCCCCATGATTGCAACAATATCGCCCGCATCTGCCTGATCGATTTCCTCGCGTTTGTCTGAGTGCATGCGCAAAATGCGGCTGAAACGCTGTTTACGTCCGGTGCGCTGATTGAAGTAGAGCTGTCCTTTTTCAATTTTTCCCTGATAAATCCGCATAAAAGTAAGTTGACCATAGGTATCATCTACCAGCTTGAACGCCATGCCGACAAATGGAGCCTCTGTATCCACCGTGAGTGGAACTTTTTCCTCTGGGTTTTCGTGACCCATGGCTGTTTTTTCACGATCCATCGGGGCGGGCAAATAGCGCACAACCGCATCAAGCAAGGGTTGCACGCCTTTATTTCGGAAGGCGGTTCCCAAATAAACAGGCGTAAAGTCAAGATTTTGTACCGCACTTTTGGTGACTTGATGAATGAGTTCTTCAGGGATTTCCTCATCGCTCAGAAGCAACTCCATGAGTTCATCGCTGTACATAGAGATCGCTTCGAGCATTTCCTGGCGAGCGGATTGTGCTTCTTCAACCATGTCCTGTGGGATTTCATCGGACCGTATTTTTTCACCATTGCTTCCATCAAAATAGAGAGCCTTCATTGTGGTCAGGTCCACAATGCCCTCGAAGTCTTCTTCAGCACCAATCGGAAGTTGCATCAGCACTGCATCGCAATGCATTTTTTCGCGTACCTGCTCAACGACCCGTTTTGGATCCGACCCGGTTCGGTCCATTTTATTAATGAATGCCAATCGCGGCACACGGTACCTTTTCATCTGTCGATCCACGGTGAGCGACTGCGATTGGACACCACCCACAGCGCACAGCACGAGGACTGCCCCATCAAGAACTCGAAGGCTTCGCTCAACCTCCACGGTGAAGTCGACGTGTCCCGGTGTATCAATCAGATTGATTTGATGGTTTTCCCATTCCACTTGCGTTGCCGCACTGGTAATCGTGATTCCGCGCTCTTTCTCCAATTCCATATGATCCATTGTTGCGCCGTCACCCTCTCCGCGAACTTCTTGAACGCGGTGAATCCGACCCGCGTAAAATAGAATGCGTTCACTGAGGGTGGTTTTTCCGGAGTCAATATGAGCGGAAATGCCGATGTTGCGAAGTTTTGTAGCATCCATGGTAAGGTACTGCGGTTTTAGTGATGTCTCTAAAGGTGTAAACGATTTTATCTCAAGCTTGGTTTCCCGATTCATTCCCAACCAACTGCCTACTCTCTCCATTTAAGGGATAAGCAGCATCAGTAGTGAACAATCAGATACGCCCGGCGGGCATCTTCCTCTGCCGACCAGAAGGCGACAGCGGGAACCCCAAACTGCGTGGCAGGAATGGAATCTAATATGCTAAAATTTCGGGCCATTCGGTGCTAGGCCGAATCGGTCCATTCATCAAAATTAAACGGTTTTCTACCCACCAATGACTTGGTCCTTTCAGCCGGTGGGAAGGCCGAAAATACCTTATTTTTTTCGATCTTTTCCTGTTTTTATCACCAGGCGTTGCTGTTCACCCGATTGTTTCTGGTCACACATCGTGTCGCAATCTGCCTTAATCCAGCAGGACTACTTTGCCTTGAAATGCCTTCACCACAAAGACGCCAAGGTTACTCACTAGGTGTGCCGCAACGCAGGGAATGAGCGAGCGGAATCGATTCAGGCGAAATAGTCGTACGTAGTAAAACCAGAGCGAATTCATAAATAAGATGCATGTTGAAAAAATGGGTTGCATATTGAGCGTTCCATCATCACGGTAAATATTAAGACCAATCCATTTCCAGAAGAGCCAGGGAGGCTGATTTTCGGGGACGTTGTACGACCAGAGGTAGGGATGAATCAAAGCAAATAGGACAGAAATTCCAAAGACACTGGCATAGAGGCGCCACTTTCCATGGCGATCGAAAAAAAGAAAACCACGGAAAATAAGCTCTTCGACAAAAGCCGCCGCAAGCGTATAGATTCCTAGAAGAACCGACATAGTCGTCTGATCCTCCACCACGTCAAGTCGATATTCCCCCGCAACTTCGATTCCAAGAATACCTAAGGATCCGACGACCGCGATTGTGATGACAGGCCAATGTGCAGGAGTCGAACCTGGTAGGCCGGTTTGGATACTTTCAGCGGAGATAGTCTTGCCTGCCGCCAGATCACGATCGATCTGTTGCGCGTTGTGGCGATAGTCTTCAAGCCAAAGGCGGAAGAAATAGGCCGCCAGTGCCAAGCCGCCGAGATAGAGAAAGGCATCGCTCATCGTTACCGTTAACTATTGAATGCGTTCGGACCTGTCGCTTTGGCGAGCAATCACTTCGGTCCGATGGGGGGCTTGCTGTGAGTATTGCTGTAACCGCTGTTTCAGATCATACAACTCTCGACCAGTTGCTTTCCCAGTCGCCATTTCAATTGCCCGCTGCTGTTCGGTCACCGCATAATTGAATTGCCCAGCATTTGCATGTGCTGCAGCCATGGTGTCAAGCAATCGAAAATCTTCTCCACCGTTTAGCTCGACGGCTTTTTTGGCGAATTGGAGGGAACGCTTGGGATCACGGAATCTCTCATCATCACAGGTCGCCATCATCCACGCAACACAACGAAAGGCCTCTGCGGACCGTGAGTCATTGCGGACGGCAGCCCGATAGTCCGCGGCTGCACTATCATATTCGCCTTGTGCCAAACGCAGTTCACCGCGCTGGAGATATGCCTTGGTAAGCCGATCATCTAAGTCGATTGCGCGGTTAAGATCGGCCTCAGCAAGAGAAAATTTTCCCTGTAAGCGATATGCTTTACCTCGACCCGCATAAAATCCGGCATCCTCGGCATCCAGCGAAATGGCCTGCGAATAATTTTCGATCGCAAGATCGATTTTGCCTTGTTTCATGAAAACTTCTGCTCGATTAAACCAAGCGTTTGCGTATTCGGGATGGAGCCGAATCGTCGCGGAAAAGTCTTGCGCTGCCTCATCCAGCCGATTATTCATCGCGTAGCTCACACCTCGATTGTGCAGTGCTTTCCAATGTTTGAAATTCAATTCAACAGCAGTTTCAAATTGTGTGAGGGCGGCCGCTTCCTTGCCTTGGGATGCAAAGTGCTCTCCCAGTCGATTATGTGACCAACCTTTCAGCTTTTGCGCATAAACGCGGTGCTCGGGGACAATGTCGCTTGAGGCGAGGGCTTTGTCGAGATAATAGATCATTTCCGAGTAATCGCGGAGCGTCGTTGCCGTTGCCGCGATTTTTGATGCAACCCCAATCAGTTGCTTCGGGCTGTGGGAATCCACAACCTCTCGAGGGGAAGGCGCCTCACTAAATGCCGACGTGTGCGATCCTAGATTTACCAGGGATCCAAGCAGAAAGTAAAAAAGTATTTTCTTCATGCAAATCGACAGATCGTGTGTTTTAGGAAACTAAATCAGTAAAATGAAATTACGAATTGTGTTTTATTTTATGTCTCTTCCGCATGTGGACTTGTCATACGAAGTGGATCAAGCGCTTGCTTGAGTTCTGCTTCGGGCAGTACTTCCTGCTCCGTACATAGTTCCCGGATTGTTTTTCCGCTCGAAAAAGCCTCCTTAGCTAGAGCCGCTGCTCGTTCATAACCCACATAGGGGTTTAGGCTCGTTACCATCGAGAGGCTTTTTTCAACAGATCCTTCGCAAGCTTCGACATTGGCTTCCATTTCCGCGGCGCAGAATTCCACAAATGCATTGGAGACGCTTGCCAGGAGCGTGATGCTTTCGAGTGTCGTTTGGCCCATCAATGGCATCATGATATTTAATTGAAAATTGCCTCCGGTGGCGCCGCTCATCGCGACCGTTTGATCATTCCCCATGACGCGGGCTGCGACCTGCATTGCGCTTTCACACATTACCGGATTTACTTTACCCGGCATAATCGAACTGCCCGGTTGACGACTCGGCAGGCGGAGTTCATTGAAACCACATCGTGGTCCCGATCCCAGCCAACGTATGTTGTTAGTCACGTTGAAAATAGTCGTGGCAATGACGCGGAGTTGGCCATGGCATTCTACTAATCCATCACGTTGAGCATTTGCTTCGAAGTGATTTTCGGCCTCTACAAATGGAAGATTAGTCTTTTCGGCCAAGACCGCGGACACACGGTTTCCAAATTCTGGGTGGGTGTTGATGCCTGTGCCGACAGCAGTCCCGCCAACTGGAAGTTCACAAACCGCCGTGATTGCCCGCTTCGCTCGTTCGATCGATAATTTGAGTTGATGTGCAAGCCCGCTGATTTCCTGTCCCAGCCGTATGGGCGTGCCATCGGCTAGATGGGTTCTCCCAATTTTCACAATCTCATCCCAGTCCTTCGCCTTCTCTGCCAAAGCCGAATGGAATCGCTCCAACGCTGGAAGGAGAGCCTGGTGGATTTCAAGGGCAACGGCGACATGGATTGCAGTGGGGAATGTGTCGTTGGTGCTCTGCCCCATGTTGACGTGATCATTCGGATGAATCGGCTTGTCGCTTGCAAACCGATCTCCGCCCGTCAGTTCGATGGCACGATTGCTGATGACTTCATTAGCGTTCATATTGCTGCTGGTGCCGGAACCAGTCTGGAAGACATCGACTGGAAATTCTGTGTCCCACTTACCTGAGGCTACTTCGAGGCAGGCTTCCAGTAACGATTCAACCTGTTGTTTACTCAGGGGTGATCGCGCTTGCCGGCTCAATAGGCCCAAATCGCGATTTGCCGTTGCACAGGCATATTTCACCATGCCCATTCCATGAACAAGTTGAGGTGGTAAGCGCCAACCGGAGATGGGGAAGTTTTCCACAGCGCGTTGTGTCTGTGCGCCGTAGTAGGCTTGGGCGGGCACATGCACCTCACCCATCGAATCATGTTCGACCCGGTAGTCACTCATAAATATATTCCTGATCAGCAAAAAGGGCGTCGCATAATAGCGAGATTGCCGACAGCAAGAAAGAGAAAAAAAGGTGCATGCCTCGTATGCATACTGCTAGCGTTGACTCGCATTGTTTTGAAGAAAATCAGATAACGCGGCAATCGCATTGCCTCCATTGCTAGCAGCAGGACAGGTCTGACTGAATGAAATCTCATTCGCCACGCGGCGCTAATAAAGCCGGAGTACCGATCTATGGCGATGTGGAAGCGTAGATTTTTTCAGTTGGATGACTCGGCAGAAGACTTTTGCACCGCTTCGTAGATAATGCCGTTGATCTGTGCGCCCATCAGCAAAATTGCACCGGTCAAATAGAGCCATAACAACATCGCGATCACACCTCCAAGTGCGCCATATATTTGGTTATAGCGGCCATAATTCCCCACATAAAAACGGAACCCCTGACTTGCGGCGATCCAACCCAAAACAGCAAATACAGTTCCCGGGCTGAACCAATGCCAGGGCAGACCATGCGCAGGCACAAGGTAATAGATGGTCGATGTAAAAATAAGTAAGAATCCGATGACAACACTCCACCGCATCAGGGCTAAGAAGAAGGTGTCAGGAAGTGGCAAGTGCACACCATGAATGACCCATTCAATCGCCTGTGGACCGATCACGAGAATGATAAGTGCGACAATTAATAAAAGCGCAATGCTGAAGGTCAGCACCAGCGATACCCCGTAAGTCCGTACCCGTCTTGCTCGCGGAGCATGACCGAACGCGACGTTCAGTCCCTCACCCATCGTGACAAATAGGCGAGATCCGGCGTAGAGAAAAATAACGCAACTCACCGAGATATAGGTTGTGGAGCTTTGCTGCTGGATGGCCAGAATTTGAGTGCGAAATAATTGGTACGCTTCCGACGGAAGCGTCTTTTCGAGTAGCATCAGAAAGCTGCCTAAAAGACCATGGATCGGCATCTGCCCGATTGCGTATACCAACACAATCAAGAGTGGCATCATCGCCAGGATAGAGAAGTAGGCAAACTGAGCGCACCGAGCGGAAAGTTGCCTTTCGCGAAATTCTCGAAGTGTCCGTCTTCCAAGTTCGTAGGGGGTGAGCCCTCCAAACTTCCAAATCCGTAACTGTGCAAACGGGTCGATTTGTCTTGGCATGCTTTGCTACCGCAGTGGACACACCTTTATGGATGATTCCACGATCAAATGCAATCGGCGGATTTTAACGATCCGGAAGCTGAAAGTCGCCAATCCAGAGTTGACTTGACCTGCCTTCGCCGCGCTTGCTTGTCCACATCAGTTTTTTACCGTCGGGTGAAAACACAGGAAGGACGTCTGCGCTTGGGTGATCGGTGATGCGCTCTATTTTTCCACCGATAAATTTTTCTCCATTTCCATCTTGTTCGATTCTGTAGGGCATCAGATAGAGGTCGTAGTTCGGCCGAGCTTTCGGGTCGGAGTGATCGGCACCGCACCAGATGATATAGGGTTCGGTGGGATGCCAATACGGTGCCCAATTTACACCGACATTGTCCGTGAGTGCTGTATCGTGTTTGCCGTCATGCCGAATAGCGTGAATTTGGAGGTGGTGTGGCTTTTTGCGATCTGTTCGATAAATGATCCAACGGCCATCAGGGGAGAAAAAAGGGCCGCCGTCATATCCTGGTTCATTGGTTAACTGTCGTAGATCGGTTCCATCTGAATTGATGATGTAAAGGTCCGCATCCCCGTCTCGATCACTACAAAAGACAATCTGTTTCCCATCTGGCGAATAAGCACACTCCGCATCATAACCATGCGTTGTCGTGATCGGAGTAAGTTTGCCTTCACTGTTTCGCGAATAGATATCCATGTAAGGATCGAACGCCCAGCTATACCTTCGTCGCTTGCCGCTCTTGCGTTCGGCCTCTTGTTTTGCTCGTTCTTCAGCCTCTGTTGCTGCCATATTCGGATCCAGATGACTGGAAGCAAAAAGAATAGTTTCACCATCGGGATGAAAGTACGAACAAGTTGTGCGACCACGGCCGGTGCTGATCAGTTCTGCTTTGCCATCGAGCGGTTGTTTGTAAATTTGATAAAACGGATATTCCAAGGGTACCGCCTGGAAGACAATCTGTTTTCCATCAGGAGAAAAATAACCCTCTCCAGCCTTAGCGAATGAATCGGTAACCTGTCGGACGTTGCTTAAGTAGGTCGCTTCACGATCGCTTGCCCACGCTCGGGGTGCTGTATCGAGAGGAATGAAAATGCACAGCAGAAGCCCTAGCAAGGGAATTCGATTTAAGACGTTTAGGATTGATAGATGCATGATACGGCTCTGAAACGGGTTTATTTCCAAAAATAAGGGGTTCGATCAAGCTACAACGATTATAGGTTGCCCGATACAATAGGGCGACTCGAGTGGCGGGAGAACCTGCAGCTCCTTCTCGATATTGGTCGGTTCAACTCAACGCAAGAAGCGTAACGTGAAGATTTATACAAAGACTGGTGATACCGGCGAAACGTCCTTATTTGGCGGACAGCGTTTGTCCAAGAGCCATCTCCGAATTGAAGCTTATGGCACTGTCGATGAGCTCAATGCGGTGCTCGGTGTTGTCCGTTCCCTCGACCCGACTTCGGAAATTGATGGGTTAGTGGAGGAGATTCAACAACACCTGTTTGTAATCGGGGCCGAATTGGCCTCGCCAGAGGGTTCGGTGAAGGGTCTTCCTCCGACCGGTGCTGCACAGATCGAACACGTTGAGTGTGCCATCGATCGCTTTGAACAACAGTTACCAGAATTAAAACAATTCATTCTTCCAGGCGGTGTCCCGGCTGCCGCAAATTTGCACCTGGCACGTTGCATCTGCCGTCGTGCGGAGCGAAGAATCGTAGAGCTCGCCCAAGCGCAGCAAACCAATGTACCCCAAGCAGTTCTGGTGTACTTCAACCGCTTGGGTGACCTGTTGTTTGTAATGGCGCGGGAAGCGAATCGTTGTGCGGGCTCGGATGATGTGCCGTGGAATCACGGTGAATAAAGTAACAGTTTTTTCGTAAAAAACCGTTGCCTCTCCTTTACCATTTTGCCGCCCGGCGTTAGTTTGTCGCAAGAGAAGACTATCAGGTTAGGGAGTCGTTGACTCCCTGCAAGCGGAAGCGGCGGACAGGGTTTTGGCGGGCCCCAGTCGTCGACAGGAGGTAGGTAGAGACTGCATACCGCAGTCGCATGCAAAAAGCGGAGGGGTATCCGCAGATGGCGGACCGCAGATTTCTCTTTCCGACCAAACTTACAAGGGAGCACTCTATGATGGCGGTACGAAGATTGTTCACTAAATTATCTCTTTTCATAATCACGTGTACGCTTTTTATGATGCTGTCGACTTCGGCGACGGCTCAAGTGGAGGGGGGCAGAGGTCTTGATGCCTCAGGATTGCAAAAACAGTTCGAGGCTGTGAGTGAGACGGCTGAATCGGCCGCACTCGCCGGCCACAATGCATGGATGCTGACGTGCTGCGCTCTGGTGCTATTCATGACAGCTCCGGGGCTCGCTCTTTTTTATGGAGGACTTGTCCGTAAAAAAAATGTCCTTGGTGTGATGATGCAGTGCTTCTTTTTAATGGGACTAATGACTGTGCTGTGGGCGTTGTACGGATATACCTTGGCGTTTGGAGGTTCAGCTACGATAGAGGTTGACGGTCAAGAAGTTGCAAATCCGGAATTCAATCCTTACGTAGGAAATTTTGATCATTTGTTCATGCGTGGCGTTTCCCGCGTCTGGGATGAGGAGGCGGGAGGACCGCATACGCCAATGGCAGGCGCGATTCCCGCGATCACGTTTATGCTTTTCCAGGGAATGTTCTTTATCATTACTCCGGCTTTGATTTGCGGAGCGTATGCCGAGCGGATGAAGTTCAGCACCATGGTTGTATTTACGGTTCTATGGGGCACGCTGATCTACTGTCCACTGGCGCACTGGGTTTGGGGTGGTGGCATTCTGGCCTACGGTGGTGCACATTCGATCGCCGGAGGTGCTCTCGACTTTGCCGGTGGCACGGTTGTTCACATCAGCTCCGGCATATCGGCGTTGGTTTGTGCCTTGGTACTCGGCCGGCGACTCGGTTGGGGCCATGAAGACATGCGACCTCACAACCTGACGTATACCGTGATGGGTGCGGCCATGCTTTGGATTGGTTGGTTTGGTTTTAACGCGGGAAGCGAATTAGCGTCGGATGATTTGACGAGTAGCGCATTTGCCACAACCCACTTTGCTGCTGCCGCCGGCGCGATTGCCTGGGCGGTAATGGAGTGGCTCGCTCGTGGAAAACCGAGTGTGCTGGGTACTGCTTCCGGAGCGATTGCCGGACTGGTCTGTATCACTCCCGGTGCTGGATTTGTGAACCTCATGCCCGCCTTGATCATGGGTGCGGCAGCGGGTGTTGTTTGCTACTTTGCGTGCGGTGCATTTAAAGCCGCTTTTAAATATGACGATTCGCTTGATGCATTCGGTATCCACGGTGTAGGTGGTACACTCGGCGCTATTCTTACTGGTGTCTTTGCGACACGCGCGGCTTGGGATATTGCCGACGGTAAACCATTAGGGCTACTGGAGGGAGGCGATGTGCTTTGGGGGCAGATTGTGGCAGCTGGCATCACCATCATTTATTGTGCGGTGGCCACCTTCATTCTGCTTAAGATCTTGGATGCAGTGATGGGCTTACGGGTCTCCCAGGAGGGTGAAGTGCGTGGCCTCGATATGAATGAGCACGGCGAGGAAGGCTATATCTTTGTTTAGCGGGGCTCTTATTCCCAATGACTGAGCTTTTAGGGAGTTTCGGATGAAAAAAGTTGAAGCAGTGATTCGCCATTTCAAGTTGGAGGACGTCAAAAATGCGCTCTCCGAACAAGGCATCTCAGGAATGACCATCACGGAGGTCCGGGGGTTTGGCCGACAGAAAGGCCATACAGAGATGTATCGAGGTACGGAATACGCTGTCGATTTCGTGCCGAAGGTTAAACTTGAAGTGGTCGTCTCCGACGATAACCTCAAAAATGTGATTGACACCGTTATGCGATCCGCTCAAACGGGGCAGATCGGTGATGGAAAGATTTTCGTGACTGATTTGGCGGAGACCATTCGTATCCGCACCGGTGAGACCGGAGAAGAGGCCCTCTAGGTAATTTTCTCTACACCCGGGTAAAATCAAGGCGGGCGCTCTCGCTGCGCACGGACGGCGCGCTGGAGCGACCCGTTTTATTTTTGCTTACACGGAATTAGTCGCTTCATGTCTCACGGATTAATGCTCAGTCCTGTCGTGTTAGCCGCTAAAACGTCCCTGCAGGAGGGCCAGCAGAAACTGCAAACACGGCACGCGCAAGGGTCCCCCGGCATTCAAGTGTGCGCAAAGCTGACTGACCTTGCCGATACCGTTGTCGGCGTCCTGTTTTCGGAAGCTGTCAGTGACTTAGCTCAGCTTGACCCGCACACGTTCGGGGACCTTGAAGATCAGGTCGCGTTGGTGGCGCATGGGGGATATGGTCGGCGGGAGCTTGCCCCTTTTAGCGATATCGATTTGATGATCTTGCATCGGACGGCGATCACAGAGCATGTTGCGGTCCTAGCTGTGCGACTGCTTCGCGACTTGAGCGATACTGGGTTGATCGTAGGGCATAGTGTACGTACCACACGTCAGGCGTTAGCACTTTCGCTCGAAGACCCTCTCATTTTCACGTCGCTGGTCGAATCACGTCACGTATCCGGCAATATGGAATTGACGGATCGGTTCTTGGGCAGACTGCGAAAAATCGCGCACCGTCACGCTAGAAAACTATTGCCGGCAATCGACGATGCTCGTCGAGAAGAGCGAAGACAATATGGGGAAACAGTGTATTTGCTGGAGCCAAATATCAAACGATCCCGAGGAGGCCTCCGCGATATCCAACTGCTGCGGTGGATTGGATTCTGCTTATATGGAACAAGCGATCCGGATGGCTTAGCTCTAAAAGGTGTACTCGAAAAAGATGAACAGGCGGTTCTGCGTAATGCGCTAGAGTTTTTGTTGCGGACGCGCAACGAGACTCACTTCCATGCGGGAAAAGCCAAGGATCAATTAGATCGTGCTGAGCAAATGCGACTCGCGGAGGTGTTCGGTTACCAAGGCACCGAAGGGATGCTCCCGGTGGAACAATTTATGCAGGAGTATTTTCAGCATACCGTAGCAGTCCGCTATATATCGACACGCTTTTTTGCAAATGCCGATCGTCGATCCCATTTGGCAACTTGGCTTTCTGTATTATTCAGCCATCGCGTGGCCGGAGATTTTCGCGTCGGCCCCTATCGCATTTCAGCCACATCAGGCGGGATGGAAAGAATCGCTTCAGACTTGAGCGAGGTTCTGCGTCTTGCCGAACTTTCTGCACTTTATGATAAACGGATTTCGCACGAAACATGGGAGGCGGTCCGCAAAGCTGCCAGCTCATGCAATGAAGTTTCAAAAGAGACAATCGGCCGATTTCTATCACTTCTCTCAAGACCACCTCAATTGCCCCGCATTCTGGCACGACTCCACGAAATGGGTGTGCTAGAAAAATTCATTCCGGCCTTCGCGCGCGCGCGGGGTATGTTGCAGTTCAACGAATATCATAAATATACGGTCGACGAGCATTGTCTTTTGGCGGTCCGGCGAGCGATTGAGTTTACCCAGCGACCCGGTCCCCTGGGAGAGGTTTATCTTGAGATTGAACAAAAAGAAATCCTACACCTTGCGTTGTTGGTGCATGACCTTGGGAAGGGTTATGTAGAAGATCACAGCGATGTGGGTAAACGTATCGCATGCGATACAGCGATTCATCTTGGTCTTTCGCAGCACCAGAAAGAGATGTTGGAATTTCTAGTTCATAAGCATCTGCTGATGTCCCGCGCGGCGCTCTGGCACGACATCAATGACCCGGCAGTGATGCAGAGTTTCGTCGTCGAAGTTGGATCCCCCGAAGTTTTACGGATGCTTTATGTGTTAACGGCTGCAGATATGGCGGCTGTAGGCCCGGATGTTCTCAACGATTGGAAAATCGAATTATTGACGCAGTTTTACCGGCGAGCCATGAAATATCTCACCGGTGGCGATACGTTGGTGAGTGACGAAGGTTGGGCAAAAAAACAACGAGAAAAGGTTACTGCTTTATTTGGTGACTCTGGCTCGGAGGTGGAAGAGACCATCCGTTCTCTACCAATCACGTACCTCCGCGGGACAACGCCCGAACAGGTAGTGGAAGCTTTAGAACGGATTCGAAATTTAGGCACGCAAGATGTGGATGCCTGGGGTCTTTATTACCCCGATCGTGGCGTCACCGAATTCACCGTTGCAGCCCATCTGGGACTTGTTCCAGGCACGTTTTATCGCTTGGCGGGAGCGCTTGCGAGTGAAGGGGTCGAGGTGCTTTCTGCTCAGATCAACACCTTAAGCAGTGGATGGGCACTCGATCGTTTTCATGGAATTGATCCGCAACAGGACCCGGTTTCCCCGGATGCGCGGATCGAATCGGTCTGCCAACGCTTGGTGCAATCCTTGAACAACCCCAGCCAAGAAGTTCCTCGATTTCGTCGTATCTGGAACAAACAGGATGTCGATAAGGCTACGCTTTCCGGACTTCCTACACGTGTTCTTTTTGATAATGTCACCAGCGACCGCGCAACTATTCTGCAGGTGTTTGCACCTGATCGACTTGGGCTGTTATATACGGCAGCAAAGAAAATTCATGATCTCCAGCTGGGAATCGTTGCGGCAAAAATTGGCACCTATTTAGATCAAGTAGTCGACGTCTTTTATGTGACTGATACGTTGGGGGAAAAAATTCAGGACGAAGCTCGATTACAGAGCGCCTGCGACAGTCTCCTCGAAACACTCGAGGCATTTGAGGCAGACTGCCTTGCCGGATCATGAAGCTGGTATGCGTCTGCTCAACCTGTTTTTAGCGGAACGCGATCAATCTAAAAGTTCCAGCACGTTTTCGGGTGGCCTCCCGATCCGGGCTCGCTTGCCACATACCACAATCGGTCGTTCCAAGAGGCGTGGGTGTTCGACAATCTGCTTGAAATATTGTTGGGCAGTGAGATTGTCAGGGAGGTTGAGTTCCGCACATTCTTTTTTACGGACCATCTCCTGAGGAGATCGGCCCAGTTTTTTGGATAATTCGCGTAAGACCGTCACCGTGGGAGGATCTTTTAGATATTCAATCACTTCCGGCTCAATGTCATGGGCGCGCAGTAGATTCAAGGTCTGCCTGCTTTTGCTGCAGCGAGGGTTGTGATAGATCGTCACTTTGGGCATGGTTTTGAGTCTGCCTCACGCGTTGAGTGGCACCCTGGGGTCGTCTGCAATATTCACCCAGACGTGCACATGAGGCGACCCGCGGAAATACCACACAAAAGCCGGACCCTCCAATCGCCAGTTATCCCAGACTTCATCTTCGCCAATATCCCCATCGCGATAAAATGCCAGATGGCATGCATCGAGACCACCCTGGGCCTTAAGGCAGGATCGGACCTCTTGTTGGTCGACTTGCCGGTAAGGTTCGATCAGAGTGGTCAAAACTTTCTCCATTTCCTCGCGTTGGTCCTTTGAAAGTTCCTCCACCGGAAGTCCGGGTCGTTCGGCACCCGATGCACCAAAGCCCACGGCAGATTCCTCCGGCGAATGTGGCAATAGTGCCTGCTTTCGCTGACGGCCCGAGAGCATGGACGCGACACGATTGGCGGCTATCGCCTGTGGCCAAAATACATTTCCCGGATGATCCGCTTCTTCATCAAAACCACTGGCTGCATGTCCGTAAAAAATCGGCCCACCGAAGGCGACGTGAGGTGCCGAGTTGCCATCGCACCGCAGCGTCATATGTCGTCCCGTGAGTACAAACTCGAATTGGTCCGAACGCGGATCACCGAAGATGGCGATGCTTTGGTCATGGCCAAACCCACCCGCGTCATCTTCGAGCTGTTTGTCAAAGCGAGCATGCCAATCGGGTTGGATAATTCCTTCAAAAATTTCGCGAATCAATGCCTGTTGCTCGGGTGTATAAAAGTCACTTTTGACCTCGGGACGAGTAATATTCCAATTGTTTGCAATAAAAGTTCGCAAGAGGCCGCGTTGCGGATCTTTGTGATTCCAATCAAAGCAAACGGCTTTTTTCTGGCCTACTGTCATCGAGTCGAACAGTCTCTCAACATTCGATTCCGGTTCACCCTTGCTATTGTTTTCTTCTTCTGCCCACAGCGTCGAGGAGATTGTGCTGGCTGCTAATGCCGTGTGCGCACTCGATTGAAGAAATCCTCGACGGGAAAGTTCACGGTTTTGGAAGATGCCGGACATACTCGCTCCTTGGGACAAAAGTAAAGTGCCACCGTTCTTTTATTAAAACGCAATTCTCGAATCGGTGCAAACAGGCCCTACAACCGTGGTTCACACTGCTTGACAATGGGGGCAATAAAATGTTGCCCGTTGGCTTTGGACAATCCGTTGGACTTGGCCCACGCGGCAACGACGGCACGTTTCGCCCTCTCGACCGTAGACCCGGTGGTGATTTTGATAGCGTCCTTTTTTATTCAAGGCATTTCTGTAGGTCCCGTCGCCGAGAGTAGATCCCTCATAGCGTATTGCCTGTCGGAGTACTCGCCGGGTTGCCTGCGACACATTTTTCCAATCAAGATCGGTTAAGTTTACGCATCGGCGTTCAGGATGGATGCCTGCCAGAAGTAAAATTTCCGCAGCATACAGATTGCCGATTCCGGCGATACGCTTCTGATCAAGCAGAGCAACTTTTATGGCTTGACGACTTTGGCCCAATTGCTCACGAAATAGGGAGGGTGTCATCTGTAGTGCATCGGGCCCCAACTTGCCACCGTGACAGAGGCTTTCATACTCGGAACTGCTTAGGAGCTGCACTGTTCCCAGTCCACGACGATCCCAAAAAAGCAGATCGTTGTTCCGTCGTTGACGGCCACGCGTGAAGCCAATTCGCAACCTTAAGTGCTCTGTGTCAGGAGGATCGGATAGCAATAACAGTCCGGTCATGCGGGGTTCGAACACCAGAAAGGTATCACGATCAGTACACAAAACGGCACGTTTTCCGCGACGCTCGATCGAGTGAATCTGTGCACCGTAAAGTTTCTTTCTCAGGGTACCAATCAAAGGGTGGATTTGAATCGGCTTAAGGCGACAATGGGGTTTTTCGATGGTCCGGATGGTGGTTCCCACGCACGGGGAAATACCTCGACACATCGTTTCAACTTCGGGTAGTTCGGGCAAAGCGAATCACTCGAGCAAAAGGATTAGACCGGGCCTTGTCAGGCGGCTGTAGACTTGACCAACAATTTTTGTGAGAGGCCGACTGCCTCTAACAAACAGGTTACCGTTTGTTCAGTCGCTCCGCGACTGGAGGCAACCAAAGAACTTGCCCGTTGACCCATCATTTTTCGATATTCAGAATCCTGGATACAACGGTGGACAAAATCGGTCAGTTCCTCTCCGTTTGCAATAACTGTTGCAGCATCCGCAGACTGCAGTGCTCTTACGATGTCGCGAAAATTCTGCGTGTGGGGTCCAAAACAGACTGCAACACCATACGCGGCGGGCTCAATCATATTCTGGCCACCTCGAGAACCAAAACTTCCGCCAACAAACCCGATGTCGGCTCGACCCCACCAAGCCCCTAGTTCGCCCACCGTGTCAATTAGCAGAATCCTTGCATCAAGTGCCGGCCCCTCGTTGTCAGAGAGTAGTGTGCGCCGCTGCCAACGAAGTTCTGCCGAATCGAGTAATTTTCCGACCTCCTCAAATCGCTCTGGGTGACGCGGTACGAGGATCAGTTTCAGCTTTGGATACTCAGCTTGCAAGGCAAGGAAAGTTTCGATGGCCATTGATTCCTCTGGATGTTGTGTGCTACCCGCGAGGAAAATAATGTCGTCAGAATTTAAATTCGAAAGTTTTGACAAGTTCGTCGTTGTTGAATTTTGACGATTCGACTCGGCTCCATCGAATTTGATTGATCCCGTAATTTTGACTTGTGCGGTTGTCGCGCCAAGTTGAAGAAAACGCTCGGCATATTCCTTGTTTTGAACGATAATCCGCTGCAGACAGTTCAGCATTTTTCCGACCATTGGTTGCAGACGCCGGTATCCGCGAAAACTTTTTTCGCTCAGTCTTCCATTAATGACCACGGTTGGAATACTCCGACGATATGCGGAAAAAATAAGGTTCGGCCATAATTCGAGTTCGCTCAGGACGAGAAGATCGGGTCGGATACGACCGATGGCATTGTGAATTGCCCAGGTGAAATCGAGCGGACAATAAAAAACTAAGTGCCGAGGAAATTTTTTTTCAGCCAGGAAACGTCCCGTGCGGGTAGTCGTGGAGATTACACACTCGATTGTGGGGTCCTGTTCGGCGAGTTGTCGAATCAGTGGTGCCAGCAGTTGAATTTCACCCACACTGACTGCATGCAACCAAATACAAGGTTTCGAACTGGACCGTCGAGGGCAAAGGCCGAGAAATTTTTCAGCCCAGCCATCACGATATTTCTTTTTTCGAATGGCGGTATAGAGGAGGTATGGGGAAAGCACGAAGAGCAGCAAAACATAACAAAAATTAAGCCCGTATCCCCACATGCCCTCATCCTTGATGTTGATCGCGTTTGACCGATTCGCTGCAGGCAAAGCTGAACTTGCTATTCGTATCAGCGTGAGCCAATCGGCTGCTGCGCGCCACTGCCACTTCGCATGCAGCAGTTTTTATATTTTTTCCCACTTCCACACGGACAAGGTGCATTGCGACCGATTCGCTCTTTCCGATTGCGGATGGGCTCAATTTTTTCACCCTCGCCAATCTCATTTCCCTCGCTACTCTGTTCTTCGTCGGCCAGTGAGGCAGCCGATTTTGCCTCATCGTGCGTGGCCGCGGTTTCCACCCAGGTGGCACTGACAAAATCGTCATCCAACTGCTCCATTCGGAAAACAAGATCAGTGACCCGCTCCTGAATCGACTCCCACATAGCGTCAAAGGTCCGCATGCCTTCCCGTTTATACTCCACCTTTGGATCAACCTGAGCATAGCCGCGTAACCCGACGCTGCTTCGTAGATGGTCCATTGCCAAAAGGTGGTCTTTCCAGGCTGAATCAAGAATTTGTAGCGTGAGTGACCGCTCCATCCGGCGGATTTCAGGGCAGAAGTGATCCTGCCAAGCCGATTCCATTTCGAGTTGCAGTTGCTGGTCATCCCACTTCGCAGCTTTTTCAGTTTCCCAATTCACATTCAGGTTCGCGTTTGCCCACGATACTAAATTGTCGATGCCCATTTCCTTTTCCCCAAGGGCACCTTCGATGAGCAAATCGATTTCTGTAGAAAGGTTTTGTCCCGCTTTGTAATGTTCTTTACTCTGCGATAACAATACTTCGCGAATTTCATCGCGCTGTTTGGATTTTAAATCTTCTAGATCGAGATCAACACCAAATCGATCTCGTGCCCAGTCGATCAATTGCTCGCGATCGTATCGCCTGTTTCCACTCGCATCGCGGGTCGTGTAATGGAGCAATCCCCCCATTACTGGAAACTCAATCTCTTTTTGCGAGTAAATTTCTGTCGCAAGATTCAAGACCCGTTGCTGAAAATCATGCGGTTCTAAGCTGCTGAATTCTTCGTGAGGTAGTGTGACACCAAACTTATATTGGATCCAATTGATTGCCGTTTTGAGCCCATAATCCTTATCGAGGTAGGATGCTCCTTCTCCGAGGTCAATTTTATCGACTGCTGCACGTGCCTTTTCAAGTAAAAAGGTGTCGACTTGATCACGACCGATTTTTTTCAAATCTCTGTCTCTAAGTGAAAGTTGCCATCGAGCATTGGCAAATTTTGCGAGAGCCGCCCAATTCCATTCACCCGGATCTTCCTGTTCCGGTAAATTCTCTTCAATCGCATCCAATACTTGCGACTCGGATGCGCGATCGGCTTCATCTTTGGCATAGGCCTCTGCAGCCTTGAAGTCCATGTCGCGAAAGTCTCGGTGGTCAAGTTCCAGTCCCAAGCGACCACTTGCCCAAGCCGCAAAGGATTCGGTGCCGAAATCCCGATCCAGAAATTCGCTTAAATGTTTATCGATCTCAGCGACAAGCATTTCTAAAATTAGTGTTTTGCAATTGGCCCCATCCAAAATATTTTGGCGGTAATCGTAGACTCGCTTCCGTTGTTCATCCATCACCTCGTCGTATTCGAGCAAATTTTTTCTTATTTCAAAGTTTCGCTCTTCAACCTTCTTTTGTGCGCCCTCGATACGGCGGGAAACCATTTTGCTTTCAATCGCTTCTCCTTCTTGCATTCCGAGTCGAGTCAGCCAGGTGCGGACCCACTCGCCCGCAAAAATACGCATCAAGTCATCCTCGAGGGACAAATAAAATCGGCTGCTTCCAGGATCACCCTGCCGGCCACTACGTCCGCGTAGCTGAAGGTCAATTCGACGTGCTTCGTGTCGTTCGGTGCCAATAATGTGTAGACCACCCAAATTGCGGATGTATTCGCCTTGGGATTCCATGTCCTCCTCGCGTCGAATTGAATCGACCAGTTCTTCCCATTCATGGGCAGGCACGTCGAGTCGGGTCTCATATTTGTGTTGCAGTTGTGCCCAGGCCATCGTTTCGGGATTTCCTCCTAAAACGATGTCAGTGCCACGACCGGCCATGTTGGTGGCAATCGTTACCGCGCCCAATCGACCTGCTTGAGCGACAATATCCGCTTCCCGTTTGTGCTGTTTTGCATTGAGCACCTCGTGTTTTACGCCCCGCTGGCTCAATAGTGTTCCAAGATGCTCACTTTTTTCAATTGAAACTGTTCCCACTAGAATCGGGCGACCACGTTTCTGGATAGATCGTATGCTTTCTTTTGAAACAGACTCAGTTGCTTTAGATCCCTGTTTTTTAAAATCAATCTGCTCTTCGGTTTCACTGATAATTTCCCCCATCCATGTTGAACCATTACGCAAGACGATCGTGTCCCAGCGGTGGAGTTGTTCGATTTCATCTGCCATTGCCGCATATTTTTCTTGCTCGGTCCGGTAGATGGTATCGGGCTGTTCGATTCGCTGCAGTTTGCGATTTGTGGGGATCGCCACCACATCCAGTTCATAAATTTTCCAAAACTCACCTGCCTCCGTCATCGCCGTCCCGGTCATGCCGCTGAGTTTGTTATAGAGCTTAAAAAAGTTTTGCAGCGTAATGGTTGCGAGCGTCTGCGTTTCTTCTTTAATTCGGACACCCTCTCTTGCCTCCACCGCCTGATGCAGCCCATCACTCCACTGACGCCCCTCCATTAAGCGACCTGTGAACTCATCAACAATAATAACGGCACCCTCTTTCACCACGTAATTGACATCGCGTTTGTACAGGTAGTGTGCTTTAAGAGCATTGTCGATGAGATGGGGCCATTCCATATTCCCTGCAGTATAGAAGCTTTCTACACCGGCTAGTTTTTCAGCTTCCCGTACGCCCGCGTCGGTGAGGTGTGCTGAGTGATCCTTCTCGCTGACCGTAAAGTGAGTTTCTTTTTTCAACTGGCGCGCGATTCGATCCGCTTCCGAATATCGACGAATATCGGAATGCGCTTGTCCTGAAATAATCAACGGTGTTCGTGCTTCATCAATTAAAATGTTGTCGACTTCGTCGATGATTGCAAAATTCAGGGGGCCCTGGCACTGCTGCTGATATTTAGAGAATCGATCATCCTCTCTTGCTGCGGTCCGCATATTGTCGCGCAGATAGTCGAATCCGAATTCATTATTCGTGCCGTAGGTAATATCGCACTGATACGCTTGCTGGCGTGCAGATGGTTCCATGCCGCTCTGAATCGCGCCCACCGTAAGTCCCAGCGCCATGTGCAGGGGCCCCATCCATTCCATATCACGCCGTGCAAGGTAGTCGTTCACGGTAATGACATGCACACTTCCTGCCAGGGCATTCAAATAGGCCGGGAGGGTTGCTACCAGCGTCTTGCCTTCCCCGGTGACCATTTCTGCAATGGCACCGCTGTGTAGGATCATGCCGCCGATTAACTGCACGTCGTAGTGCCGCATATTCAAATAACGCCGGCCTGCTTCCCGGCATACGGCAAAGGCCTCTTCGAGGATGTCATCAAGCGTTTCTCCGTCAGAGAGTCGCTCGCGAAATAAAGCAGTTTGATCTTTCAGATCGGTATCACTCATTGCCTGATACCGGGATTCCAGGGAATTGATCGTCTCGACCCTCGCATGGAGCCGTTTGATCATCCGTTCATTGGAAGAACCGAAGATTGCGGTAACAGATTTTTCAAAGCGACGCAGTATGCCGCTGAAGAAGCCGCTCAGAAATTCCCAAATTCGTTCTAATATTTCCATCGGGGTCCGAGATGCAGTGGTTTGCAGTGGTAGGAACTGTCGAAAAAAAATGCAGCCATCGGCTGCAAAGACCCTCGTGGGGTTTGTCGCAGTTCTCGGC
>JAYZMM010000010.1:0-38250 GCA_036153155.1 Planctomycetota bacterium
GGCCAGGAGTCAGCGGGAGATGGGACGCGGATTCGCGCCGCAAGGCATGTATTCTTTCTCGCCCGCCCAAGGACTTGCGACACTCGGTTGGCTGCTTGAGGAAGATGCAACGCAAACCGCGGTCATGCCGGCAAATTGGCCTGAGTGGTGGCAATACCATCCGCGAGCTGCTAAATCGGCCCTGTTCGCAAATCTTGTGCAACTCGAAATTGGCCGCCAACCGATTAATACGTCAGATGTCGATGATGTGCCCACGCTCAGTCGTGCAAAAGTTGCGGAAACCCCGATTGCTGAGCGACCGCGTCTGATTGAAGAATTTATAAGTGAACAGTTATCTCGTGTGCTAAGGATTGACGTCGATGAACTGGATATTCACCAGTCGCTTGGAAATTTGGGGATTGATTCGTTGATGGCGGTCGAACTTCGCAACCATGTGCAGGCAAGTCTAGGTATCGTGATACCTGTTGCCCAGCTACTTCAGGATCCAAGCATTGCGCAACTTGCACAGGGGATACTCGATCAGTTAGCGGGCACATCTGCTTCGTTGGGCGAAGTAACAATCAATACAGACTCTTCCAGTGCGAATGATGCGGAATCACAGCAGGGATTGCTCGCAGAACAGGCGTTAGAAAAGTTAGACACAATGTCGGACGAGGAAGTTGAGGCTATGTTGAGCCAGATGCTCGATGGTGAAAAGGGAAATGCATGAGTGACGTAATGAAATCAAGTGAAAAACAATCCGCAGAGCAAAAGCGTGCACTGCTCGAAAAACTACTCAAAGAAAAAGCAGAGCAACAAACTAAAACAGGCTCGCTTTCCTATGGTCAACGCGCGCTTTGGTTTATGTATCAGATTGATCGCCATAGCTCTGCATACAACATTATGTATGCGGCTCACGTACGGTCGGATGTAGATATTCCAGCACTTGAGAATGCGTTCCAGAAACTTGTTGTGCGGCATCCGGTTCTGCGCACAACCTATCAGGCGGTTAATGGACTTCCTGTGCAAAAGGTGCATCCACACGTTGATGCCAAAATTGTGAGGGAGGATGCCCGGGATCTCGATTGGGAAGCACTTAATCGCGAAATTGAAGCCGAGGCAGATCGACCCTTTGATCTTGAAAAAGGTCCCGTCTTTCGCCTGCGAATTTATGAGCGGCGTGGCGACGGCCATGTTTTCCTGTTCACATCAGCGCATATAGCCAGTGACTTCTGGTCGTTTGATTTGTTATTTGATGAATTAGAAGTTCTTTATCGCGGTGAGATACAGAACACGAAGGTCGAACTGCCGGCCTTGCCTTATGACTATTGGGGCTTTGTGCAATGGCAAGAGGAAATGCTTCAATCCGATCAAGGTCAAAAGCTTTGGGATTACTGGCATAAACAACTCGACGGGGATTTGCCAAATCTAGATTTGCCGACAGACCGCCCACGTCCGTCAGTGCAGACCTATCGCGGTAAAAGTCATACTTTCCAGCTTCCAGATCGCTTGGCAAATAGCCTGATGGAATTGACGCGACAGGAAGGCGCCACTCCCTTTATGACATTGCTGGCCGCCTATCAGATTCTGCTTTATCGATATTCGGGAGCGCAGGATATTTTGGTGGGTTCTCCCACCGCCGGTCGGAATCGGGCCGAGTTTGAACAAATCTTTGGGTATTTCTTGAATCCGATCGTTTTGCGTGCAAGGCTCGACCCCGAGATGACTTTTCGGGAATTCTTGGGGCAAGTAAAGGCCACCGTACTGGATGGTTTAACTTTTCAGGACTTCCCGTTTCCCATGCTCGTGGAGCGTTTGCAACCCCCTCGCGATGCAAGTCGATCGCCGCTGTTTCAGGCATCTTTCGCTTGGGACAAACCACGGAAATTATTTCAGTACGAGCGTGGAGAGGGTAGTTTTGTTCCCCCGGATGACGTCTCTACATTGGGCCTGTTACCCTTTGCGTTGGGGCAGCAGGGGGCCGCATTTGATCTCACACTCATGATGCTCAGCATGGGAGATTCACTTTCCGCAGCATTGCAATACAACTCCGATCTTTTCGATGAAGCAACGATCTCGCGCATGGTCGCCCATTTTGAAACGCTTCTTGAAGGTATCGTTGCAGATCCAGAAGAGAAACTTGCTGCCCTGCCATTGCTGGATCGTGAGGAAGAAACGAGCTTGCTTCGGCAGTGGAATCAGACCGCACTAGATTATCCCGAAGATGAATGCTTACATCAGATTTTTGAGCAGCGCGCCGCCGAGACGCCTGATGCGATCGCAGTTCGGTACGGAGAGGACGCGATAACCTATCGAGATCTGAATGCACGTGCTAATCAACTGGCACACTACATCGTGCAGCAGGGTGTCTGTGCCGAGACCTATGTGGCGATCTATCTGGAGCCCTCTCCCGAGATGCTCGTGGCTATTTTAGCGATTCACAAGGCGGGTGCCGCTTATGTGCCCCTCGCTCCGGGAACACCTTCCGAGCGGATTGGCATGATGCTTGATGAGAGCGCTGCCCCCATGATTCTCACACAAAAGATGCTGCAGGGTTCACTTCCCGAGACTTCCGCGGTGCGAGTTTGTCTTGATCAGCAGTGGGATTCGATCGAAAAAGAATCCAAGAAAAATCTTGATCTTGGTGTCGAATCATCACAGCTTGCATACGTGATTTTTACTTCGGGTTCCACTGGGAAACCGAAGGGTGTTCAAATTGAACACCGTAACGTCGTGAACTTTTTGGAATCGATGCGTAGCGAGCCTGGAATGAGTCCGCGGGACACCTTGCTTGCGGTGACAACTCTCTCATTTGATATTTCGGTTCTAGAAATTTATCTGCCCCTCACGACGGGTGCCACCGTCGCATTGGTGAGCCGAGAGATAACAAGCGACGGAAAACAATTGGCAAAGGTACTATCCGAAAGTGGGATCACAGTGATGCAAGCGACGCCCGCAACGTGGCGGTTGCTTATTGAAGCGGGATGGCAAGGTGATAAGAAACTTAAAATTCTTTGTGGTGGTGAGGCTATGCCCCGCGATTTGGCCGAGCAGTTACTAGAGCGTTCGGGTAGTTTGTGGAACATGTATGGCCCGACCGAGACGACTATTTGGTCTGCCGTCTTCCCGGTCGTTTCGGGTGAAGGATCGGTGCCAGTGGGTCGTCCGATTTCGAACACTCAAATTTACATTTTAGATGAGAGAATGCATCCAGTCCCGGTAGGTGTTCCGGGGCATTTGCATATCGGCGGCGATGGACTTGCCAGAGGTTACTTGAAACGACCTGAGCTCACGGCAGAAAAATTTGTTGATGATCCTTTCTCTGAGGCAAAGTCAGGAAAGATTTATAAAACTGGTGACTTGGCAAAATTCCGTCCTGATGGAGTGATTGAGTTTCTGGGACGACTTGATTTTCAGGTGAAAGTTCAGGGACATCGTATTGAACTTGGCGAGATTGAATCCCAGTTAAATCGTCACCCGAGCATCCGGCAATCGGTCGTCATGGCACGCCAAACCGGAAGCAAAATTGACGATAAGCAATTAGTTGCCTACACGGTTACCGACGGCGATTCGCCCAATGTAAGTGATCTAAGAGACTTCCTGCGGACGACGCTTCCCGACTATATGCTCCCTTCAATTTTTATGCCCCTTGATGTTTTCCCGCTGAATCCGGCGGGCAAGGTGGATCGTAAATCGCTTCCTGAACCGGAGGCAATCCGGCCAGATCTTCGTGCGGAATACGTCGCGCCGAGGAATCCCGAAGAAGAAAAGATGGCAGAAATCTGGTCGTCCTCATTGGGTTTGGATCAGGTCGGTATAAACGATAATTTCTTTGAATTGGGTGGCGCTTCCATTCAGAGTCTTGAAATTTCAGATCGCGCGATTGAAGAAGGGATGGATTTGACACCGGCAATGATCTTCCAATACCCCACGATTGCGGAGTTGGTTGAAGCTGCCGAGAAAATCGATCCACACGCCACGTCGGACATGGTTAGCAATGGTCATGCTGATTCGCCCGAGGTGAAAGCACCGCTGATACGGTCAGAAGCACAAAAGCAGACGCCAAAATCTGCTGATCATGCCAACACCATGATTGAAAGCCTTGGCGTTTATTTGCCGCCTGACGAGGTAACCACGAAGGATCTCATAAACGATTGCAAGAAGAAAATGTGGTTTCCGCTGGAATACATGACCGGAATCAAATCCCGTCGCATGGCCGGAAAAGATGAATTTAGTATCGATCTTGCAACGAAGGCGGTTAAAGAATGTTTGTCTTACTCAAAGTATGAGCCCGGTCATATTGATCTTATTGTATGTTGCAATATCACTCGGAGCGATGCACACCTGCAGGTTACAATTGAACCTAACACTTCATTGCAATTGAAAAAGCGGTGTGGTTTCAGCAACGCTATTGCGTTTGATGTTACGAATGCGTGCGCAGGAATGTTCACTGGCATGCAGATTGTGGACTCTTTTATCTCAGCCGGCATCATTCGTCGAGGCATGGTTGTCAGTGGCGAATACATCACCGGAATCACCCGAACGGCGCAGCTTGAAATAACCGAGTTTCTGGACCCTCGTCTCGCATGTCTGACTGTCGGAGACGCTGGAGCTGCGATCATTATGGAATCATCAGGGGGCACGGACGTTGGTTTTCATGAACTCGACATGTATACCCTCGGTAAATTTGCCTGGATGTGCATCGGCCGTTTGACGGAACAGCCTCACGGTGGCGCGATTATGCATGTCCCGGATCCAATGGAACATACTTCGGTAGCGGTTCGATACTCGGTGACCCATGCGAAGCATACTTTGGACAATAGTCGCTATCGCCCAGATCAGATTCAGCGTCTGATTATGCATCAGACATCTGAAAGGTCGCTTCTTGATGGTGCGAAGGCGATCAATAAAGCTTTCAAGAAAAAAGTAAGCACAAAAGAAAATACGATCAATAATCTGGCCCATCGTGGCAATACAGCTAGCACAAGTCATATGGTCGCACTGTGGGACAATACCCTGAACGGTACGATCCAATCAGGCGAAAATGTGGTGTTCGGGATTACCGGATCGGGCCAAACCATCGGAACAGCAATCTATACCTTCGATGATCTCCCCGATCGTTTAAGGGCAGCGAAAACGGACGGAAAGGTCCCTGAAAAATTAAGTGATGAAATTGCCTTGGCCCCACTCAAACCGCGTACTGTGCCAAGGGTACGCATCGCATCAGTGGGAATTTTCCCTGAGCAGGAACCGCTGTCTGATGACTCAGTCGATACGGCGGTGCGGGCTGCGGAAATTTGTCTCGCAAAAACATCTTACGACCGCACCGATATCGAACTTTTGATCTTTGCCGGTATCACTCGAACTGCTTATGTATCGGAGCCCGCCTTAGCGGCAATGGTCACGGGCAAAATGAAAATGAATGATGTCATCGAGGATGAACTTGGTAAAAAGACCTTTGCATTTGACGTCTATAATGGTGCGATGGGTTTTCTGAACGCATGTCAAATTGCCACTGAAATGATTCGTGCAGGCAAATATCGCACCGCCATGGTGGTAACGTCAGAGGTAGAACTA
This sequence comes from Planctomycetota bacterium, assembly GCA_036153155.1. Taxonomy (GTDB): domain Bacteria; phylum Planctomycetota; class Planctomycetia; order Pirellulales; family UBA7805; genus UBA7805. The sequence continues at coordinate 5,557 of JAYZMM010000010.1, forward strand.
AATCGGGAGATGCACCCCGACAAACCATTGGGTCTTGTAGAAACCGGATCAGCAGTGCTGCTTGATACAACGGCCGAGAATCGGACTGGATTCAGTAATTTCGCCTTTCACTACGATTGTGAGAAGATAGATTTGCGTCGAGCAACAGGTGGCTATTTGGAAGGTAAGCCCTGCTTGGACCTCCGGATCGACGATCAACTGATCGATGCTTACCTCAAAATGATTCCCGCAGCGGTGGATAACGTGCTTGCGGAGGAAGGTCTCGATATTTCCGATATCGACTTTTTCCTTCCGCCCCAGATTTCCCCATCGATGAATAGCAAGCTGCCAAATTTGCTGGGTGTTGAGCCGCATCGTTTTGTTGATGTGTCGCGCGAAAACGCCGACTTATTCACTTCAGCGTTGCCTTATTCTTTGGAATATTTGCAGCGGGAGAAACGGACCCAACCTGGACAAATCGGCTTAGTCATTCATGCGGCATCGGGACTTCAGATAGGCTGTGCGGTTTACTATTTTTAACAATTACTTTTCAGCAATTACCGCTCCGCACGAACTATAAAATCTGTAAGCACCGTATCGTGAAATATTCCATAGCACATGCTTTCATACGCTATCATCGGGGACTTGGAAAAATGCCTCGGCGATGGAAGCCTTGGCTAACGTCGCTCTTGATGTCCAATATGATTGTGCCATTGTTTTTTCTGGCCAATCACCAAGAGGCTTGGGTGGTCCTCGGAACTGCACTCTTAACCGGGGCCACCTTCATCGGGTTGACTGCTTACAGCGGGTTTTCACGGTTACTCGGATTTGGGCATCTGCCTTGGATTCCGATGCTGGTCTATCTCATTTTGAGATTGCCCCAGGCGCAACAGCAATTTCCTGACACCTGGTTTCTGTTCTGGCTTCAGGCGGTGATCGTTCTTGATATCGGATCTCTGATTCTCGATACGGCGAATGTGTTGCGTTACTTCGCAGGCGATCGCGATGAGATGGTCAAAGGGCTTTCCTGATTCGTCCGGTGGCTTGAAAAGAAGAGAGCGGATGCGATGAAATTAGTTCCCGAAATCCCGCTTCATATGGTCGACATTTGGTATGCGTATGTCGATAAGCTCATCGCATGTGACTCGCTTGAAAATCATCTTCAGTTTCTAAGTAATGCTGAAAAAACGCAGCTTTCGCGATTTTCTTTAGCCCGCGTTCGGGAGGAATCGCTTGCTGCCCGACTTCTTTCCCGCCATGCACTTTCGTTTTACGGTGATGTTGCTCCATCGCGATGGCAGTTTGAAAAAGGGACGCGAGGTAAGCCTTACGTGGTAGCACCTTGGAAGGATTTTAGGGCATTCAATTTAGCTCACTCTGCGAACCTGGTTGTGTTTGCAATTGCCCGGGAAGGACTTCTAGGGGTGGATGTCGAAAGTATGGATCGGTCGACCACTGGGATTCCTTTAGCTCGCCGATTTTTTGCGGTGCAGGAAGTAGATCAAATGCTTGCCATGCCATCTGAAATGCAAAGGGAATCGTTTTTGCAGTTTTGGACATTAAAAGAGGCCTATATCAAGGCAATCGGCGATGGGTTGGCGATGCCCTTGGATCAGTTCTTTTTTGATCTCACCGCTGCCGGACCCGCGCGACTACATGTTCGTAATGTTGCTCAAGCCGGTTCTTCCTGGCTTTTTGCGCAGTTGCGATTGCCCTCGCGGCATCATATATCCCTGGGAATCACTCATTCGATGCTGATGGAAAAAGCGAACAAACAACAGATGCGCGTGCGGGTCCGCGAAATCAAATCAACACGTGCACCCATTCCAAGCGGAGATGTTTTGTGTACGGAAGAGAATGCATGGTATTTCCGCCCGGAATCTTAGCGAACACTGCGCGGGTAAAAATTAGGGACTTCGTTTCTAAAAGTAGCCCCGGGGGTTTTGCTCCGGCTCTCCCGAACCGACCTGTCTCTTGCTATGATACGACTGTTAGGTTTTGTCGCTTCCGGATCGAATTTGGGGAGATTTTTGAGAATGACACAATTGCCGTTACACCGAACATTTCTTTTCCTGGCATTCCACTTTCTTTTTATCCCGACGCTCATTGCTGAGGAGCAATCGGGTGACACGAAAGCCGAAAGCGATGGCTCCTGGGCCTCTCTTTTTGATGGCAAAACACTCAAAGGCTGGAAGGCAAGTGAAAATAAAGATTCTTGTCGAGTGGAGGACGGGGCCATCTGCGTCAATGGTCCACGGAGTCATCTGTTTTATGTTGGAGATGTCAGCGACGGTAACTTTAAAAACTTTGAGTTGAAGTGCAGAGTCAAGACATTGCCGAATTCGAATTCGGGAATCTATTTCCATACCGACTACCAGGATGAGGGTTGGCCGGCAAAAGGGTATGAAGCGCAGGTGAATAATACCGGAGGTGATCCTAAAAAAACGGGTGGACTGTATGCGGTGCAAGATGTATTTGAGGCACCCGCCAAAGATAACGAGTGGTTTGACTACCACATCATCGTTAATGGAAAACGGATTATCGTGAAGATCAACGGTGAGACTACCGCAGATTACACCGAAGAAGATAATCTTGATCGCGAGGGTCGACGCCTTTCCAGTGGTACCTTTGCCCTTCAGGCGCATGATCCCGGAAGTAAAGTGCTTTACAAAGATGTTCGAGTAAAGGTCTTGCCGTGACCGCGATGCTTTTAGATGGTAAGGCGGTTGCCTCGAATATCCGATCGGAAATTGCGGATGCGACTTCCGATTTTATCGCAACGCACTCTGTTACGCCGAAGTTGGCGGCGGTGTTGGTGGGTGAGGATCCAGCCAGTCAGGTTTATGTCCGCAACAAACAGCGGGCTTGTGAGGCGGCTGGTATCGTCAGCGTGCTGCACCGGTTGCCGGCAGATTCGGATGAGACAACGCTGCTTCGCTTGGTTACCGATTTGAATCACGATGCGTCAGTTCATGGAATCCTGGTACAACTGCCACTTCCCGCGTCGATTGACGCGGATAAAATACTGCAGGCGATCGATCCGAGAAAAGATGTAGATGCATTCCATCCTGAAAATGTCGGCCGGCTGGTTCAAGGCAAGCCGCGATTTCTTCCATGCACACCTCAGGGTATTCAGCAGCTACTCATTAGGCAGCGTATTGAAACAGCGGGTCGCCGAGTCGTGGTCATCGGACGTAGTGATATCGTAGGAAAGCCCATGGCTTGCATGCTAGGCAATCGTGGGGTCGGCGGGGATGCGACGGTAACACTATGCCATAGCAAAACAGTCGATCTGCATGCGATTGCCCGTCAGGCCGAAATTCTGATTGTGGCGATGGGACGCCCTAAATTTGTAGGGGCAGATATGGTACAGCCTGGCGCGGTGGTGATTGACGTGGGAATCCATCGAACGGATGAAGGCTTGGTTGGCGATGTTGATTTTCACGCCGTTGCCCCTTTGGCAAGTGCAATCACTCCTGTTCCGGGAGGTGTTGGTCCTTTGACTGTAGCTATGCTTCTGCAGAACACTCTGCATGCTGCCCAATTGGCCGTTTCGTTGTAGCTGGCAGTGCTGGCATACGCATTTGGTTCAATAAAAACAAATGTTGTTTTGCAGAGCCACCTGTTATTGTTCCGATAGGCAATCTGAGGCGACCGTTTGCTTGCAGAAATGGTTCTTGTGTCGGAACTAAGAGGCGGAGTATCCAGCGATTTTATCTACTTGAGCGTAATCTCTCGATCTTTGAGTGACATCCAGAATGAAATATGTCGGTAAAAATCTCTGCCTTGTTTTACTGTGCTTCGCGATGTGCGGTTGTGCTGCCACAGAAAATCGAAGGGCATTATCCACTCCAGCATCTTTCAACCGCATGCGTCGGCAAACAGCGGATATCAATGTGGTGGAATCGAAGACAACAATCTGGGATCATATGCCCTGGGCAGCATCAAAAGATAGCGAGAGAAAAAAATCCGCGTCTTTTGTCTCTCAAGTACAAGTTTCCACTGACTCGCCCCGAAGCGATTGCGGCGATCAGAACGAGACAACAGAGCATGCCGCGGAACAAGCCGTGCAGCACGTAAATTGGGAGACCCGAATAGATCAAGCTGATCGTGCAATCATATCAGACCGCCAAAGCCACATCCCGGAGAGTCGTTTGCCTACGAGCAGTGTATGGCGTTAACTGCCGGGCGAAGATTCATTTTGTGGTGTCGGCTCCAGCGGCGTAAGTTCGCTCGGTAATTCCACGGCCGGTAGGGGGATGTCAGCTTCTGGAATTGGAATGGGATTGTCTCCAGCATCTAATTCTGGAGGCTGCGAGGGTATCGCAGGCCCACTTCCCAGCAGTCCCTCGGCCAGCGGTAACAGTGCTTGTCCCCAGCGATTTAGGTTCCTTCCATCCATCTCCCATCGCTGCCCTTCTCGCTCCACAAGAAATCGAGGCGGTCCGCCTGCATCACGGCGGAGCGTAATTTGAAAATTATTCGGCAAGTTTGATAAAAGCTTATCCAGGCCATTCCCGTTCCCAGCGCTTGCATCTCCGACGCCGGCCACAGGTGCAAGTTGATTGAGCAAGGCTTGCAGCAGAGGACGCTCGGCTCTCGCTGCTTCCTGTGGCATTGGTTTTGCCGCCTGTCTACGTGTGACGGGTTGCACAAACACTTGATGTCGTTGGCCCGCACGTAAAAATTCAATGGTAAGTCTCGGCTTGTTCGATTGACCGACCAACCGCGATAAATCTCGTGGCCTTGTGAGCACTCTGTTTTCGACCGTCAGGAGAAGATCGTCCTTACGCAAACCCGCATTTGCAGCTGGACTACCGGCTGCAACATTTCGCACGACAATTCCCTGATTTTTCGGCAGCAGAAGTTGCGCCCGCAACGCGGAACTCGCGGGATTTGTGCTGACGCCGATCCAACGACTGCCCTGACGCTGGATCGGCGAGTTGGTTTGTTGTGCCCGCAATGTGTTGGATGAAAGCAGCAGGATTATCAGCACGATTGTGCGAAGTGGTGAGCCGATACGATTCATAGCAATAACCCTTTGTAAATTTCGAAACCGCTGCCATCTTTTGCGGCAATTGAGGTGAGGTCTAATCGGAACGTAGTGCATTATTGTTAGCAGGTGAGACAAAGAGGTCAATCACTTGAGCGTCAATATGAGCGTCAATAGCATGAGCGTCTATAGCTAAACCGGTTAAATCTGAGTGGCCTCATTCCGCTGACGGGCTCGCTCCATGAGAACCTGCTGCACACCAATATTTGCAGGATCTTCGGGGTTATCTCCCGGGGAACGCTGGACATAGCTCCCGTCAGGGAGCATATCCCAGGCTTGTCGCTTGTCAGCAAGTGATAGCTGTAAAATGTCCCAAAGCCGTTCCCGAAACGCCCTCGATTCAACCGGTGTAATTGCTTCAACACGTGATTCCAAATTACGGACCATCCAGTCGGCAGACCCGGTGAAAAAGAGTCCATTCACCGGGTCATCGGCTCCATTTTGGAAGTAAAAAATTCTGGAGTGTTCCAGGAATCGTCCTATGACAGAAATCACACGAATGGTCGAACTTAATTCAGGGACACCAGGACGCAGCACGCAAAAACCGCGGATGATAAGGTCTATCTCCAAGCCCGATTGTGACGCTCGATAGAGTGCCTCGCAAATATCAGGGTCTTGGATCTGATTCATTTTTGCGATAATCCGCGCCGGTTTACCCTGTTCATGGGCACGTTGCTCACCTTCGATCATCTCCAAGAACTTTTCTTTCATATTGACCGGTGCGACGAGCAATTGCTCGTAATCGTATTTAATCGATCTTCCAGTGAGGGAGTGGAATAGCTCGACGACATCTTCCGTAATTTCCGGACGACAGGTGAAGAGTCCGAGGTCGGTATAAAGCTTTGCGGTTTGCGGATTGTAATTGCCGCTTCCGATATGTGCGTAGCTTCGAAGTCCATCCGGTTCGCGGCGGACCACAATCATTGTTTTGCTGTGTGTTTTGACCCCCGCCAGTCCGTACACGACATGCACGCCAGCATCTTCCAAAGCGTTCGCCCAGCGAATGTTGCGATGCTCATCAAAACGTGCTTTAAGCTCCACTAGGCAGGCCACTTGTTTACCGCGCTCAGCTGCTTGTATCAAAAGTGGTAGGAATGGACTGTCCTCGCTGGTACGATAAACGGCCATTTTGATTGCCAGCACATTTTCATCCTCGACCGCAGCTCGGACGAATCGGGAGACCGATGCATCAAAACTTTCGTAAGGATGATGCACCATGACATCTCCAGCCCGAATCAACGCAAATATGTCAGCATCGTCATCAACCAGTGGTGAGGGGACTGTGGGACTCCACGGAGTGTAGTGCAACTCGCGAATGTCAAGAGATGCAATCTGATTAAAATCAACATAGTCATAACTGTCCGGCATCTCATAGACTTGCTCGGGTGGCAGTTCCAACTGTTCGACCACGGTATCCAGCAACCAGCGATCATCTGTGGGGCTGTGTTCGAGACGAACGACACGTTGCAATCTTCGCTGTCGAACCTCCTCGGTAACTAGCTCTAGAAGATCATCACTATCTTCGTCGTCGTAATCGATTTCAGCGCTTCGGGTGACGCGAAGGGTCATCACATTCTGGATCGTCATTCCAGGGAAAAGGAAGGACAGATTGTGAAAGATAATGGTTCGCAAGTCGATAAATCGCCGCACCGCCGTGGGGCCTGCTTCGAGTTCTATCCACTGAGGCAACAATTTTGGAACTTTAACCCGCGCAAAAAGTCGCTCCTCAGTGAAAGGGTTTTTAAGCCTTATGGCAAGCGAAACGGAAAGGTTCGACATAAAGGGAAACGGATGACTGTGGTCTACAGATTGGGGCGTGAGAATTGGAAAAACGTTATTCTGGAAATGTGTATTAGCCTGAGCTCGCTCGGTATCGGTTAAATCATCCCAGTCGAGTAGTTGAATATTGTTTTCTGCAAGTTGCGGCAGGATTTGGTCGCAAAGACACTTTGCGCGAACACTGACCATCGGCACCACCATGTCGTGAATTGCTTTCAACCGCTGCACGAGCGGTTCTCGGTCAACGTGTAGTTGGGTGTCTCTCTCTGATTGGCGGTGCATGACCGCGCCAATCCGCTTCATGAAAAATTCATCTAGGTTGGTCGTGAAAATCCTTAGAAATTGAAGGCGCTCCAGAAGCGGCGTGCGCGAGTCGAGAGCTTCGTGCAGTACCCTTCGGTTGAATTCAAGCCAACTCAGATCGCGATCTACATAACGCGCTACAGGTTGATTCATCGGAGCACTGACCTTTTTGGTCTGCTCACTCGCAATATGAAGGTCGTCTTTCATCACCGTATTGTATACTATGCCGAGATCCAACCGCCTTTTGTGGTGGGGAAAGCGGAGAAATGTTGGGCGAATTTCTGCTTTTTTGGCTCGATTAGAAAAACTGCAACGGCTATATGGTTCCACCACTCCGTGAATTACCAATTCTCAATGAGTGAGTGAATCGGATGGGAGTATTATAAGAATCCGCCAGATCTGGCTATCGGGGCCTGATTATTTCATGGCCGACATAACTGCGAAGGACTTCAGGAACTTGCACACTTCCGTCGGCCTGCTGGTAGTTTTCTAGAATTGCAATCATCGCACGGCTGATCGCAATTGCGGTGCCGTTGAGGGTGTGTACAAAGTGAGTACCTTTCTCACCCCTGTTCTTGAATCGGATACCAAGTCGACGAGCTTGATAGTCGGTGCAGTTTGAAGTGCTGGTAACCTCGCCGAATGTACCGCCATCTCCGCGACCTGGCATCCAAGCCTCAAGATCAAATTTTCGAAATGCTGGTCCTCCCAGATCGCCCGTTGCCGTATCGACAACCCGAAAGGGAATCCTTAGCGCGTCAAAAATGTCGCATTCCAAACTACAGAATTCGTCGAGAGTCTCTTCGCTGTCATCCGGATGCGTGAAGGCAAACATTTCTACTTTGGTGAATTGATGGACCCGATAAAGTCCACGCGATGCACGACCTGCTGCTCCTGCCTCCGTGCGGTAACAATGGCTAACCCCACACAATCGTATCGGTAGTTGCTCACGTTCGAGAATCGTATCCGCATACATTCCACCCAAAGTAATTTCAGCTGTTGCGATCAGATTTAAGTCGCTCTCTGCGATGCTATAGATTTGGGTCTCAGGCCCCCTGGGAATAAAACCGACCCCCTGAAGGATTTCAGTCCTCGCCAGGTCAGGCGTAATGATCGGGGTGAATCCGCGATCGATCAGCATTCGCATTACAAACTGTTGTAGGGCTAACTCCAGGAGAACAGCTTCATTCTTCAGGTAGTAAAACCCGTGGCCGGCAACTTTCCCTCCCGCATCAAAATCGAAAAGATCTAGCGCATCGCCCAGTTCCACATGATCCTTCGGAGCAAAATCAAAAGAAGGGATTGGAGTATCGCCACGCTTCAGTTCAAGATTCGCTGTATCGTCTGCACCGATCGGGGCCTTAGGGTGCGAGAGATTTGGAATTCTCGAATGAATTTCGCGAATCTGTAGCTCAAGTTTTTCTACTTCGGCATGCAGCGCATCTTTTTTATCGCGAAGTTTTCGGCCTTCTTCTTTGCGTTGCTCGCGCTCCGCGTCATTGGCAGCTTTTCCGATTGCTTTGCTTGCAGCATTTGCCTGTCGATTCGCTTCCTCAGCTTCCGTTTGCAGACTTCGTCGTTGTTGCTCGAGATCGACCAATTTCCGTACATCGACCACAACGCCCCGGTCATGACAATTGGTTTCAACCTGTTCAATATTTTCGAGAATAAATTTGCGATCGAGCATAGGGGAAAGTCATTTGCGTAAGTATTTATGAGATGCCTGCAATTTCAGCCCAGAGGCAGGCACTGGTCCGAATTCCACGATGGAAGTCAGCAAGATTAAATTTTTCGTTGGGGCTGTGCATATTATCGTCGTTTTGTCCCCAACCGAGAAGAAGTGATTCAACTCCGAGTTTGTCGGCAAAGGTTGAAACAATCGGGATTGAACCTCCTTCGCGAATATAGACGGGAGCCGTTCCAAATCCATGCTCAATGGCTTTGGCGGATGCCTCGATGTACGGACTATCGAGAGGAACTACAACGCCAGGTGCACCGTGAAAGTCTATCAATTCCATGCGAATGCCTGGGGGAACAATCGACTGCAAGAAAGTCTCAAGATTTCGCGTGATCTGTGCAGGGTCTTGATCCGGCACGAGACGAAAACTGAATTTTGCGCCTGCCTTCGCGGGAAGGACGGTTTTTGCACCCTCGCCCTGATATCCCCCCCACACCCCATTAATGTCAAAACTCGGGCGGGCACATCTGCGTTCCATCGTCGAAAACCCAGACTCCCCGGTGGTGCCAGTAACGCCCACGAGGTCCTGGAATCGTTGCTCGCTGGAGAGCGCCTGAAATCCTTCGCGTTCTCGCGTTGTGAGCGGAATGACACTCTCATAAAAATCGGGAATTTGGATTTTTCCGTCAGCATCGATCAATTGTGCCAGCATGCCTGTGAGGGCGTTGGCGGGGTTCGTAACAGCCCCTCCGAACGTTCCAGAATGAAGGTCCTGAGAGGGTCCGAATAAACGCAGTTCGTAATAGGCAATTCCTCGCAAGCCATAAGTAATTGCCGGTTGCCCGGGGCCGTGCTGACTTGTATCACTAATCACAACACAATCGCATGCAATTTTCTCTGGATGTTCGGCGATGTATTTATCTAGGTTTTCACTGCCGACCTCTTCCTCTCCCTCAATAAGATAAATCAGATTGAGCGGCAGCTTGCCACATGTTTTGACCCATGCTTCTGCACTTTTGATATGGGTCAGCATCTGACCTTTGTCATCCGTTGCACCCCTGGCATAGACGTTACCGTCTCGGACCGCTGGCTCAAACGGCGGTGAGGTCCATTCGTCGAGGGGATCTGGTGGTTGGACGTCGTAGTGCCCGTAGACCAAAACCGTTGGGCTGTCTTCTTGGTAGGCCGAGCGGGCAAGCACAATCGGGTGTCCTGCAGTATCGATCTTTTCCGTGGTGAAACCGAGGTTTGTGAATTGATCGGCGACCCAATTTGCAGCCGCTGCAGTGTCTTTGTCGTGTTTGCTGTCCGCACTGACACTTGGAATTTTTAACAGCTCGAATAAATCAGCCTCGAACTCGGATCGATGGGCTTTAATGTATTGATCAACCTCGGTTGGCATTTTGCCCATGACAGGTCCAACTTTCCTAACGTTTTCGGGGACGCCTGATTTTACAGCATAAAGAGTAACGAATATAATCTTTCGAAGTCGCCTCGACTATTCCCATCCTCCAGCAGTCGATCGAAAAGAAGAAGCACGTAGATGGACGAAATTTGCTCGACGCTCGTACGGCCTGAGAAACAACGAAAGAACAAAGAACCGCGTGGCAAACGACAGCCTCGTTACCACGTGTTGCTTTGGAATGATGATTTTCACACCTTTGAATATGTGATTGCAATGCTCAAACAGATTTTCGGCCATCCGCTCGAACGCGGACTTCAATTGGCGGAAGAAGTCGATCGGCAGGGTCGTGCAATTCTCTTGACGACAACAATGGAGCATGCGGAGTTAAAGCGGGACCAGATTCACGCGTTTGGGAAAGATCCGTTTATTAAAGACTGTAAAGGTTCGATGTCTGCTTCAATTGAGCCAGAGTCTTAAATAGACATTTTCGTTAGCGGAAGCCTCTTATGTCACGTCCAGGTATTCGAACCGTCACGCTCGGTTGTAAAGTCAATCAGTACGAAACGGAATATGTTCGTGAAGGTTTGCTGAGTGCGGGATACGTGGATGCGGCCCAAGATCAGCCGGCTGATTTGTGTATTGTCAACACATGCACGGTCACTCAGAGTGGAGATGCGAAGAGCCGTCAGACAATCCGTCAGCTCGCGCGAAAAAATCGCGCGGCGCGTATTGTTGTGATGGGATGTTATGCCACGCGGGCACCGGAGGAAGTATCTCAGCTACCCGGTGTTGTAGAGGTCGTGACGGACAAGCGCGAGTTGCCGGATCTTTTGGGACGGCATGGGGTTGTTGACATTCCGACCGGCGTTTCCGGACTGGCAGATCGACATCGGGCCTATTTAAAGGTGCAGGATGGATGTCTTCTTCGCTGCAGTTTTTGCATTATCCCCCAAGTACGACCCGAGATGTATAGTAGGCCGCTAGACGACATTGTCGCCGAAGCTAAACGTCTCATTGATCGTGGTTTTCGTGAACTGGTGCTCACGGGGATACATCTGGGGCATTATGGAGTCGACTTCAATCGTGGCAAACCGAAACATGAATGGACAAGGCTCTCACACCTGGTCCGATGTTTGGCAGAACTTCCTGGTGATTTTAGGATCCGTATTTCAAGCATCGAAGCAACGGAAGTGACGCACGAATTAATTGACGTACTCGCCAATTTTTCAGAAAAAGTTTGCCCTCATTTGCATGTCTCAATGCAAAGCGGAAGTGACACGGTGCTGCGACGGATGCGACGACGCTGGGGAAGTTCTCGATTTATTGACCGTTGTCATCTGGTGCAGGAAGTACTTGATCTGCCCGCGCTGACGACCGACATTATTGTTGGGTTTCCTGGTGAGACAGATCATGAATTTATGGAGACCTGCAATGTGGCAAGGGAAGTTGGATTTTCAAAGATCCATATTTTCCCCTTCAGCGCTCGCAGGGGAACGGCGGCAGCGAAGATGTCAGGTCAGATCTCCCCGCAAGAAAAGCAGATCCGTAGCCGGCACCTGGCAGAAGTAGAGCAGGAAACGCGTCGGAAATATTTTGCAAGCCTGCAGGGCAAAAAGCTACAAGTCTTGTTTGAATCGATATCCACGGAGGGAGATAGTTTGACCGGTACTTCCTGTCGCTACGCACCGGTCGAGGTTGCTGCCAAACAAATGGGGGCAGTTCGAGATGCTTTGGGGAAACTTTGCACGGTCGAGGCCAAGAATGTGGCCGATGATCGGATTCTCGCAACAACAGACCTGCACGTTTCCAAAGCATGAGCTAGGAGGTTCAAGCTTAGGAACTTTGTCATGCTGGCGAGCTTTGTCATGCTGTCAAACTGTGTCATGCTGGCAGTAGTGGTATCACTAGATCAAGCGTCGCTGCCAGGACGCTGACTACCCGCCGGTGCATGCGACGAAAGCGGAGTATCACACAGCGAATTCTTTTGCTTGCACCTCGCGTTGTATGAAGTCATTGCGTGCACTGCATGTGGTGACCTTTATAGTCAGAGAATTTATGATTCCTTGTCACCTAAAAATAGCAAAAAACCGATATCCAAATTGTATCCGTCTTGATTGGGGCAGTGGTGGTTTTCGTCTTCAGTGTTCGCCACGCCCAAATGTGAAATTCGATTTTTAATATTTTTCACTGTTAAGCCAAGGCAAGGGAGAAATAGGCGGTATCTATTTTGATCCGACGTGCCCATGTTTATCTCAGTCACTCTTGGATTTGTCGTTATCGCCGCACTCAGTCTTTTGGCGGGCTTTATGCTGACTTGTCATGTCTGGGAACATCGGCGCTTTGTCCGTGGTGGATTTGGTATCGATCTAAGTTCACGATTTATTGGCAAAGTCGGAGTTATTGTGCCTTGCAAAGATGTAGATCTCAAACTGAAAGAAAATTTACGTTGTCTGTTTGATCAGACCTTCGCGAACTACGAGATTTACTTTGTTGTGGAGCAGGTGCAGGACCCCGCTTGGCGTGTGATCAGGAAACTTATCGATTCAGAAAAACATGTTGCGGCGAACCTAGTCGTTGCAGGGCAATCCTTTGAGCGAGGACAGAAGATTCACAATCTCCTGTGCGGATACAAAGCTTTGTCGCCGGATATAGAAACCATCGTTTTTGCCGATTGCGACGTAGCGCCTGATCGCGACTGGATCTCGCGTCTAACAGCCCCGCTTCACTTAGTTCAAGTACACGCGGTAAGTAGTTATCGTTGGTTTTTACCGCTCAAAGGGACCTTCGTTAACTTCTTGCTCTCGAGTATTAATGCTGCAGCGATGGGGCTAACCGGTTCTCGTCGCGACGCCATCATTTGGGGGGGGAGTTGGGCCATAACTCGTCGAGTATTTGATGGAGCAGAAATTCCAAGGCTATGGCAAAAGCTGATCTCTGATGACCTGTGCGCGACGCGTCGATTCAATCAACTGCGATTGAATATTCACTTTGAGCCACGTTGTATTGTAAAGACACCGATCGATTATTCTTTCAGCGGGATGTGGGAATTTCTTCGTAGACAGTGTTTTATGGGGCGTCGGTATTTGCCGGGACGATGGCTTGCTGGTCTGGCCTATACTTCGGTGAACATGCTTGCTTTCTGGGGCGGGCTATTAGGAGGGATATCTTTGGCCATTGGCGGTCATCAGTGGGCGGGTGTCACTGGGGTTGCAGTGGCAGCTCTCCTTTGGATTTTGGGCGCCATCCGCGCTCATTGGCGGCATGGCGCAGCGATATTTTACATGAGAGGCGAATACAAGCAGCAGCAACGAGCACGCTGGTTTGACTTGTGTTCGTATCCTTTAACGCTCACCTTCCTGTGGTGTGCGCTATTGAGCGTTAGTGTCGCGCGTTGCATTCGGTGGCGGGGAATTCTCTATCACCTCGACAAGTCAGGCACCGTGCTTCGTGTACAGCGTGATGAACTTGCTGCCAACGGGCCGACGCCAGGGCTGATTACCTCGTCTGAAAATCAATCAGCACAAACCTCGGTTGAGTCAAAGTTCCCTCGTCTTAAACTCCATGTGTCGGATGCCGAGGAGGCAGTGGGCGATATCACCATGACTCCGCACAAGCAGCGTGCCGCGTAGCAGCGAAATCAATGCTTGCAGACTGCAGTCTGTTTTTTGAAAAAGAAGTCTACACAGTACGATTTCTTTGACTTGATGGCAAACTTTACCGATTAGGTAAAGATGGAGCCGTTTCTGCCGCGAACGTGGTAGATTCGTTGGAACATTCGTTTTCGATGAGGTTTTTAATGATGCGGATCGTACTTTGGGACACTAATCACAATGCCGTGCAGAAAGATTACGCAGGCGGCATGGGAACCGGACTATTTCGAGGTCGTCGCGATTTGCGTGATTGGCTTATCGCACGCGGTTATCGGCGCGATCGTCGGCCGGTCGCCCTGAATTTTGCCTACATGGGCGGTGTGTTTCGTCAGTTGGGACACTCGGTTCAATACGTTTGCGATGAGTTTCCGCCCGAAGCTGATCTTTATGTCTTCAATCCGGCGCTGGTGAGTCTTGGATTTGAGCATCAGATGATGCAAAGGTTGCTCGCCGAACGACCCGAAGCACAGATTATCGTCACTGGTCCGATTGCCTACGCCCTGCCCGAATCCTTTGCTGACTTATCGGTCAAAGTAGTTCGCGGAGAGGCGGAGATGTTGCTCTGGAAGTTGAACGAGGTGCTTTCGCACCCAGAGCAGGTTGTATCGGTCGGTTCAGTGAAAGACCTCGATACGCTTCCACAGCCTGATTGGTCGCTTTTTAATTACCAAAAATTTCGGATCAAATATGATTTTTGGAAATTCCCGACCGCGCTCGTTCAGCTAAGTCGAGGGTGTACATTTACCTGTAATTATTGCCCCTACATCATGGTCGAGAACCATACGCGCTTTCGGGATCCGGAATGCGTCGTCGAAGAAATTCGCCATGGCGTAAAACAGTACGGATTTCGCTCTTTTAAATTTCGTGACCCACTTTTCGGTCTTGATCGCAAGCGGGTTTTATCGCTCGTCGAGAAAATCGGCAGTCTGCCCTTTAAGATTCAGTTTTCGATCGAAAGTCGCATTGATCTGATGCGACGTGAAACGCTTGTCGCCTTGAAGGAGGTCGGTTTGACGAGCATTACTGTAGGCATTGAGACACCCTCAGAAGAAACGCTGAGACGCTACAAAAGAGCACCAATTAAAGACGATCGACAAAGAGATTTTGTTCGTCTATGTCGCGATATGGGAATCCGCACGGTCGCCGGATTTATGGTTGGATTTCCTGAGGATACCGAGCAATCGATTCTAGGCGTGCTAAAATATGCACGCCAAGTCAACCCTACATATGCGAATTTCAATATTGTTACTCCTTATCCGGGGACTGAATTTTTCAATGATGTGAAAAATGATATCGAGAATTTTGATTTTTCACACTACAGCGTTTACGAGCCGATACTCAAATATAAAAATCTCACTCGCCAAAAAGTGGCAGAATTACATGCGCAGTGCATGCGGAAATTCTATTTCAATTCACGCTACTTTGCCGACAATGCGATGCTCATCTGGCCTTGGCTACGGAACTTTAAGAAATCAGATTCACGGGAAACACCAGTCACCAGAGAAGCACCGATGCGTCGCGCGGCGTGAGCGAAATCACGATTCGCCGATTTGTTTGAGAATCTTATTGATGTTGGTGAAGACACTGTCAAACATCTCTTCAGTCAGTCTGCCGGTAAACGTATTTTGTTGACTCGGGTGGTAGCTGCCGACAAGTGTTAACTCGTTTGTGAGTTTTACCTCAGCTCCATGTCCGAATTTTGGGCGTCGATCGTTACGCCAGCCCTCGGACTCGGCATATTTTAAGACCTGGCCCCACGCCAGCCCCCCAAGGGCAAGAATGACTCTTACGGGAACGATTTTTAGGGTCTGCGCAAGCCATGGACGGCATTTTTGAATTTCTTCAGCAAGCGGTTTGTTCTGAGGAGGTGCGCAGTGGCAGGCGTTGGTGATCGCACAATCTGTTAATTGGAGTCCGTCTTCAATCGTCGCCGACGTCGGTTGATTCGCAAATCCAGATTTTGCCAGTGCGCGATAGAGCCAATCGCCGCTGCGGTCTCCTGTAAACATTCGACCTGTACGATTTGCGCCATGTGCTCCTGGGGCCAAACCGACAATCAACAAACGCGCTTTTACATCACCGAAATTTGGAACAGGTTTTCCCCAATAGACTTGATCTTGATATGCTCGGCGCTTTTCGATTGCCACCTGCTTGCAATATTCGGTCAAACGCTTGCATGCTGTACAGGTGATAATTTTCTGATTAAGCGCGTCCCACGTAGCGATCGAGTCTTGTAACGACTTTTCCTGAATCGACTGGGTCTTCTTCCTGTGCATGGGTGTTATTTAGAGCATGTCGGTCAATTGATCAACAAGGTTGGCAAAGCGGTTGAGTGCGGCAACGATCGGCGATTTCACCGTCATGTCCACTCCCGCGTCCTTGAGTAACTCAAGCGGATATTTACTTTGCCCCGATTTGAGAAAGTTCAAGTAATCGGTTAGTTCTTTGCGTCCGCCTGACGTTACCTTTTCGGCTAGCGCAATGGCAGCCGACATTCCGGTGGCATATTTGTAGACATAGAAAGCGCGATAAAAGTGTGGAATCCGCAGACACTCTAGTGGCGCATGGTGGTCTATCTCTAATTGTGGGCCGAGATACTTGATTAACAGTCGGCGATACAAGTCTTGGAGTGACTCAAGGAGAATCGGTTCACCTGCCTCACACATTGCATGGGTTTCGCGTTCAAATTCTGCAAACATCACCTGTCGATAAATCGTTCCACGTATATTGTCAATCTCTCGGGCAATTAAAAGTTGCCGTTGTTTCTTGTTCCTGCAATTTGCAAGAAGGTGGCCGGAAAGTAATTGCTCATTGAACGTACTGGCCACCTCCGCCACAAAGATACGATAGTTGTAATCAGAGAACGATTGATGCTTGGCGGAGTAATAGCTATGCATCGAATGCCCCGCCTCATGCGCGAGCGTAAAGACGTCGTTGAGAACGTTTTCTTGGAAATTCATCAGGATGTACGGGTCGCCATCGTAACTTCCGGCACTGAATGCGCCACTTGCCTTGCCAAGATTCGGATATCGATCACACCAGCCACCCTGTAGGCCGCTAGCCAAGGTCTTACGGTATTGAGCGCCTAATGGGGCAATCGACTCAAGAACCACGTTGACTGCCTGAGTCCAGTTATGCGTAAAACGGACTTCCGGCAACAATGGCACGTATTGATCGTACAAATGAAATTTTTTCAGTCGAAGAGCTTTTGCCCGTAGTGCATAATAGGCATGCAGGGCTGGCAAATGCTCGCTGACGGTTTGTATGAGATTGTCATACAAACTGACCGGTACCCGATCTGGAAAAAGGGCAGCCTCAAGGGCACTGCCATAGCCGCGCACTCGAGCATTGTAGACGTTCGTCTTAATGGATCCAGCAAGCGTTGAAGCCAGTGTGTGCTGATATTGAGAAAAGGTTCCGTAGTAGGAATCGTATGCCTTCCGGCGAACGCTTCGCTTGGGAGACTCCATGAACGATCCCAGGTTTCCGTGACCGATTTCAACCTTCTCGCCTTTCTCGTTCGCGACCAAGCCAAACCGCATATCTGAATTGTGGAGTTGCTGGAACGTTTGCCCGGATGCGCTGTTCACTTCTCCCTGCATTGCAAGAATGCGCTCTTCACGTTGCGAAAGGGTATGTGGCTTATATCGCAATACACGTTCAAGTGCGGATTTCCAAGGCTTCACTGCTGGAGAATCCAGCAGTTTTTTCATTTTCGCCGTCGAAATTGACAATAGTTCGGGCCGGATGTAACTGGCGAGCTCCTCTGCCTGCTGTGCCGCATTGCGAAACCGACCAAGCATGTTCTGGTAGGTGGTGTTAGTGGAGTCTTCTGCTGTCTTTAAAAATGCATAGTATTCGAGTCGCTCGGCGGCGCGTTCAATCTGATTGTCAAATTCAAGACATGCTGCAACCGCTCGACCGCTTTTTGCAAGCGTTCCTCGAAACGTTGCATATTGTGGGATTTCTTTTTGCCAACGTTTGAACGCCTGTTCCCAGGCGGCATCGCTGGAAAAGAGACTACTGAGGTCCCAGCAGTCTTTTTGCTTCACCTTATTCCTTGCGGGAAGTTTTTTGATGCGAGGAGAAATTTTCTTCGTCTTCTTTTTTTTCACACGGGTTGTCATGACAGGCTGATGATTCTTTTTTCAGGATGAATGAGAATTTCAATGCGCGGACCGCAACGGCGGTATCTTAGCGGAATGCGTGCGAAAGAGAACCCGCGCCGGCTACCAACTCAGTAATGCCGTACCCCATGCGAGTCCGCCGCCGAAGCCCGAGAGAATAATTCGGCTTCCCGGTTGAATTTTGCCTTCTCGAAAGGCTTCGTCGAGAGCCAACGGAATACTGCCGGCGGATGTGTTGCCGTAGCGGTCAACATTTACAATGACCTTTTCACGATCAACATTCAGGTTTTCGGCTGCTGCATCGATAATCCGCGAGTTGGCTTGATGGAGGATAAAAAGATCAATGTCACTTACATCAAGTCCAGCTTCTCGCGTTACATCTCGGACTGTCGATTCGATAAGCCGAACGGCCCATTTGAATACCGGTCGACCTTCCATCCTCATAAACTGTTGACCCTGATTTGCCCCCGATGCATTGACCGGATCGGCGGAACCACCCATTGGAATACAAAGCAAATCATGTCCGGATCCGTCAGCCCCGAGTGTATAGGCGAGAAGCCCCTGATCTGAATTACCCGATTCGACGAGGACTGCACCTGCACCATCACCGAATAAAGGATATGTTTTTTTATCGTTTGGGTTGGCAACGCGGGAATTCGTATCGGCACCGACCAATAGTGCAAGCTTGCTGGTGCCATTGGCTACGAATTGCATTCCGGTGATCATGCTGTAAATAAAGCCGGCGCACGCGGCCTGAATGTCGAACGCTGGAGCATTAATACCGAGCCGATCTTGAACCTGACAGGCCGTTGCAGGCATTGGTAAATCGGCGGTAAAGGTGCCCAATACCACCAAATCCACTTCCTCTGCTTGACGACCCGATTGCTCAAGGCAACGGGCTGCAGCAATTGTCGCCATGTCACTCGTCTTTATGTCGGCGCTCGCATGACGACGTTCTTGGATGCCGGTACGTTGCACAATCCAGTCGGCATCGCAGCCAAGCGATGCTAAATCTTCATTAGCAACGATATGCTCAGGGACATAGCTGCCGGTTCCGATTACCCGGACACCAGGTAAATGGAAAATGCGTGACTGACGGGTCTGTATCGATCTATCGGTCATACTCGCAGCGTCTCAATCGCCCTGTATGGTTCGTGGACTATCGTGCTGTGGATTCAAGAAGCCCACGTAGGCTACGCATTTCGAGTAGGATTCACAAGCCCTGAATGGTGACAGGTCCCCGCGTATTGGCCGAGAGCACCGCTTCATTTTTTTGGGTCGGATCCGTTTTTGCCGTGATCGGATTTGCAGAAATACCTCGTCTCGATTTCCGCTTCTTTTTTCTTTTTACTAATTTTCTTCCACGTTTTCCGGGTCGTTCATAAAGGATCGCATTTCCTTGCTTTCCGACTTGATGGATCGCCCCTGTTTGACGCATGACATAAGCTATCCGCTGTGCCGTTTCTCTGCACACTCCGAGCGATTCGGCCATCTGGCCCGTATGAAAAGGCCGCGGTAGCTTCAGATCGCCGAGCGGTTGCCAAAGATCCTCCACCTGACATAAACGTGTTGCGTCGTGAACGGCCAAGAGCTTTTGATCTTCGACAACAAAATCGTTTTTGCTCCACCGACGTCTTCTCCCATGTCCCGGATAGCGCCACTCTTCGACATCGACCATGACGAATTCGATCACTAATCGTGGGTGAGGAAAAACGCTAGTGAAGTACAATAATTCATCAAAAATATCCAGCCAACGTGCGCGTTTCGGGCTTTTGCGACGACCGGCCACAGCACCTTTTTTCTTTTTGCGTTTAATGAGTTGCTTGGTGCGGAGGAGTGGCTTTACAACGAGCACCTGGTGAGATTTAAGGAGCGAGCTGACCTTATTGCGAATTGCGGATAAAGACCCATGCTGGATTTCAACAAGCCAATCACCTGCGAGCGCATCAATTCGATAATCGCCTAAAGGTACCTCCAGGCAATTCCGGTCATCCGCATAGTGAGATTTCAGATCGCGATGCAATGATGTTTCCATGCTCCGGCAATCTTGAAAAAGGAATGTGTGAAGTTCTGTTTTAGCGCCTTTGGTTTCATCGACTGCGCAAGCGGGTCGGCATGAGATTGAACCGATATCTTCCTCTCGGTTGGTCTCAGGAGGGTGTCTCTGCCGGTTCAATCCCGAAATCCTGAACCGTGAGCAAGCTTTTTAACCAGTATCCGCGCTCAAGAAATGCGGCTTCGCCCCCCTCAAGACGGTCAATGATTGCAATCACTCCTTCAACTTCCAGGCCGAATTGCGTTGCCCGCTCGATGGCCAGCAAGGAAGACCCTCCTGTGGTAACCACGTCTTCCACGATCACAACGCGATCGCCCTCACGTACTGGACCTTCGATATAACGCTCTAGACCATGGCCTTTCGGCTCCTTGCGGACCATGAAGCCACGAAGAGGTAAAGTGCGACTGCCGGCTAGTGTTAATACTGCAGCAGTGATGGGGTCTGCCCCAATCGACATTCCACCCACCGCGTCAGGGAGCCGGTCACTCAAAAGTTCCAGAATCCCCTCACCCACCAGGTGCGCCCCGGTCGCGTCGAGCGTGATCTGTTTTCCGTCCAAGTAATAGGACGCTTTCTTGCCCGATACGAGGGTGAATTCGCCAAATTGCAGTGCTTTTTCCCGAACAAGTGTCATCAAGGCGTTTTTATCGTACACGGTGTATAGATTCCTCACGCATGAGTGCAGGTATTTTATCCAAAGATCCCTTTCGGGCACCGAAGTGGCGTTTATTGTAACGGGCAGGCGGGCCGTGACCAGTCGCGAGGGCCAACCAGCAGCATGGACGCGGAAAAGATAGTTACGGTTGGGATTGGCGCTCCGTCGCTATCGTAGCGCTGTTCGACGCGGTTTGGCGACGTTCATCAAGCTGACATGCGTTAGTCAGCGTTGGATCGTTACCTTAGACCCTTGCGAAAGAATGTCATACAGATCATCTGCATCTTGCACCGAGACCCCCATTTGTCCCGGAATCGATCCCTGAGACACAGTCTCCGGCTGTTGCATTCCCGCAATGCCAATTTGCGGATCAGACGGCGGAGGACTGTTGGTTGTTCCAAATCCGGGAGTTAGTCGAATCCAAGGCTGGTTTCCACGTTCGGGATGCATTCGCGTTTTCTGGTGAACAACAAACGGTCCGACAATCGATTGGAACTCGGGGCCCATGACAAGTGGAAATCTTCCTGCATAGCGTCCACCTAACCAAAGCGTGAGTTCATTTTTGGAACCATTTACGGTCGCGTTAAAAGGCCCGCGCACCACTTTGATTTTTTGCCCTGGCGTTAGATTCTGTGGGTTTTGAATGCCGTTGATTTTCACCAATAGACCGGTGGGCACCCGATGTGCTTGAGCGATCTGTTGCAACGTTTCGCCTTGCCGTACGGTGTAGGCTGGTTCGATGAGGTGCTTGCGCGAATAGATCACTGAGCCAGATACTTGGTCGAGCAATTGGGTCAATTCGCTCTGTTGGGCTGGATTCAAACGGGGATCTTCATACCAGATGGAAAGGGTCAGCAACGCGGTTGCAAGTTGCCCCTGTTCGAGTTGCATCTTTGCTGATTTCATTGCGGTCGTAAACGCAAGGTCTTGGCTGAGGTTCAATTTGTCTCCGATCGACATTTCGGGGACTGCACCGACCGCAGCGGGAAGCGGTCCCGAAAGGCTATCCTTTGCCGAGAGGTTCCCGTCGCCGGAGGATGTAGTGGCAGTATTCGTTGTAGGTACGGTTGGCGAGGGTGATACGGTTGGAGGGGAAGTTACGATGCCGACGGGTCCGACGGACTGTTCGGTAACCGACTCGGAGGGTACGACCGTGGCGGGCTGCGGCATTGTGGATGTCGTTTGTTCATTGGCGCCAGTCATCGCCTGAACATCCGGATTTGCAGGATAGCGAGCTTGGGGCACACTCGCCGGGGGCATCGAGACGGGCACCGGATTCGTTGATTCGGTCGATGGCATTATTGCTGAGGGTGGGGCAAAACTTGGATTACCGGGTGCATTACCGGCAGCAACGTTGTTCGCTACAGTATTTGTCGCACCCGGTTGTACGGGCATCGTCGGCTCGGTGATTTGTGGCGGTGTGACCTGAGGTATGCCATTTTCAGTTTGCATTTCTTGACGCAGCCACTCTGGCGTTTCAGTCTGTAGGTTTTCAAATTGAAAGCCGTTATTTAGACCGACATACAGACCGTATCCGACCATTACCAGAACTGTCAGGACAACCAATGTTTTCAACGTATTCACATTCGTCCTCCTTGACGAATTGTCGTATGATGCCACGCCGCTTTTTTATTCTGGCTCGGGCTGTTAAGGTGCAAAAATTCTAAGCGAGAGGCGACGTTCATAATCGTGCGACTGCAGGGAATACATCTCGGATGATTGAATTTCAATACGCCGACGATTTGGGTGACGATGAGTACCCTGATGAGGCGGACTGCTCCGATGACACGGGGGATGAATCCACGCAGACCACCTGGTGTCCGGAATGCGGCAGCGAGGTCTATGAGGACGCACCTCAGTGTCCGATATGCGGGTACTATATCACGGCTCATGATCGGTCGCGTCAAAGTTGGTGGTGGGCTGCTGTTGTCGTGTTGCTCATGATCAGCGTACTGCTTTGGCTACTATAACTTGACGCCAATTCAATTTATCAACCGATCAAGAGCGGGCGGCAATCATAGGAAAACTCTCACTCGACGGCTACATCAAGCTGCCGGATAATAAAGCGGGGCAGTTGATGTCTTGCCAGCGTTGCCAGCAGGTTTTGGAAATTGCCGGAGAACGATTTCAGACGTTTGTTTTCGGGGAAGTGCTTGAATCACCCTTGAATCGCAGCAATTTTTTTTTGTCGTCGGCCCACTCACTGCCACGACGGTTTTGAGAAGCTGCAATCGTATCTTGGTTGCGGCAGCTTGCTGAAGTGGTCTCTCCCGCCGAGGGCCACGTTGCTTGCCAGGTTGAAAAGCGACCGCCTTTCGCCAAAAACATCTGATCGGATTGAGATCTGTGGTTGTTTTGTCGCAGTACGACCAACTGTGGCATCGAAACCACTTTTTTGCCCGGCACCATGGTTTGCACACTTCGCGGCATCCTAATTTTTTTCCGTACTGGTACCATTTTGCATACTCGGACTGGCACTTCGCGGACGCGTTGTTCATACATCATCCTGGTGTATGTATAAGGCATTCGTCGCACTTCTTCTTCCCGGATGTAGCGACAAACGGGAATCTTAACCTGCTTCTCGACCCGTTCAATGACTTCACGACAGGTGGTGATCGGCACAACGCGGACACACTCTTCGGTTACCATTTTGCAAACGCAAACTGGCACCCGACGAATTTCCTCTTCGGTTACCCATTCGCTAATTTCTGTGGGTACCTTGATGTTGGTCACCACTTGCTCATAGGTCGTTTCGGGTACCTCTACCGCAACTTGGTTCGCCTGCCACACTTGTTTGGAAACCATTTTGGTTTTTGGTTGTTTGACCCAAACAAAACCTGGTAGCTCATATCTCTTTTTCCCATTGGCCGGATCAACGCCCCAACCTCCGGGGGCCCATTTCAGAAAGCTGAACTGAAGCTTTCGCGGTTTTTCCACTTGTTGTGTTACATATTGTCCCTGGTCGACATACGTGGTTTTCATGCGAGTGACCGGCTGGTGTGACACTTGTGGAATTTCTTTTTCCACGGTGCGTGTGACACATCGCTGAACCTGTACCTTCTGTTCTCTGCACTCAGTTTCCATGACAGGTCGGCTGATGGTGTAGCGCTCTTCACATTCCTTGGTTTCGACAACTTGCCTTACAATATTGTAACTTCGGTCACTAATCTGAGTTTCCCAGACCGGTTTGATGGTGACACAGCGGATCTCGCGCTCGATGGTCTGCGTTTCAGGTCTTGCGATCGTGTAATGGCACGTACGCATTTCTGTCTCCCACACCGGTTCGTAAGTTGTTATCCACTGCTCTTCAAAAAAGATATCGTTCTGTACATGGCAGGTATCGACCTGCTGCTGCTGGTAGATAATTTCGCAAGGACTGGTGGTGGGACCAACGCAGGGAATCGTGCCGAGATACTCTGCTTCCCCGAAGATCGCTTTCATGGGATTCTGATTCGCGGAGGCGGCCAAAGGAGGAAGGTTGACCACGACGATGAACACAAGAAAACGTACCCATGGAAGTTTGTACAACATGGCATTTGTCCAAAAAACAGGAGAGGATGCACCTTGGTTCGAGATGTTTTGCGCGGTTTGGTCGCAACACGTTTCCATCCCGCAACGGAGAAATCGGAGGCGGCTTATACATCAATTAGTGCAGATACGAAAGATTGATTTCGTTTTTGTGATCCAAGCATGGATCGACGATGACGCGCGAGCAAGGCAATCGCTACCGATGCTAGCGGTGGGGCCACTACTCACTGGAGGAACTGGCAGCGGGCACCGGATCCTGTAGAGACTGAATGGTCAATTCAGCTTCCATTTGGATTTGCGGATTTTTTTCTGTCGCTTGCAGCGTTTGAATTGCTGGTTCGAGTGGTTGCAGATTGGTTTGAGGATTGTTTGCTCGTAATACTTGGGTTGCCCGCAGTGCGTTGAGCAGGATCCGCAACCGCTTCAATTCCCTTTCACTCGGATTTGATTCCTCAGACAAGGCCCGCTCATTGTTTGGGTCAAGCATTTCTTCTAGCGTTTCGAGACAAGCAGTGTTACCGAGGCGTGCCAGTCCAGTAGCCACATTATAGATGACATCGACGTGATGGGCCTCGGTGAGCATTTCTTCAAGGCGACTGGTCGCTTCGGGTTGTCCCGTAGCGGCAAGTGCCACCACCGCTCGCGAG
This sequence comes from Planctomycetota bacterium, assembly GCA_036153155.1. Taxonomy (GTDB): domain Bacteria; phylum Planctomycetota; class Planctomycetia; order Pirellulales; family UBA7805; genus UBA7805. Next base: position 30,417 of record JAYZMM010000010.1, read on the forward strand.
GCAATTTTCCGATCATCGTTTTCGGAGTTTGCCAGAAGCAAAGCGAGTAATTCCGGAGAAACATCAGTGCCTGGCGTGTGGGTGTTCTCAACCAAAAGGGCAATCGCCTCGATTGCAGCGAGCCTAACCCGTAATTCATCGTCATCTGCATGATTTGAAGCTGCCCGAATCAAAACGGGGAGCACGGTCTCGGGCACCAGAAATTCTCCAAGGGCCTTACAAAGAAATCCACGGCGGGCAATTTCCTGGCTTCGTGGACTGGTTCCCCCAAATCCATTTTCGCTCTTCGGTGGCAATGGTTGATCCAGCAGGTCGTTGAGAAACGCAGCAACTTCGTTGGCCAATTCCTGGTCCGTGCGATAGGTTTCATTCTGCCGGAGTTCTTCGGAGAAATTATAAGCCAGTTGCCAACTGTTCGCCTTGTTTTGTCGCATCTGTCGGACAATTTCTTCAGGCTGGGTGCCGCGATGAGCGAGCCAAGAAAACCCGAGCCATAGCAACACGATCAGCAGCACAATCATACCGGGAATCACAAAGAGTTGGATGATAAATCCGGCAGATGGTTGTTCCACGGGAGGCAGAACTTCGCGGTCTTGCGGGGCGTCAGCGGGTGGTGCAGGTTCGTTCATTAAATAACTTTAGCGCATCGGGGGGTCGGCGGGTAGGGTTGGTGATCAACTGCACGCTGATGTAAGCAGAAATTCAAGCATCCCGCGATCTAGCTGACTCATCGACCGGCAAACTTCACATTTTTGCCATCCTGTGGATCAAACAGAGCCACGGACGTACGATAGAGGCCTGTGGCGAGGTGCTTTTACCTCGCTGCACGCCAGTCTAGGCCCCAGGATGTGGATTGCAAGTCACGCTATGAAACTGATTGAGAAAACATTTCATTCGGCGGAGGAAAACATTGCGTTTGATGAAGCCATGTTGCTCGCTGCCGAACGCGATAGTGAGGGAGGTGGATTTTTGCGCATTTGGGAGCCGGCCCAATGGTTTGTGGTAATTGGGAGGGGGTCCAGTCTTGAAACGGAAGTAGATCGGAGGCGTTGTTGTGAAGATGCCGTTCCTGTACTCCGACGGAGTAGCGGCGGTGCCGCGATCGTCGCCGGTCCCGGTTGCCTGTTTTATGCTGTCGTTCTTTCCTTAAAACAGTCTCCAGAGTTACGGTCGATTGATCGGGCGCATGCGTATGTTCTTTCGAAATTGATCGATGGACTGCGGAATATGGTCCCTGATATTGAGCGGCAAGGAACAAGTGACCTTGCAGTGGCGGGAAAAAAAGTTTCGGGCAATAGTCTACGTTGTCGAAAGGATTACTTGCTTTATCACGGAACATTGCTTTACGACATGCCGCTTGCGCCGATCACGGAATATCTGCGATCACCACCTCGACAGCCCGAGTATCGTGAGAATCGATCCCATGCAGACTTTGTCACAAATCTGAATTTGCCGCGCGAACAAGTTGTTGAAGGGCTACTATCCGCGTGGGGATATCCGGAGCGTTTCACCGATTGGTCACATACCGACCTAGATCACCTCGTGCGAGAGAAGTATGCCACCGACGATTGGACGGCCCAAATTCCCTGATTCGAATCGACTTCAAACCAATCGCCACAATTTTCTAAGAAACCATTCGCTTCCGATCAGGCTGGTAAAAATTACCAACACATACCATTTGTCCCAGAAGCTGACGCTCACCTTGATCTTTTCTTCCATTTCTACGGGAGTAACGAGCAATTGCTCGACGAGACGATTCAATGTTTCCGGGGGGACCATCTTGCCTCCCACATCTTTGGTTTGATAAGTCATGCTCTGAAGTAGTGAGGCATCGCTCGTTGTGCCTGATAATTCCCGATCCTTGGTGTAAACAAAAAACTGTGCAGAATCACTCCGTGCGTTAGCCTCACCCTTCGTGCTCACGGTCAGCGTGTAATTTCCGAGTGTTTCGCAATCGCGAATGACACCCGAAAACTTGTCGCCGGTTCGCACCAAGGAGATCGATTCGCGGCGACCACCCGGGCCGAGGATCGACGCTTCGAGTTGTACATTTTCTGGATTACCGAATCGCTTTCTCTGGCCGGCTTCAAAGGTAATACGCTCACCGGGTGTGAATCGGCGGCGATCCAATTTGACCCAAATGTCATTGATGTTTTGTTCTTCCTTGCGTGCCAACCACAGAACAACCTGCCTCCAGAATCGTTGATAGCTATTGCGAAACCCTTTCATTACCCATCGCCACGTGGAATCTCCGGCGAACGCTATTACCCGACCTCCCGGTTCTGCAGTGGCAAGGAGCGGATGTCCTTTACCGTCATCGGCCAGAACGCGGGCTCCAGACTTGATTCCCCGGAATCGGTTGGCCCCGGTCAAAGGGGGAAGCTGCAGCCACGCTGCGCGATTGTTTCCCGCAGAGGTAAGTTGCATGATCTCACTTTCCGCGCCCCAAGGGACGGTCGGTTGCATAACAAGTGGCCCCGGCAGATGAAGGCTCTGATCAATCGGTGCGTCGAATTGCTGCATCACAAATCGATCAATTTGAGGATCCATTTGCACCGGACTGATTGTCGCCAGCGGTGTTCTGTGATAGCCGCCAGCTCGGAAGCTATGCCATCCTCCAAGCATCAATAGTCCCGCGCCGTCGAGAACATTTTGCCGGAGTAACTGAAGATCTCCTTGAGTCCGCTTGCTTGCATTGCCGGGGAGAAAAACGCGGGAGTCAACGTCACCGAGGATCGTCACGTCGAATGCGCCCGGCTCAAAATAAGAAGCAAGGTCGTTGCGCGGCCAACGCTGCCTGTCGCGTGGATTAAGCGTAAGTAGCGTTACGTCCATGTCAGGCGAACTTGCCAGCGCACGTCGGAGAAACCGCTGTTCGCGGCGAATTTCACCCTCGACATAAAGAATTCGGATACCACCATCGAGTACAGTCAGCACTGCAGGTAACGCGTTATTGTCAGTGGTGATTTCTCCTGCTTGCGGTGGAACTTGTACAACGATTTTGTATTTACCGGGCTTGTCAGGAATGTAATCAAATTCAAATGGAATATCGCTGTCCTTTTCGCCTTGTGTTACCGATTGACTAGCGACCAGATCCTCACTGCCGTCCGCATCGATCAGAACCAATTCGAGTGGCAAATCTTTATTCGAGTAACCTGAGATCCGCAGAGTTCCCCGGATCGGCACACGGTTTTTTGCAAATACGACAAAGTCATCCGGCATGGATGACACTTCGATATCTCGCACTTCTCCGCCCCCTTTGCGGTCTCCGAAAGGCACCGCATATAACGGGCAACCGAGGCGTTCGAGCATGCGGGCCACGCTATCGGGATCAATTTCTGTCATTCCAAGCGTCTGTTCTGCGCCATCGCCAAGAAGAATCATACCCAACAATCGCTTTCCATCCTCTCTTCGCAGAACGTCCTGCATGCTGACGCCGTATCCACTCTCACTCCCATCGGGAAGGGTGGAGGCTGACAAGATGCGATCCATATCAACCGGGTCTGCTTTTTTATCAAATGCATAAATGCTTACTTCAAAATCTTTTTCCTGTCGCAATCGCTCGAGTGGGCTCTTTACAGTCGACAGTAATTTTTGCATCTGTTTCCATCGTGATTCGCCGCTTGGCGTGTCTTTTATTTGCATGCTGCGCGATTTGTCGACCAGCACCAGCAGGGTCGCCGACTGTCTTTCACTTTCCGTTGTGATATGACTCGGGCGGAGGATTACGAATAAGAGAACAAAAATCATTGCGAAACGAAGAGCCGCCAGCACAATCTTCCGCTTCATCGGCAGCGGGGTAAACAGCAGCGATGCTGTCCAGGTTGCCAATAGCGCAACGGCAATCACGGCGAACACAAAATATGCTCCGCCGGAGAAATACTGTTCAGTAATGGGGCTAAGTCGCCAGTGCTGCATGATCAGGTCAAAAATTATTGAACGTTATTGGTCAGGTATCATTTATTAGGGTTTGGCTCGACGGTAGAAAAATGTGGCCAGCAGACCTTCGCTTGCCACTACGATACAGAGCGCGAGAAGCAACCAGGGAGCGGCTTCCCATTTGGTTTTTGCTTCGGCATCTTCGCGCAAGCGATTCAGTGAATCGGTTAAGGTATGGATCGGTAAACGGTCCGGAGGATATCGCTCTGCCCAGTCAACCTGATTTGCCCGCGAAAGATCAGTTTGTTGAGCGGGCAAGTTTACACTGAATCCATATTCGGTACCCTCATTACCTCCAGCGCCAATCCGGTAGTTTCCGGGAAATTCTGTGCTGCTAACCAAGATCTGCTCACCCTGGTCGGTTGGTGCAATTCGCCGGCTTCCTGTTGGGGATTGCAGAAGATAAGAATCAATGCTGCGATCTTCCGCATAGATCGGCAACCGCGCTAGCTCACCAGTGCGGTAATTCAGTTGCGCATCAGTGCCACCCACGAGATATTCGGCCATCATGCCAACAAGCACAAAACCCGGCCAAGCCAATTCCCGTGGTGCCAATAGTTCATTCCAAGGTTTTCCGTTGCTTGTCGTAAGCGATGTGGTGAGTAGTAAGACACGACCCCTTCCTTGATCACGGGCGATTAGTGCCGGTTTGCCATTGTTATAGGGGATCAATATTCGTGCTTGCTCATACAGGGGGCCTACTTCCCAGATTTTAAATACAGGATTTTCCTGCCAAGGGATGCTCCCCTCGCGCGACTTAAACCGTTGCAGCACGGGGTGTTCAAGTTGCTGCGGAGACAAATATAGATCACCCCGCCACTGACGCAGAAGCGGCGCGGGCATGATTTCAGGTGATGCGGTGGCATTGAACACCTCGGGTGTCATTCCCGCATTGCTCCCCAGTGCAATGGCCAGGCCGCTACCCCCGTCGACCAGTGTCAATAGTCGATTCCATTGTTCTGCCGAAAGTGGGGGTGGGTCCAAGAGCCAGACAGCGTCAAGTCCATCCAGATTCTGATTGGACAATGCAGCATAAGAAATCGATTCCAACTCGTAGCGCGTCTCCCCCTGTTGGCTAAGTGTCGGAGGGGCAATCGCAGTTGATAAGGTACGGCTTTGTCGCTCCACTGGCTCGGGTGTTACGAGCAGTATCTGGTAAGGATCGCGAATAGAGATTGTAAAATACCGTCGGTTGTCAATCGGTAAATTATCTTGCCTGGAGAGTTCAACATATCCTTGTAGAATTCCTTGGTCTCCGGCGCGAATCTGGAAATCGACCGGCAATCGATCGTTTGTCTCACAATCGAACCACTTTTCACCCTTCTTCTCCGGGTTACCGTTGGAATCGAACACAAAGCACTCGACCAATTGTCGACCGGAACACCCGAGGCACCTCAATTCAGTCCGAATGCCAATCAGGTCTTTTTCCGATACGACCGTGCGGTCAAGACGAAGGTCGCCTAGCGAAACGTTCGTCGGATTTTCGGCACCGACGTCCAAAAGGGAAAAATGAATGTCAGGGTTTTTTTCGAGCCGCCGTTTCCAAGCGGCTTCGGCCGACTGGGAGTCCCAATCCACGGCACCAAAATCGGTCAGCAAATAAAGTTCTTTTCTTGGCTGCGGGCTTTTTTCCAACAGGGTGATGGCGTTGTCCACCAGCGTGTCTAGATCGGCCGTGCCATCGGCTTCTGCCAATTGGGAAATACGGTCGATTGACGCGCCTCGATCACGATCGAACTGGCTCCGAGGTCCGGTCGAGTCGAGTACGACGATCTGACTGCCTTTGGGCAGTTGTTCAATCACTTTGAGCCCGACGTCCCGCGCAAGTTGGAGGCGGGTTTTGTTCTCTCGGAGGTAATTCATTCTTGGTCGGGTGTCAAACGCGATTGCCGCGGCGACCGGTGCGGAACCGGCTGAAAAGAAACCCGATGAGTGAAAGACCGGCCGCGCTAATGCTATCGCCAGTAACAGGATGACCAAGCATCGAAGCAAGAGTAACAGAAGTTGACGTAGTTTCAGTCTCTTCCGATTCGATTCCCTACGAATCTGAAGAAATCGGAGGGCGGGGAATTCAAGTTTTCGCGGCCTTTCGCGCATCGCTAGATGCAAGACGATCGGTATCGCCACCAGCAGGCTACCAACGAGCAACAACGGTGTAATGAAGGTCGGTAAGATATGTAAGTTTCCTGATTGGATGGTGATGCGCAGCCAAACTGCCTACGGTTATTATCTCATCCTCTAAGCATGAACCCTAGATCAGACGCCAAGTTTTTTGCTCCGCCCGGTTGAGGGCATCGCAGGTCAAACGCCACCGATCAGCTTTTCGATTTGATCTGCTGCCTCCTCCTGCGGCCGGCCGGCTTCGAAACGGGCAGCCACTTGCTTGCAGCGGACTGATATTTCCTCGCAACCAAGCAAATGCTCAAGCAAGGTTTTGACTTTTGTAACCTGAAATTCGTGGCGGAAAAGGCCTTCGCCCACACCGAGGCGATGCACGCGGTTTGCATTATCCGGCTGATCGAACGCCATTGCCATGATCAATTGAGGAATTCCGGCGGCGAGCGCCTGGGCTGTTGAGCCGATACCACCATGATGCACTAACGCTGCAGCTTGCGGCAGCAGTTGACTAAAGGGAACATAGGGGAAATGCATAATTCCGGCAGGCAAGTCTGTCGGAATATGCGATCTATATTGACTCAATAAAATGGCCCGCTGGTCCAGCTGATCGCTTGCGGCTACGGCAACTTGGAAAAAATTTTTGCCATGTCGCATCTCGGACCCGGGGGTGAAGACAATCGGCGGAGCCCCTGCGTCAAGAAATTGCTGCAGCTGCGCGTCGTGGTGCGCTACAACGCTCTCATCCCACAGCGGAAAGCCCGTAAGGTGGCAGTTGGGTGGCCAGTCGATTTGTAACGGCGCGTACCAGTCGGGAAACAAACCGATTACACAGTCGGGCGAGTGACACCAATGGTTCATAAAGCGATGGACTGGTCGTAATCCCAATTCAGCGCGAAATGCATTTGTTTCCCGGTTTAGCAGCGGATCAACTAGTATTCGATCGGCCAAATAGTATTGAAAACGTTTCAGCCAGTGTGGAACGCGCTCACCGGTGAGCATGGGCGGAATACTTGGGGTGTCATATACGCTACGAAAAACGACCGGTTGCAAATGTATTGTGGCTAAGGGAATGCCGAAACTTTCCTGGGCGATTCGCGCGCCAAATGCAGTTAGCGGAGCGGCAACCACTGTCTGATCCGGAATATAAAGCTCGCGAAGTGTCTCGTAAATCGGACGAAGCGTGTGCACGATTGCCCATTTCACTAGCAATCGAACACCACGCACCCGATGCCAGACATTAGGATCATCGGCCACGGCATCAAACTCTGCTGAAGTTCCGAGCGGTCGGAATTCAAAACCGAGCCGCCTGACGAGTGATTCGAAACGAGGATTCGTAAGAACGATTACCTCATGGTTTCGCCGAGCGAGTTCTTCCGCAACGCCCAATATAGGATGGACATCTCCGGAACTGCCAATTGCAATCAGGATTATCCGCGCCATGGTAAGCTTCCTCTCCCTCGATCCCTCACGTTGCAAGAAGCACTTAGGACGCCCCGTCAATTTGCGTGTCGGCAAATTGCGCTGAAGAGATCAATATGCAAGATTCAGCGCGATTGCCCAATCTCGCGACTTCGTCCATCTGCTCGATGTGGGCGAATCCCAATTCTGAGACTAACTCTTCTTCGAGCCGACTGAGGAGAAATAGGTTGGCTTGTTCACGTGCGGTGAGCAAACGGGCAGCGGCAACCGCATCGACAGATTCTTCTCCGCGAATCGCATGGCTTGCAACAGACAACTCCGCTTCATCAGCGAGTTGTCGGATTGCTGAATCCGAGGA
>JAYZMM010000011.1:0-7609 GCA_036153155.1 Planctomycetota bacterium
CCTCCAAAAAAGACCTATCGTTTTTATCGCTTTACCGGGAGAAACTCTAGACCCGCACCCGGCAGAGCAATTCACATCCATTGAGGAAAAACTGAAGAAAGCCCCTTTGAATTGGGACCGAGCTACGTTTTCTTAGGCGGCCTCTTACCTATTTTCCGCAAGGCATCCATGGCAGCTGTACGGGTATCCTTGGCGATTACGCTCTCTTTTGCCTGCTCAACCTCGGAGTCGTTCCCCCCGTTTTGAGCCGCCGAAGCACCGTCGGTTTGATCGCGGCCCGCCCCCCGGTGATATGCCTCATGCTTAGGGGATGACGCCTTGGAAAGTCCAAAATGAGGATCTACCTGATCGATGCGATTCGAATCTTCCAAGGAACTCTGCAGTTGGGCCGGATCGAGAGCATCACTCCAGTCATCAACAATTTCCTCGGGCAGTGGTGTGCTGCGGACGCTTGAACCGACCTGCGTTTTTCCGTCCTCGCGGCGATCGGCCACTGGTTCACCGAGGGGAACTCCGACCAGTTGCACGAGAAATTTCAACGGCCCGACCGCAAGCAGACTACCGGTTTGCAGTTCCCGCTCGCGAACAACTCGCTCACCGTCGACAAACGTGCCATTCTTACTGCTGAAATCAATGACAGAGATATAATTCGACTCGACAATCAGCGCGCAGTGGTGACGACTCACCACGTCGCTATTACAGCGCAGATGGCAATCTCGATCACGACCGATGATAAACTTCGGGACCGTGACCGCGACCTCTTCGCCGCTACGCGCGCCGCCGACGACAATAAGCTTCAGTTGCACCTGCTCTTCTCCTCATCGCAGCAGTTGCACCACACCCCCTCCCTGCCCCGTGGAATGTGAGCATGACAAAACGCGGCGAGAAACGCAAGTTTCCGCCTCTCGCCGCAGTTTGAAAAAAGACACATCCACTCATACGGACAGAGGCCCGCGTCGGTTCACCCTTTTTCAGGGCCTGATTCAGCGCGAGAGCGCGTTGCCGGTCGATTCCCCACCCCGCCGCGTGGAAAGCGCCTGCCATACGGCACGATCAATATCATCATCGACCGTAAAGACAGATCCAGTCACGTTGGCAACGTGCACCGCCCCGGGATGATGACTCCGCGCGGTGACCGCCGCATAGGTGATGCCGGTTTGGGATTTTCCTTCCCGCATGCTGTTGAAATCGACATCGTTATCATTGCAAATGACCTCTGCATTGGGCGTGAAAGTCGTCGTAAAACCGGTTTGATGCACACGACCATCAACCCACTCGGTGTGGCCTGAGTTCGTCTTGAAATCGCCACCAAGCCCACAGACCTCATTTACATCTGCAGGCAGCGTCTCGTCTCCTCCACCCCCGTCGCGATAGTATGGGTTGAACGTTTTCACCTCGCTGAGCATCAGAGTCCGAGTTAGCCCGTCTTGGACTTCGCGAACTCGAGTTCCGCGGATGGGATGGAACATGCCATCGCCACCGATATTCGTGTTCGGATCCCAAACCTTCCAAGTGCCCATGTTTACTGCATAGTTGATCGGGGCATATTTTAAGCTAGGCGTTGACGTTGTACGCAGTTGCGTATTCTCTTCCGAGGGGCAATTCAGAATCGGTACCCGGTGGCCGGCGATCGACATTCCCTCAAACGTGTTCTCAGCATCCTTGTACGACTTCTCAAAATTAATGTTTTCGTAGAGATAACCTTGCTCGAGGAAAGGTGTGATCAATGCCTGGGCCGACCAACCACCGTCACCATAGCGGCCCGGAGGAAAACTACCGCGGGCCGATTCATAGGTCTGAAGGGCCAAACCGAGTTGTTTGAGATTACTTCTGCAAATGCTTGCTCGTGCCGATTCGCGGACGCTCCCGAGTGCAGGTAACAGCAGGGATACCAGTAGGCCGATGATGGCAATCACCACCAATAATTCCACCAAGGTAAAACCGCGACTGACACACTTCGTCTCACGATAGCCACGGAAAATCACGCCTTTTACATCTGACATCAAAAAAACTCCTGCTCGCTGTGTGATCAACATAGCTGGCCCAATTGAGTCTCATTCTTAATTTATCCGGCACCCTGTTAATATTGAGACTCAATATCATTAAAATACAATGGGCAGCTTAAAGCGGTATTCAAAAGGGGTCAAGGGGTCACCGAAATTTTTTCCCCGAGCGAAGCAATGCCAGGAGATAATGCCAGGAGATATGGCGAGGCGATGAACGGCGAGATGGGTGGATTACGACAGATATCAATCCTTGTTCACCGCACAGGGGAACCCTATATTTCAAATCGTTTTAAAAGATTCCCCTGATTAAGTTAATGAGAGATGGAGCGCATGCCGATGGTTTCAACCCACCCAGAAGTCGTCATTGAGGCACGGAACCTATCGAAGGTTTACCGTGACTTCTGGGGACGACAAAAAGTCCGTGCACTGCGGGCACTCGACCTGACGGTACAGCAGGGAGAAATATTCGGTCTTCTCGGTCCCAACGGGTCAGGTAAATCCACAACCATCAAGATTCTACTGGGACTCTTGTTTCCCACCGGCGGTGAAGCACTGATCTTCGGCCAGGAAGCGACACAGGTCTCTAAAAATAATCGGATCGGATATCTCCCAGAGGAATCATATCTCTATCGTTTTTTAAACGCCTATGAGACGCTCGATTTTTACGGTCGACTCTTCAATATGTCAGCCCGCGAACGCCGCGAACGCAGCAAGCAGTTGATTGAGAGCGTAGGACTTTCCGGCGCCGCCCGTCGTCCGCTGAAAGAATATTCCAAAGGCATGACGCGTCGCATCGGACTGGCCCAAGCTCTGATCAACGATCCTGATCTCATTCTTCTTGATGAACCGACCAGTGGGCTCGATCCGATTGGCACCAAAGACATGAAAAACATGATTATCGGCCTGAAGGAGCAAGGGAAGACCGTGGTCCTCTGCAGTCATCTGCTGGCTGATGTCCAGGACGTGTGCGACCGTATCGCGATCTTGCATCAAGGCGAACTCAAGGAACTGGGTCGCGTCGACGCGCTGCTCCGCAAACGCGATCTCACACAAATACAGTCAACGCAGCTTTCACCTGAGGTGGAAAAAGAAGTCTGTGATTTAATTCGTGCACGTGGCGGAGAGGTGCTCTCTACTGAGAATCCCACGAGCACACTCGAAGATCTTTTTCTCTCGATTGTTGAAGAGAGTGAGGCCAAACCGGGCAAGCGGGCGACGACCGACGGGTCGAAAAGCGAACAGAATTAGGGTGGAAACGGCCCCCGGATTGATGAGCTTGCAGCAATGATCATAGAAAAACCGATTCTACCCAGTTGGGAGTGGCTTTGGGGCGGAACCGACGCCGTGGAAACCGGTGCCTTTTTTGAGTTTCTCAAAGTGGCCCTCGTCCTGGTCGTGCTGGGCCTGATTTTAGGCCTGGTCGTTAGCGTGTTCCGCTACGGTCCTTCACGCGGTTGGCGAAACTACCTTCGCGTGCTTCGGCAGGCACCGCGGGACTTGCTCGGCATCTCACCGCGCCGCGTACTGGGACTGGCAGTGCTGGCCATGCGTGAGGCGATCCGTCGCCGAGTGTGGGTGGCACTGCTACTGTTTTTTGTGGTGTTGATGTTCGCCAGTTGGAACCTTGCGCCCAATAGTGATCAACCGGCGGTGATTTATCTCAATTTTGTCCTCACAGCGGCCACCTACATCATGCTGCCGGTTGCCGTTTTCACCGCCGCCTTCAGTCTTCCGCAGGATATCAAAAACCACACGATCTACACCGTGGTCACCAAACCGGTGCGGCCGAGCGAAATTGTGCTGGGCCGGATTCTCGGGTTTTCAGTCGTCGGCAGCGGTTTGCTGCTGGCGATGGGCATCACGAGTTACATCTTTGTTGTCCGCGGACTGAATCACACGCACACGATCACCGAAGATGACCTGCTGGCAGAAACACATCGCGGTCAGGTGGTCCGCTATGAGGGTGAAACCACTAACGATGACCGGCACCGCCATCCGGTGGACCTGGAGGCCCGCAATTTTTTTCCGGAGTTTGAAGTTTCTCCGGCCGCAGCGGTTATCCGCGTGGGCGATGCGGCTGCCGAGGCAGGACTGCAGATCGGCGATCGAGTGCTTGCCATCGAGGGGGAACCGCTGACCGAAAAAAATCGTGAGAAAGAACTCCGTCGTCTCGCGGGCAAGCCGCTGAGCACCGCGCAATTGTCGATCGATCGCGACGGGAAGAAACTCGAGCTCAAAGTGCCTCGCACGATCTTACAAACCTTTACGGGCACCAATCGAGGGCATAAGCATCGTATTGTAGCGCGTCGCACCGGAAATGACGGGGCCACTGCATCGTATGCAGTAGGACCGGCCGAAGGCATGTTCCTGGCTCGTGTGCCACAATATGGCTCACTTCGATTTCGCGACAGCAAAGGCGACCCGAAAGATCCGCGCACTTGGACCTTTAACGAGCAGGGAGTCAATGTCGGAAAGATTTTTTCCTACCGCAGTTACATCCGTGGCAACACACTGGCGGCCGCCATCTGGACATTCGACGGCTTAACCCCCGAAAAATATCCTAATGGACTCGATATGGACGTGAATATTCGAGTCTACCGAAGTTATGTGGGAAAAATTGACGCGCCGGTCGTCGGCAGCCTTTCGGTTCGCAACCCCGACACGGGCAAACGAAGTAGGGAACAGATTTTCTCCGGTAAAGATTTTTCGATCGAGCGGATGCGGGTTGCTCGCAAGGTCTGGAGCTTGGACGATGAGTTGATCGACCTGTTTGCAGATGGATTGATCACGCCGGACGGACGCACCGAAATCTGGATCAGTTGTGTTGATCCGGGTCAATATTTTGGCATGGCTGAAGCCGATGTCTATCTTCGCAGTCGTGATGCGCCGTTCACGCTGAATTTCATTAAAGGGTTTCTCGGAATCGAACTGCAGATCATTCTCGTCACCGCGCTTGCAGTCTTTTTCAGCACGTTTCTCAGTGGCCCGGTTTCGACCCTGTTGTCATTCACGACGGTACTGCTCGGATTCAACAAAGACTTTCTCCAACGTGTCGTTCAAAGCGTATTAAATCCGGAAGTTGCCCAGCAGGCTGTGGCCTATAAACGGGTCTACGGTGGCGGACCGATCGAGGCGGCATACCGTATTCTGCTGCAACTCAATATCACGTCAGAGTTAGAGGCAAATCCATTGACCTCAGCGATCAAGGTGATTGACGTTGTGATCATGTATATCGTCAACAACATCTTGCACTTACTGGCCGATTTTGAGCAATTTCTCGAGGTGCAGTATCTGTCTTATGGATATGATATACCGTGGGACATGTTGATTCAGCACAGCTTATCTGTGATATCGTTTCTGCTCGCAACCTACACCCTCGGTTATTTCATCCTGAAATCGAGAGAATTAGCCCGATGAACCAACGTCGCCTCTTTCAGCGGAAAATCATATTCTTCGCCCTGATTTGTGCGCTCTTGTTTCCACTGTTCGCGCTCAGTCAACCTGCCACCACCAAGAGCGCAGGCGGGCAACTCGCTAAATTGCGAAAAGAATACAAACTCTCCGAAGCAGACCTGGGGCAGATCGATCCGACAAGCGTCAGCATGAAACTGGCTACATTTGGTCTGCAGGGCGCGGCCACCAATCTGCTCTGGTCCCGCGCGATCCGCTACAAAGATCGTGAAGACTGGACCAACTTCGATGCCACGCTCGAGCAAATCACAAAGCTTCAACCGCACTTCATCGATGTCTGGGATTTCCAGGGCCACAACGTAGCGTTCAATATCTCCGTTGAGTTCGACGATTATCGCGACAAGTATCGACAAGTCATCAAAGGCTTCAATCTTATGAAGCAGGGCATCCGCTACAATGAAAAAGAACCTCGACTCTTGCGGCGACTGGCAGACTATATCGGCATCAAGATCGGTCGCTCGGACGAAAAAAAATATTTCCGACCGATGTTTGCCGCCGACCGCGACTATCATGCGCCGCCCCGTGACCAGAATCCGCTGATCGGGACTCGCTATGAGGACCGGCCGGAAAATGTGACCGACAACTGGTTGATCTCCAAATGGTGGTATCAGCAGGCCGAGGATTTGATCGACAGCGGGGTGGCGGCAATGAGCACGATGAATCCTTTTCTGGTTCATTCGGAGCCGGCGATGCAACAGATGCAGTATGCGCGTTCCCTGGAGGAAGACGGAAATTTCAATGAGGAGATGCGACAAGCGTGGCAACAGGCTGCCCAAGAATGGCTGGCTTATGGATTACGCCCGATCCTGACGACACTCGGCTTCGAGGTTCGCTTAGAAGACGTCGAACTTTTGAAGGAGGAGCGCGATCAAGCCTATGACGACTTAATGGCTATCGAACCGGGACTGCGGGAAAAATTACGCAAGCAGCGAATCGCCGACCTGCCAGAAGATGAACGCGAAGCGATGGAAAAAGCGCCGACGGACCGCAGTGATGCGGAAAAGAAACTTGTGGAAGCGGCCAAGGAAAAAATAACGGTTAAGCTTGAAGATGTGGTCGAGGCAACCGACGTCAAAAAGCGAAGCAAAGCGATTAAGCTTTTGCAGAAATATTTGGACTGTGCCGCACGCTATCGCGTGGCGAATCAATATAAAAATGTCACGATCAACTATGGCTACTGGAAGAATCGAGCTGAGACCGAACAGACTGAGCAACTACAACGGGTCCGCAAACTGCTCTATGATGCCGATAAATCGTTTATCGACTCTGACATTCCGACCGCCGAAAAGGAATTTCGAGAAGCTTTTGCGTTGTGGCGCGAGATACTCGATACGCATCCTGAATTGCTGGAAGAAGAGACCTTTGTCGAAGACCTCAAAGAGGATATCGATCTTTATCGGGAGTTGATGGGCCAGGTCAATGAAGACGGCAGTCGCGCGCTGCCGGAAGATTTTCCGCTGCTTGATGTGGTGGAGATCACGCCCGGCCCTGGCGGGTAAGGGTGGGGCAGTAGCGCCGCAGGGCGGCATAGGCCGGTTACGGTTTTCGGAGCAAATCACACAGGAATTGCTTGGCCCGAGCGTCGATTCCATCATGACGACTCTGCCTGGGACCGGCCACGTTCAAGACCCGAATACCCTCGACTGCAAGCCAGCACCAGACCGACAAACGTGTCGCAGCCTGCGCGGTGGCCCCGTTGTCGATGGCGTCGGTGGCGTCGATGGCAGCAAAATCGACGATCTTCCAAGGCCTACCTAGCAAGATCGCAGCGTCGCGGGTCAGTCGGGTGCCACCGCTGATCGGGCCGCAGCAAAAAATGAGTGTGCCATCCGAATGCAACACGTTCCGCCGCGTCCGCACGCGGTAGTCGCTCGAGCGGGTTGGCTCGAGTGCATATTTCTTCGCAATGGGACCATCTTCGGCGCGCCGACCCCGAGGGCACCAACCTCCATGAGCAATGCCGCACGCTATCGCCGCATCGAGACTGCCCCGATCGACGCCGGTTTGTCCGCCGGAGACAATTTTTTTGACGCGGGGAGGCCACTTCATACGCGCTCGTCTCTTCGGCTGGCTTTATTCCGTTGCGATTCGCGCGGCCACGCGCAACTTGGCACTGCGGGCACGCGGATTTT
>JAYZMM010000012.1:0-7128 GCA_036153155.1 Planctomycetota bacterium
GTGTTCGATGCGTTGGGGTTTTACTTCGAGATTTTCCAGGGCGGTGCGAATTCGCTTCCAGACGGCGGCCCGTTTTTTTCCCTCTGCAAGATAGAGTTCGGTCACCAATTCGCTAAGTCGTTGATGGGAAATCGCAGCGCGGTTTTTGTAATAATTTTTGATGATATTTTGCTGATAGGCAGATCGTTCTTTCATTACTTTTTCACTCTTATAAACTTAGAATTTATCTCGCTCCACTGGCCTGATGTGCGTAACAACCAAGTGAAATCTTAAGTTGCCTGACCTGATCTCGGTGATCCATAATTTGGTAGAGTACGCTCTCGGGAACGGTTAAACGGTATTCGATCCTCCATAGTCTCACAAGACCAGCACCGTTTTGAGATCACTACAATACACCGCGGGGACGGTTGAGAAACGATCATTTATCAGCCAATCTCTGAATCGTTGATGAATCGAATGAAATTCGCGCGATCACCATTTTTCCGCGGCCTTAAAATCACCGCCTTCTGGACACTGATCAGTCGTCTACTGGGCATGGTCCGCGACGTGGCGACCGCCGCACTGTTTGGCCTTGCAGATAATGGGGTGATGGACGCCTTTGTAGTCGCGTTTCGCGTTCCCAATATTTTTCGCCGCCTCTTCGGGGAGGGAGCCCTTTCGGCAAGCACACTACCGGCCATTGCATCTAGGAAAGAGGAAGATCCACTTTCTATTTGGCAATTGGTCAGCACGCTTTTAGGCTGCGTCTTTGTGGTCATGGCCAGCTTGACGCTTCTGGCGGAAATTTTTTGTGGTTTACTTTGGATCGGGTTCGAGCAGCAGGCGGAATATCGTCTGGTGGCGGGACTTTCCGCCGTGATGCTACCCTACTTGCTATTTATCTCAATGGCTTCGGTCGCGTCCGCCACACTACATGCATTCAATCACTTCAGTACTCCGGCCTTCGTTCCGATTCTCTTGAATCTTACCTGGATATTCATGGCGGTCGTCATCGCACCCGCGTGGAAAGATGCGCCCGCAACCCAAGCCTATTTGATTGCCATCGCTGTGTTGTTTGGTGGATTATTACAATTTGCGTTTCAGATTCCGGTGCTCAGGCGTTTCGGTATGCGATGGCAATGGGATTGGACTGCCAATCGCTCAACGATCTATCGTATTATCAGCCAACTGATACCGATGGCTGTCGGACTTGCCATTTTGCCGATCAACACTCTGATCGATACAGCGGTCGCCTGGGGATTTTCTGCATCGAACCCTGAAACACCGATCGCTTGGCTCGGAGGAACAATCGATTATCCGCTGCGGGAGGGAACCGTGGCAGCGATCTATTTTGCCGAACGCCTTTATCAATTTCCGGTGGGATTGCTGGGAGTGGTGATTGGCTTAGTTGCCTTTCCTGCACTCAGTCGGCATGCGACCGCGGGAGATCAATCGCAATTTGTTCAGCAAATGGTCCAGGCTATGCGTGCAAATCTGTTTCTTGCCATTCCGGCCACCGCAGGTTTGATTCTACTCGCCGAGCCACTCACCAGTCTGCTCTTCCGACACGGAGCATTCACTGAGACTGATACACAGCGGACCGCGCAGATGGTCGCGGCATACGGTTGCGGGATCTGGGCCTATTGTACGCTGCCGATAATAATCCGTGGATTTTACGCTGCGGAAGACTCGAAAACTCCATTTCGCCTAGGTCTGATTGTCGTCGTGATCAACGCACTGGTTGACCTGGCGTGCGTGTGGCGACTTGGAGAAACAGGTTTGGCATACACCAGTGCCGCTGCTGCAGGTCTGTTCGTGTTATTGCTCACTCGGGAAGCGCACATCCGATGGCATCTCTTGGCAGAGGATCGACCCGGGGCACAACAGAAGATGCACTGGAAAAATGGACTGTTTATCACGTTGCTTCGGAGCAGTCTGGCAACGGTGATGATGTATGGAGCGGGCTATTTTTTACTCTGCAAGATCATGCCCATGGTGCCAGCATCATTTGGGGGCGACTTTTTTATCGTCTGTTTGCTCCTGATTTGCTGTATGGGCCTCTATCTGCTTGTTTCGTTGTTATTAGGAGCCCGTGAGTGGCGTGAAACACGGGCCTAAGCGTCGCACGCGGTCTTGGCCCCTAACGTCGCGATCGGGTAGATTAGAGGGGCTGGACCGTTTCACGCATCGCTGCCTGTATTTTTCGATATTTACCCATGCCTATTGTCAAATTTATCAAAGAGAAAAAAGAAATTGAGGTGCCGGTCGGGACCGACCTACGCACGGCTGCTCAAAAAGCGGGTGTTAATATTTATGACGGCTTCAACGGGTTCGGAGCAAAGCTGAACGCGATATTTAATTGTCATGGATTCGGTATGTGTGGCACCTGCCGCGTCAATGTAACGCAGGGCATGGAAAACACGAACCCACTCACAGTGCGGGAAAAGCTGAAGTTCAAAACTCCGCTCCCGACCCCTATGCCCGACCCACTTCCTTGCCTCGCATACATCGGTAATGAGGAGACAATGCGGTTGGCCTGTATGACGCGCATCGAAGGAGATGTGGAAATTGAGACCGGACCACCGATTGATCTTTTCGGTGAAAACTTTTTTAGTTAATCGGTTTCCCGGCACGGGTCAGAGGCCCATTGTCCAGTAACGTGAAACAAATTCTCGCCATCGTCAAACCGTATCTGGCTGAAAAAATTTTAGAGTCGTTGCGTCGCGCACCGCTTGAAGCACTCAATATTCGGGAAGTGAAAGGCTACGGACGACAAAAGAGCTATCTTGATCAGTACGGTGATACTGAGTATTCGCACGCATTTTTGCCGAAGGTCGAAATCACGCTCTGGGTAGATGATGCCCGCGCCGAGGAAGTGATCCGGAAATTGATTGATGTTTCTCGTACGGGTCGAATCGGTGATGGTAAAATTATGGTTCTTCCGAGCGAGGAAATAACGATGGTCGACTCGATGACCGAGATCGATCAAGGCACTGAATGACAATTCAAAAGAATATACATTGAATCGCTGAAACGGATGAGGATACTGTGATGAGTTCACCCGTACTGTTACAGATTAACGGAGAGGTGGCAGGGAAGCGGGCCTTCACTTGGGAAGATCTAAAGGAGATTGATTCGCAGTGGCAGATCGACGATGTCAGTCTGGTCGATCCAGCCAGAAGTGGTGGCGCGGTTTGGTTGCGGGGGATTCTGAAAGCTGCCGAAGTCCTTCCGGAGGCCAAATACATTACGCTTCACAGCAATCGCGACGACTTTCACGCTAGCCTTCCCCTTACCGAGGTCCACGAACGGGGAATGTTTATTTATCGCGACCGGAACCAACCCCTTCCTGTCACTGCGGGAGGTCCTGTCCGTTTTTTTATTCGGGATCATACCGCCTGCCAGGCGGCTGAGGTCGACGAGTGTGCCAACGTCAAATTTGTAGAGCGGATTGAATTTTCGAGACAAAAAGGATTTGATAATCGTCCGCTCGACGATGCGGCTCATGAAGCGCTCCATCGGCAGGAGAATCATTGAGTGAGTGATTTTCGAATCACACCGGTTGAAGTTTTGGTAGTCCTCGTTTGTCTGGGCCTGATTTCAGTCTTGGTCTTTCCGGCACTGTTGATTTCACGCGAAGAATCGCGGTCGCTCACATGTCAGTCGCATCAAGTCCAACTGGTGCTCGAGATCCGGAAGCCGAATGATCCTTTGTTGATTGCCGATCCAAAAAATTGGCCGCAATCCCTGGCCTCACGCTTGAACGAAAGTTCGCTCATCGAACATTGTCCCAGTGACGATAGACAGCCCCCGGCAATTGCCAGTTACGGAATTAATCCGCGTATCGCAGAATTCATAGATGAGGACGGAAGCAAAATTTCTTTTCTTGATTTTGATGCAACGGTAGTGGATTTGGCAGAGCAACAGCGTGTTACCCGATGGAGTCAATCTGTCGCGCCCCGTCATTTCGATTTTGTCAACGTCGTTTTTTACGACTCGCATATCGAAACGAAAGAGGCCTCAAAGATTACACCGGAAAGCAAGAAGCACCTGAACACACTTTGGTTGCCTGGAAGTGAACCCGGCACATAGACAGAAGTTGTCTTCGTTGTCAGTTTGAGGAGAGGATGTGTTCGCCTGCAGTCATTTGAGCAAAGGTTTGTCTGTCGCGAATTGTGACAACCTGACCATCGTGGATCAAAAGTTCGGCCGCTAACGGCTTTGAATTGTAATTCGATCCCATTACCGCTCCATAAGCACCGGCGCACTCAATCACCAGCAAATCGCCCACTTCGGCCTCGGGGAGTGGACGTGTGCAGACAAAACCACCCTCCTTCTGCGTAAAAATATCGCCCGACTCACATAACGGTCCACCGACGATCACCTCGCGCAATGCAGTCGATTGGGTTTTTGCCTGGCGATGATAAATTGACATCGGATGGTACGAGCCATATAGAATGGGCCTCGCCAAATCATTAAATCCAGCATCGATCAGATAAAACCAATTTGTATCCATTTTTTTAATCGCACGAATTTCTGCCACCAGGAAACCCGCTTCAGCTACCAAATAACGACCTGGTTCGATTTCCAGACGAAGAGGATTTCCCAACCGGGATTCGAGTCGTTTGCGGGCGGCATCCCAAAGTTCAAAATAAGCGTCTAGGTCGACATACGATTCTTCGGCCTGATACGGTATCGGCAGACCGCCACCAGCACTGATCGTTTTGAGACTTGACCCCACTTTCTCTGCCGCCTGTTCCATTGCAGTCACAACTTGGGCAAGGTGTTCAAGATCCGTGCCTGAGCCAATGTGCATGTGCAAGCCAGTTACGGAGAGATCATATTTCTTTGCAATCTGCAGACAGTCAGCCAACTCGCTGTGCCAGATTCCATGCTTTGATTGAGATCCCCCTGTATTGGTCTTCTGGCTATGGCCGTGGCCGAAACCCGGATTGATACGTAGCGTCACAGCTTGACCGGGGGCCTTTTCCCCAATTTGTGAAAGCATTTGGGGTGAACCACAGTTGGTATGAATCCCCCTTTCCAATACCAGTTCAAGCGAAGAGCTATCAAAAATGTCGGCTGTGTAAACAATTGGAATAGGATCACCTGTGGACGCAAAACCAGCTGCTTCCGCGCGAAGAATTTCTCCAGCGCTCACCGCGTCCACCACGGCCCCGTGACGACGGCATATATCAAGGATGGCAATATTACTGCACGCCTTTTGTGCATATCGGACAACGTCAAACGCCTTCAAATCGGAGATGCGCTCGATAATTTTTTTTTCGTCGTAAACGTAAAACGGTGTCTTTTCCTGAGCCGCTAGTTCGGCGAGAGGAATGTCGGCAATTTGACTGCGAAGTAGGTTGTTAGGCAAAACAGAAGACATTTTTATTTAACTGGTCGAGCGATATGGTTGCTTCAATGCGGTGTCGATCCGCGGAGATAACTCTCTCGGATATTGAAACCGTTGGCGATGGCCAAGAATCTGACCTGATCCTAAATGCAAATCGGACACTCGCCTAGTATGCCATCGACCGATTCATCTGAGTGGGATCCAAATCGTGTTCGCAGGTGGGAAAAGAGGGGCAGCCTGCTTTGCCGTGGGCATTAACAGCCTGAGACGACCCCACTCGGGGAGCCTCGCTGTGTCTATCTGTGGCACAGAAGCACCTTTGGGCAAGGAGATAAATGCCCGAATCCGCCATTTTCGGGATTTGTTGCCGGACGGAACGAAAGTTACAATGAAGGCCTTGGGACGACGGGCGGAGCGTGGGGCGTGGGTGACATGCTCTCGATACCGCGGAGGGAGGGACTGCGTGCAAATTGATATATCAACGCGTCATGGTCATTTAAGTGAGGCGAGTCGCCAAAAAATTGAAGCGAAAGTGGTGAAAATCACTCGGATCTTTGATCGCTTGACCTCTATTCATTTGACGGTTGATCTTGAGCACGAGCATATGCCCTCGGTTGATCTTAGAGTTTCCGCTGAGCACAAGCACGATTTTGTCTCCAATGACCGGGGGACAGACTTGATGGGTTCCATCGACGGTGTTGTGCATCGCATGGAAAGTCAAATTCGTAAATACAAGGAAAAGATTCAACACAAAAATCGAACGGACCCAGGAAAGGAAATGTTCTCAGAGACGGTTAAAGAAGACCCTGAAGATTAAAAAGAATAGATTCCCAATGGTAGTGAATACGTATATTGGTTGATTGATTCAGCTGAACAACAATACAAAAAAGACAAAACAAGAAAAATTAAGATTCGTAAATTCGAAAAAGGATTGGAAGGAATGAAATTTTCTGACTTCGTGACGAGCTCCGCGATACGACCAAATCTGTCGGCTGTAGGTAAAGAAGACGTGATTCGTGAAATGACGACAGCTTTGGTGGAAGCCGGGGCAATCGCGGAAGAAGAGCTGGAGAGTACCATAAAGGCGATCACCAAAAGAGAAGAGTTAGGTAGCACGGGGATCGGGCGTGGTGTCGCGGTTCCCCATACGAAACACCCCAGTGTCGACAAATTAGTCGGTACCGTGGGGGTCAGCATTGACGGTGTCGATTTTAAAAGTCTCGATGGAGAAAAAGTACACTTATTCTTTTTACTGATTTCTCCACCTGATCGCCCGGGTGATCATCTTCGTGCCCTCGAAAATATTTCTAGGCAGTTACGGGACGACACGTTTTGTCGATTCCTCAAACAATCCAAGACTGCGGAAGACATTTGGCAACTTTTAGAAGAGGCAGATAATAATCAATTTGTCAGTTAGTGGGTGCCACTTTTTTGAGGCGTTGGGCAGGGAGAATCAACAGACTCTACCCTTAAATCATTTGTATTTTCCATTTATGACGACAGGTACCGCCGTGGATACCGACAATCACCCGAAAGCAACAAAGTCTGTGGAAGTTAAGAATCCCCAGGGCCTACACCTACGACCGGGAGAAGTATTTACGCGAACAGCGGGCGAATTTAAATCAACGATTGAGGTCATTAGTGGCGATCGGCGAGTCGATGGGAAAAGTCTGCTCGATATTGCCACCTTAGGTGCCTCTCAAGGCACCCAACTTGAAATTGAGGCTCAAGGCCCAGACGCGGAAGCGGCCGTTGAGGCGTTGGCGAAGATTTTGGAAACAAGCTCCGTCGAC
>JAYZMM010000013.1:0-9664 GCA_036153155.1 Planctomycetota bacterium
CAACAAAAAGCAGGCAGTAACTTGTAGCAAGCAAAACAAAACACGGCATCAACCGACAGCGAACAAAGGCATCCATCTCCATTGTCTCCGGAAAAAGCAGGGGCGGCAGGGGATCAGGCAACCCGCAGCTGCGCTGGATCCTTTTCCCGAATTCTACGGAATTGGCTCAGGAGAAACAACAACGACCTGTGCCAGAGCACAAAAAAAGGGTTCGGGGAGGATTCCCCGAACCCAGCGTCGTTCACTTTTCCACCCGTTGCGGGCAGTATGCTAGCGTTTCACGAATTTGTATTGCGGATTCTGGGGATCAAAATCCAAATCCGTGAATCCATTATTGAGCTTGATATTCACGTAGGTATATTGCTCGACGAGCACTGGCTTTCCACCTTTCTTACTCGGCCAGAGGAATGCTTCAAACCGCACAGGCATTTGCAATTCATCGTCAATGAAAATACGAGCAATGTGATAGCGAAAATGCTTTCTTGGAACCGGATGGGTCGCTTGAATACACGTGCAGACGCGGCCATTAATTTTTGTACCTTCGTACGTATCTACTTTCACTTCATCATAGCGAAGGTCTTCCTGTCCGACTTCCATGAGTCGCTGGGTTAGTGTCCGCATACCCATCATCGTGATCGG
This sequence comes from Planctomycetota bacterium, assembly GCA_036153155.1. Classification (GTDB taxonomy): domain Bacteria; phylum Planctomycetota; class Planctomycetia; order Pirellulales; family UBA7805; genus UBA7805. Next base: position 640 of record JAYZMM010000013.1, read on the forward strand.
ATACCGCTGACCCTCCATCGCCAACGGACTCTCTGGCTTCAGGGACACCATCCCGATGCGGGCTTTCCATCCGCGGCCTTCATGTGCCAGCAATTTATTACTATTCTGACCATCGACATAAATCACTTCACGTCCTTTAAAATCTTCGGGAGCCAGAAAAGAAATATAGACGCTAAAAGGTTGGTGTCTTACCTTCACAAAGAGATATTGGTTATCCGTTAGTCGACCGCGAACCCGTTCTTTCTTGATTAACGTGGCAGAATAGTCTTGCACGTCCGCATCTATCCGTTTGAGCCCTTGTTCCGCAATTTTGAGCACTGGCACCAGCGGGTGTTCTTCTGTTGCCTGTTGCGGCTCGGCGTTGCCTTGTGCAGAGAACACTGCAAAAACCAAAAGACTAAATGCCATCAACTGAGGCTTGCGAGTAACTTGAACCAATTCTGTCATAATGCGTCCCTGCCTTTCCGTTTACCGACGAGCGCTCTGCTACACAACATCCGGGGTTGTTGTGCCCTGATTGCGTCTCCTCCGTGCACGCCGTTTTCCCGCTGCAAAGGTTAATCCTGGTTGAATGCGCGCGAATTCAGCACTTTGATTTGATGGTTATAATCCGATTTGCTCTGGGTATTGCAAAACTTGATACGTTGCTGCTTTGCTTCAAGAGAAAGAGCAGCTATCGTTATGGTTATCGCCCCAAAATCGCTGTGGCATCAGAAGTCCGCAGTCAGGCGGTCCCTTTTACGTAAACCGTTTGATGCGTCCCTTCCGGCAGTTGTGGCCGACATTAGTTTTTCCCCAAACCGTTAACTCAACCAAAGCTTCCTAATCGGAAGAGGACCTTCACCAATGGCACCATTTCAATGCACCACGATCGTTTCCAACCCTTTTCAGCAAAATACGTTTGTGGCAAATCTCGAAGGTCGGAAAGATTGTGTCATTGTCGATCCGGGCCTGGAACCGGATAAAATCACTCAGGTTCTGGACGATAAAGGCCTTGAGCCTGCTGCCCTGCTCATCACTCACGGACACAGTGACCACATTGGAGGAAATCATGCACTCAAAGCTCGATGGCCCGATTGTCCGATCATTGTGAGTGCGGGAGATGCGATAAAATTAACCGATCCGCATCAAAATCTTTCCGCGCAATACGGACTGGCTGTGACGAGCCCACCGGCAGATCGAACCGTCGTTGAGGGAGATGTGCTTGATGTGGCTGGCTTTTCATTGGAAATTCTGGAACTGCCAGGCCACTCGCCGGGCCACATCGTATTTGTCTGGAAGGCAGCATCTCCGATGATCGTTTTCGGCGGAGACGTGCTCTTTGCAGGCAGCATTGGTCGATGTGACTTTGCCGACGGCAATTTTGAAGATCTCGCTGCCGCGATCCATGCGAAGCTTTTTACACTTCCCGACGACACACTGATCCTGCCGGGCCATGGGCCCAATACGACGGTGGGCGATGAAAAACGAGCCAACCCATTTGTGGGCCGTCCGGCCGGTTACCGCGACTGAATTCAGATCGTCCCAGCGGCGGGGGCACGTGCGTCCAGAATGCTCGAAGGATGGCTTTAGAGAATCTAATTGCCTAGTACTTCCACTCAAGACCGCCATAGAAACCGCTGGCAATCAAATTATTGTTTGTGGAGACCGTTTGAAAATCTGACTGAACCGCTGTGACACCCGAACTTACACCTGTCAGAAAAATTCCCGTATAGCCACCACGCACGTACCAATTGCCCCCCAGATGGGCATTGACCATCAAATTGGCCTCTCCGAAAAAGGCCGACCCATTGGTCGAATATTTGTAATTTACGGTTGCCCCAGTTGGGACTACTGGATCCGGGAGCGCCACAAGCTCCGATTCATTAACAGCATGATTCCCGTAGATACCGCCCTTGAGGTTCCCTCCAACCATAACTCCCCGACAAACCGCCCAAAATAACTCTCCACCGCCCTGAAAACCGACTAAATGATTGGTTGCTCGCGTAGTGGCAGATGCGAGTTGGATGGGGGTGCTAAGCGGGTTATCGTTATCAGCACGGAGAGCGCCGATGCTGCGATTAACCCAAACCCTGTCGTTGAAATTGACATAGCGTGCGCCTAGGATCCAAGCCCCGGTAACGGCCGAGGTTGCACCGACCCACCGGAACCGTGTATTGAGTTCAAATGCATTCAGGTTGGACCTTAAATTGGTCCAGTTTCCACCCGTACTAATGCGAGCACCTGAATTAAAAAATGACCCAGTAGCGCCCGAGTAAGTATGACCTTGACCACCGTTCACCGTATTCCAATCAAATTGGTTCGTCTTACTGGCCAACCAGGTAATATTGCCAAGCCAGGCAAACTCCAAATCAAAACTGTAAAAGAGATCCGCGCTGGCAGAAATCCTCGTTCCACCAGTTAATTGGCCGGTTGGAAATGCTCTCTGGAAGCCGGCTCCGGTCACCATGATATCGGTCGAATCGTAGCGGCGCAAGCTCAGTAGATCGACATTGAATCGCCAATAGGCATCGCTATAACGCTGGGCCGTGATCAAACGCGGTGGAACGCCGTTAGCCCAAGTGCGAACATAGCCATACGAATCAAACGCATCTTCTCCAAACGATTCATCAGTAAATTCCTCAACCACCTCGCCATCCATCGATCCCTGCTGAAGACTTTCGGAAGAATCGACTCCAAGTTGAGTCTGATAACTGATCGGTTGCCCATACAGCATTGCCTGTTGCCATAGTTGATTGGGGATCGGAACTGCTTGTCCCGGTAGCGGACCCTGCTGCAAAAAAACCGACCGCTGTACCGACTGGCCATGCAATGTTGACGCAGCGCCAGCGACAATTAACCCGAGCAGCAAAATCTGAAAGTCGACCCGTCGTTTGGCGTTCGTCGCATTCATCGTTGAACAAATGGCTCTGAGCATCATCAATCCTATTCAGCGTACCGTTTGCATCGGAAAGGAACGTCACATGCGATATCGACGCGACAGAATCAGTAAATCAAGAAGAAACGGCAGGACTGACAAAGTCGACTGCCTTGGCCCAAATGATGCAATCTCTTTATTTCCACACGGTGCAATTTTTCGCTGAAATCACCGTTTTCAGCTGGGTCCAACTGATTTCTGCACCATGGCACAAAACCATGGCACAAAACCATGGCACAAAACGATGGCACAAATGCTGGCACTGCTCGGATGTGCTGTCTGAGCCTGCTTAAAAGCGTGCCCAGCAAACTATCGGTTCAATCCACCTCAGGAGAAGGGAAAAGTCCAAACTATTGTGGCTGAGTCGCCTGCACCGATGAGCCATCAGTGGCGGACCCATCAGTGGCGGACGTAGGTAGATCGTCGGGTGGAAAAATCATAGGAATTTCAAGCGTGAACTCACTCCCTTCGCCTGCTGCACTCTGGACCAAGATCTGTCCCCCGTGCTCGTTACAGATTTTCTGGCTCACGCTCAAACCAAGGCCCGTTCCACGGCTTCCCTTATTCGATACAAAGAGCGTGAACATTTTATCCACCTCCTCTGCCGGAATACCGCTTCCATTATCTTTAACAATCACTCGTGCGACTTTCTTCTCTTTATTCAGCGAAGTCGATACGGTGACTTGGCCTCCCTCCACATCCTCACAAGCATCCAAGGCGTTGGTCACCACATTCAATACAGCGCGATGGATTCCTTCAGGATCAAAAAGAAGTTCGGGGATCGTTTGTGCGGCTTGGTAACGAAGAGCGACCCCAAGCTCGTCGCTTCTTGATTGCATAAGCTCAACCACGTCAGAGACGACTTCGTTAAGCGAAGAAACCACCAACTGCGGCTCACGCTCTTTGCTAAACGTCAACATATCGAGCACCAAATTGGAAATTCTTCCCTGATTTTTTTCGACGATGTGCCAACCACGACGGGTCACCTCTTTATCGTCATCAGCCAAGCCCATTTCAATCAAATAGCTGCCACCCCGAATCCCTTGCAAGATATTTTTAATATGGTGGGAAAGCATAGCAATTGTCTGCCCCATTGCTGCAAGCCGCTCGGCCTGCAACATTGCCGAATAGTAAGAAGTATCCTCCACAGCGAGGGCCGCTTGATGCGCAATCGCAATCATCAACTTCAGATGTTCCTCGCGGAATTTGTTCCCTCCCTCCTCTACTTGCTGTGGTGGCGACGAGGTATCGATATAAATTACGCCCACCACACCGTAACGGCCACGCATCGGAACGCAAATTGCCTCCCGAACGTCCATGTTGAGGATACTCGCGCCCGTATCCCACCGCTTGTCATCTTTTGCGTTACTCGTGAGCACTCCTTCGGTATGCTCGGTCACATAATCTAGAATGGTCTTGCTGATCGAAATTGCTGCGCCACTCGAAACGCCTTCCCGGTTTCTTCTCACTTTCGGCTCAAGGATTCCGGTATCGTTATTTACGAGCATGATGCAGCCGCGATCGGCTTCAACCCATTCAAAAATCAAGCCCATGATACGATCAAGCAACTCATCAATGTCCAGCGTATGACTGACGGCCAGCGCGGTCCGATACATCACCTGTAAATTGCTTCTGGCTCGAGCGAGCCAGGGACTTTCTGACCCGGCAACATCGGCCTGTAACAGGGAACGACTTCCTTCACTTTCGGTCATGGAATGCAAGATCCGCGAATCATCATTCCGAGAAGAGGATACAATGTCGACCTTGCCATCAATGATGGCACTAGCTCCGCCACCGGTGTAAAGGAGAAGCGAGCGACCGAGAAGCAACTGATCTCCACTCTGCATCGCATGTGTCGATACGGCAGTTCCATTCACAAACGTGCCGTTTGAACTTCCCAAGTCATGGATTGTGAAGCCGCCCTCCGATTGCCGCAATTCCGCGTGGCGACGTGATACCTCGGTGTCTTGCAGGCGAATATCGCTCCGCACATCACGACCGATCGACAGTGTTGGTTTTTCGAGCTCGAACCGCGTCCCGCGGTCACGCCCCTGAATCACAAAAAACGAAGGCAAAGTACCCACCACCTATCGCTGCTGGTTTAGCTGCTGGTTTGCATTGGCCGCAAAGGCTGTTTTCCGTCGGCTCTGTAGAGCCGTCATGCCAGGGCGAGGGAACCCCCGCGGCAACCGAGCCTGACATTCACTCGATTCTACGTGGAACAAGGGGGGAATGGTAGGCTTTCTTTAAACTTTGCCCTGTTTATTGTGGAAAGAGCTAAAATTTGCACCTTGACGAAGACCCTCCAGAGCCCAAAAATTTTGAGTCGCTGTTAACGAAACGCCTGGCACTGGCACAGGGTTTCAGTGCGATCCGCCCCAATCAGAAAGCAACTTCATGTACTTCGGTCAGCAGAAATTAGAAACCTATTTTTTCAATCTGAAAACTCGGTGGTGCCTCAACAGCATCCTTGCGGTGACCGCGGCAGCAAGCTGCGTCCCAGAAGGAGCGATTGCAGCAGATTCAGCCCAAAATCGCATCAGCGATTCGGTACGGATTTTGGCCGACGATGCCATGGAGGGTCGCGGAATTGGGACGGCCGGTATAGATCGAGCCGCCGAATATATTGCAGAACAATTTCAGGAGATTGGCCTTCGGACCGAAATTATCGAGCGAGGTCCGTTCCAGACTCTTCCCGTCACCACCGACGCCACTCGGGGTCCGGCAGCAAACAATCAACTCCGCCTGACGCGGCAGGAAGGGAAAAACGCAGCTCAATCAATCCAGCTTAAACTTGACGATGCGTTCACCCCGCTGGCAGCCGGCGGAAGCGGTTCCTTCGATCTCCCCCTGGCGTTTGTCGGCTATGGAATCACTGATAAGCAAATGGACTACGATGATTACGCAGGCATCGATGTACGCGGTAAATGTGTCATCATTCTGCGGCATCAGCCGTTGCGTGGCGATGTCCATAGCCCCTTTGGATCCGATCCATCGCGTCACGCCTACTTTCGAACCAAAATATCGAATGCCTATGCGCACGGCGCAGCAGCAATTCTATTTTGTACAGACGAATATGAAATCGCCAAAGAAACTGCTGATGCCGAATCCCAATGGCGGCAAGCTGTCGAAAACTTGGTCGCAGCCCATGCCAAACACGATGCGGAAAACGAAGATCCGCAGGCCGAGCAAGAATACCGAGCTGAAGTAGATCTCGCGGCCCGGCAAATTGAAATTTTCAGCAGACAGTGGCGAGAGGCAAAAGATCCTTTGCTTGCATTCACTCGCGCAGGCAGTGGAAGTCCGGATCGAAAGATGCCCATTTTCCACCTCCGTCGTGAGGCTATCGATCCAGTGATTGCTGAGGCAATTGGCAACCCACTTTCCGATTTGGAGCAAGCGATCGACGAGACCGGAAAACCAAACAGCCACCTGCTAACCGGCTGGCGAGTTCAAGGAGAAAGTGGGGTGGAACGCAAGGTCGAGCAGATTCGAAACGTGATCGGCATTCTACCCGGCACGGGTCCGCTCAGCGAAGAAGCCATTGTGATCGGCGCGCACTATGATCACCTCGGTTATGGTGGCGATTCGTCTGCATCGCCTGGGCGTCAGGAAATTCATAATGGGGCAGATGACAACGCGAGCGGAGTCGCGGCACTGCTGGAAATTGCGCGTCGACTTGTCGCCATCGGAAGGCCGCTTCCGCGGAAAATTGTGTTTATCGCTTTTACAGGCGAGGAACGTGGACTTCTGGGAAGTGCACACTATCTGAAAGATCCAGTCGTACCGCTCAAGGATACGATTGCCATGCTCAACATGGATATGGTGGGAAGATTGCGAGACAATAAACTGATTGTGCACGGAACGGGAACGGCTGACGAATTTGACTTGCTCATCGAGCGATTGAATGCAGGACACAATTTTAAACTCGTCAAGAAACCGAGTGGATACGGGCCGAGCGACCACGCATCGTTCTACGAGAAAAAAATCCCCGCGTTGCATTTTTTTACGGGGGCTCACCAGGATTACCACCGACCAGAGGATGACTTTGAAAAAATCAATATCGACGGCATCGAACGCGTTAGTCGTATGGTGGCGGACGCGGCACTCGCCATTGCCGAAACTGATGCGAGACCGGCATACAAAAAAACGAAACGACCAAAAGTCGCAGGGGGAAGATGGCCCTATTTTGGGAGTCGTCCGGATTATGGTTATGAAAAAACTGGGGTCCGCTTGAGTGGCGTTGCACCCGGTGGACCCGCCGAACGCGGTGGGCTTCGTGAGGGGGATGTGATGGTGCGTTTCGGGGATGCTGATATCGCTACGGTCACCGATTTTGCGCAGGTTCTCGGTCGCCATAAAGCTGGCGATAAAGTTGAAATCGTGGTTGAGCGAGATGGAAAAACTGAAAAAATCTTCGTAATACTCGACCCGCCGCGAAAATAAACCCTGATGCGATCACGCAAGAGCCCTTCAGGGCGATTGCAAGCTTTGCCTAGCATGCTGGCACTTTCAAAGTGACTTGCCGAATCGCCCTAGGAAGTTGCCTCGCAAAACGCTAGACTCCGCCGCCCTCACCCGGAGGATAGCTGGTTTTCCATTCTCTTCTGTTTCACAGAGGCTTCATGATTCGTACGCTGGCTCTAATATGGTTGGCCCTTCTGGCGGCCCTACTGCAAACCACTGCTCAGGCGCAGGCACCTGTGATTGTGGAAAATGCGCCCGATATTTATCCAGAGCCGATCGACTTGGATGCGTGGGTCGATCAACAGCCCAATTCCTGGTCCGGTGGTGGATACGGTTACGGATATGGATCAGGGTATGACGACCGTGGAGCATGGTGGCCGAGTTGGAACGATCTGAATCCCTTCGCACCCGCTGAGGACGATTATCTTGCCGATGCGGCGCTCAACGCCCCGTGGTCGTGGACGCTTTTACCGGATGAACTAATTTATCGGCCCGAGTTAGCCAGCCTCCATACCGCACGACTGGCGCTCTCTGCGCTAAACATCAAAGGATTTGATCCGGTTGGTCTGCCGGGCGGAAACAATTGGTACTGGGACAGTGCCTTAGGTGCCCGAGTCGGTATTATTCGCTACGGATCACCCAACGGTTCCTACCCGCAAGGCTTCCAATTCGATGTTGAGGGTGCGGTCTTCCCGCGAGTAGACAGTGACGGGAGTACGCTGATCGCCACCGACTATCGACTCGGACTTCCGATGAGTTTCGGCTGGCGACGTTACCAGACCAAGTTCGGCTTCTATCATGTCAGTTCGCACATGGGAGATGAATATCTCATCAATACGGGACCGGCAGCCATTGCCAATCGGATCAATTACGTAACCAACTCGATCGTTTGGGGCAATTCATATCAGTGGAACGAGGCAATTCGAACTTACATCGATGCGGCCTGGGCGTTCAATTTCGATGGAGGTGCTCGTCCCTGGCAGTTTCAGTTCGGGGCCGAATACAGCCCCATTTGTGCCACCGGCTTTCGCGGCTCACCCTTCGTGGCCGCCAACGGACATATCCTTCAAGCCCTTAATTGGGGCGGCAACATTGTCCTTCAAGTGGGATGGCAGTGGCGGGCCAAAGATTATGGCAACCTGTTGCGATTTGGCTTTCAGTACCTCGAGGGTATGACGCCGCGTTATGAGTTCTTCCAGAACAGCGAGCGACAACTCGGCCTTGGTCTTTGGTACGACTTCTAAGACTGACCAAAGCCCTTTTTCGCTGGTGCTCTCGCTTTATCAGCGGAATTTCTCGCATTTTTAATTAGAACTCTCTCTAATAGTTCCCCGTATAGGCGAGCCAGGGCTAGGGGTACGGCCTGCAGGCCGGCACTTTGGAACGGAGAATGCGCGATGGGTTTTAAGTTATTCGGCCGAAATGGCAGTGGCAAAAGTCGTGGACACCAACCGAAACTAAAGATCGAGTCGCTCGAAGCGCGACAACTTCTTGCCGCAGATGCACTTGCCAATGGTGATTTTTCGGCCGGGCTCTCCGGCTGGGTAGAAGAGAGCAGTGTCACGGCCAGCGCAACGGTGGCCGAGGTGAACGGCAATCCACAACTCATCCTGCAACCCACAGAGGAAGGAACTGCACGCA
>JAYZMM010000014.1:0-18699 GCA_036153155.1 Planctomycetota bacterium
TGGTGAACACGACCATGTACAGTGTGGGCTGTATCACAGCCCAGGCAATTCCCAGCAGTGACTGTTTGTACCGAATCTTGACATCCCGCCAAGTAAGGAAAAACAGAAGTTCCCGATAGCGCCACAACTCACCGACGTTAATAAAGGCCCAGCCGGAGCGAGGTCGAATAGTGGTACCACGATCCGCGCGTAGTGGCTTCGGCGGAACAGATTCAACGCGGGTAACATTTGTTTCCGCATCATCCATCAACGTATCGCTCATCCGCAAACACTCCCGTTTGTGCATGCGTGCTTGGCCACAACGCGATCAACTCGCCCAAATTCAAATCGGTTCAGCAGCATACGCAGCTTGGTCTCAGTGCTTTGAAGGTTCACGTAATGCCTCATTTTCGACATTACCGAAGGCCCCGACAAGCGGGGCTGTTGCGGGTCTACTTCCCATGGATGAATATAGAACATAAACGGGTGGTTTGTACGTTTATTTACCCGGGAGAGGCAATAACGCGTAAATGCAAATGGATAGAGGCGAAAGTATCCTCCCCCGGATACAGGCAAATTCCACCATCCGAGTTTGAATACCGTTGGCGGAAATTCGGCTAAACGACCCGAAGCTGTCTCTTGGAAATGGATCTCAGGGCAGGCACCCGCAATACCGTAACGATCGTGATAAACGGGAAAGATCGACGAATCGATCTCAAAACCCTCCTCCGCCAAAATTTCGAGTGCCCAAAGTGACTTTTGCGTGATCGAAAAACTAGGAGCTCGGTAGGCTCGAATCGGGATCCCGAGTAAATCCTGTAGCACGTCTCTAGAACGCGTTAGGTCTTCTCGAAACTCTCCCGGTGACTGGGAATAAATGAGGCGGTGCCAATAGCTATGTGAACCAATCTCATGGCCCCTGGAATGTAACTCCCTGACCAATTCGGGAAATCTCTCCGCAACCCATCCCAAAATAAAAAATGTGCCCTGAACATTGGTTTCCTCTAACAGATCCGCAATGCATAGAGTATTGGCTACAACACGGCTTTCAAATTCGGGCCATCGCTGGCGGGCAACGCTAGACTCGAATGCAGAGACCTGAAAGTAGTCTTCGACATCAACCGTAAAGGCATTAAGCATGGGGTCTGGAGACGATTCCATGAGCGATGGCCAGCTCTCTATGAAGGAAACGATCCCATAGATCCTGAATCCGGATCTTTCATGCTACCAAGACCGCTTGATTCAGCCAATTGCTCAGTCCGAAGGTCCGCATCACGGTCAGTTTCGGAAACGCCCTCATGAACCGGCAGTTCATCAGAGGAATCCACTTTTTGCGTCGCCGATACACCTTGAACTAATTCATTTAGAGAAACGCTTTTGCGTTCGCGGTTTTGTGGAGATTCGGCGCTTTCGTCCCCTACTTTGTCTTGATGATCCGCGTCGACGGCATGCTTGGCCTGGAAAACGTTTTGGAGCGTCGTATGCTTCATCACCCCCAACCAATTTGCGGCATCAGAAGAACGTAGACCGACCATCTTGATAGCAGTACAAAACGCGATTTTGACATCTAAGATCAAGGTTCCGCTGCGGACATATTCTAAATCTAGATCTAGCTTCTTTTGCACACTTTCAAGGTCACTGTCTGCAGGAAGTATAATTTGCGCAAGACCCGTAATTCCAGGCTTGACGCTCAACCGCCCGACATAACCCGGAATTTCCTGGGCAAGAAACTGAGTAAATTCCGGTCGCTCCGGTCTTGGTCCAATGATCGCCATCTCACCTTTGATCACATTGAATAACTGAGGCAATTCATCGAGGTGCGATGCTCTCATAAATTTTCCCAAGGCGGTTACGCGGGGATCTGAAATGCCAGCCGTCCAAACGGGCCCGCTTTTAGATTCAGCATCATTAGCCATGGTTCGGATTTTATAGACCGTAAAAACCTCTCCTTTGAGGCCAACTCTCGTCTGACGATAAATACCCGGGCCTCTAGACGTCAATTTTGTAAGGATGACCAAGGCCCCGATGAATGGCAGGGCAAACAATAACATCAGGATGGTAGCTACCATACCGAGCCAACCGAATCGTCCAAAATAAGACGACGGCTCAGGCATAGCCGAAAGCTCTTTATTCGGTGCGGACAACGAACTCTCCGAACTCACGTAGAAATAGTGAAAATGAGACGCGATGAGATAACGATGGGAACGCAAAATAACATTTTATCCGGTGGCCAAAATAGGCCACGGCGACTGCCGTCTTTCTCGGATACCCACAGGATAGCTATCTCTGCTCACCAGTTCAAATATTTTGCACAAAAACTCTTTAAAAGCACATGGCATAATCGGCAAAACTGGCTTAATTCCCCAGCCTTAAGTGATCTGCCATTAGTCATACGCTTCGCAGTCATCACCTAGCTTGTCTACTGGACACGCGGCTTACTCGCAGGACCCTGCCATCGGCCCTACGAAGATTGCAGGCATAACAGTATTTCAGCCCCCGAAATACCGTGTGGCAATTTAAAAAACAGTTATCCGGAGCAAACGCTTCTTGGTCCGGTGATTAGCACCGTTACGAGTTCGACCGATACGGAAAACTCGGAGGAAGCAGACACCTTGCAAAGGTGGTTTAAAATGGAGAGAAGCGTGCTTCTTTTCAGGAGTCACTTGCTCCGCGCCAAATTAAGATCAAGCTGCGGCGCGTGCTCTTGAATCACTCTCGCCGCGCCCCGCCAGCAATTCATCAGCCATCTGGCGATAATCGACCGCCCCGTTGGACTCGGGAGCGTAATTGAAAATCGAACGTCCAAAACTGGGCGCCTCCGCCAAGCGGATATTGCGACGAATGCGTGAGGAGAAGACTTTTGCTTCAGCCCACGGCACAGCTTGGTCTCGAGATTGCTCGAAAAATTGCTCAACGTCGCGGCTCACCTCGGCAGCCAAACGAGTACCCGAATCAAACATACAGAACGCAACTCCCATCAACTTTAAATTCGGATTCAACTCCTGTGCTACCAAATGAATAGTCTGCAAAAGTTTACTCAGCCCATGTAGGGCGAGAAAATGGGGCTGCATAGGCAAAATAACCTCGTCGACAGCTGCCAAGGCATTAATCGTCAAAACGCCAAGCGACGGAGGACAGTCAATGATCACATAATCGTATTGATCAGAGACTTCCATTAAACGATTTTTAAGAATCAAGTCTCGTCCCTCAACATGAGATAGTTCCATTTCTGCTGCGGCAAGATCAATATGACTTCCAGCACAGCAGAGGTTGGACTCGATATTACGGGTCGCTTCTTGTAAGGCCGCTTTTCCACATAAGACTTCGTAAATTGACAATTCGCCGGGAGCAAGCTCCATTCCCATGTGGAGTGTAGCGTGTGCCTGGGGATCCATATCAATTACAAGAACCCGCTGCCCGCTTTCTGCCAGCGCAGCTGCAACATTGACAGTTGTGGTGGTCTTACCGACACCACCCTTCTGATTAATCACTGCGATCGATCGCATCGAGGCCTCCCATAGCGGTCCAATGACTCCGATTAACTGGCTTCAAGCGGTGGGATTGTAGAGATCGGGTCGCGCTAGTGATAGGCCAATTGGGGCCTGAATACACCCTCTCGGCACAAAACGGAAAACCATAATGCGCGCAATGCATGCATTGGCCGCTTAGAAATATAGAACAACGAAAACGATCAAATTCAGCCGTACTGTTCGAGCGATCTGTCGATGGGATCCGAACTGCTTGTCACGCTTTTTACCTTCGTGCCATATTCAAAATGCATGAAGATTAAAGTGACGGCGATCAAACTGCTCCCCTTGGCCCACCATACCGGCAAACTATTTTGACGCAACGTTTACCTCATCTCTTGCATCATCACGATCGCGACTACGCAAATAAAGTTTGATCGGCACCTCGCTGCATTCAAGATTATCTCGCATGGCCCGAAGTAAATATCGACGATACGGTGCCGCAAATGACTTTGGGTTTTTACAAAACATGACGATCGTCGGAGGACGAACACTCACTTGTGTGGCGTAATAAATTTTTGCCTGATGATGATTATCCAAGGGCGGAGGATTATATTCCAACGCGCTTCTTAAAATCTTATTAAGCGAAGCGGTCGATGCACGGGACTGTGATTGTTTGAATAGCATTTGCGCATGATTCACAAGCGCTTTCACATTCCTACCGGTTTTGGCAGTAATAAATGCAATTGGAACGTATGGCATGGTCCGGAACGTATCGTGCAAATACTGCACCCACTTATCGGTTGGCATGCTACCCGCATTAAGATCCCACTTGTTTACCACAAAAATACAAGGCTTGTATTGACTGGCAATCGTATCGCAAAGTTGCTTATCAACTTTACTTATACGTTGCCCCGCGTCAAAAAACATCAACACCACATCCGAACGTCGAATGCTTCGTTGAGCTCGATGCAAACCATAAAAATCAATATCAGTTTTTACGCTCTTTCTACGACGTAGACCCGGTGTGTCTATCGCAGTAAAAACCTTTCCATCTATTTCGAATCGCACATCGACGCTATCTCGCGTCGTTCCGGGAACTTCGCTCACAATGACGCGGTCGCTACCGGCAAGTTCATTAATAAAAGTGCTTTTACCAACATTGCGACGACCAACGATTGCGATTTTTGCATGAGTCTCAGTGGCCGATTCAAAGTCTTCCTCGACATCAACAGTCGCGGGCAGTCGCTCCACAATCAGATCAAGAAGTGTTTGACGACCTCTGTTTTGCGTTACGCTTGTTCGCACCAATCGACCGCGTCCCAACTTGTAAAAAGCATCTGCGTTGGGGTCGAGTGCTTCATTATCTGTCTTATTCGCCACACAAAGCACCGGTGTGTCCACAAGGTGCCTCAGTCGTTTTGCGACTTGGTCATCTAAAGGCATCGCACCGGTTTGTGTGTCAACAACAAACAAAATCACATCCGCTGAATCGATTGCCGCCTGAATCTGCTCTTCAATTTGTTCGGTCAGATTATCCACGTCTTCACAACCGATTCCTCCTGTGTCAACCAACTCAAAGTAACGGCCATCATGGCACATAAGAAATGAAAGGCGATCTCGGGTAACTCCCGCTTGATCATCTACAATCGCCAATCGCTTTCGGGCCAGCCAATTGAAAAGGCTCGACTTTCCCACATTGGGTCGGCCAACGATTGCTACTTGAGGAAGTCCCATGGCAAATCGGTTTATCCTATAAACGGAATCATTGAGTTGATGTTATTGCTTTACGCGCAAGAGTTTCCGAATGATCCGAAACATCTCAGCCCGCCCCTCGACTAGCGCGATCAAGAAAAGGTTTCCACTGGAATGAAGCGTCCAATCAAATCCAGGATCAAACGTTAGTCCAATACTGACTCATTTTATATTAAAGCTGTAACGTCGGTCATGATACCCTACTGAAAAAGGGAATTCCAACTGAACCCTGGACGCAAGGATGAACTAACCCCTATACTTTGCCGAATCATTAAGACGAAGTCGATTGAAGAGGCACTAGATTTTCATGAGCAAATCAAAAGAACATCGACGATGGGTGGGAAACCAATTAGAAAGCCTCTATCTGGCCGGTTTGACCCATGTGGCGACTGAGTTAACTGAAGACGAAATGGCTGCTACCGGTAATACCTCGTCCGGGAACGGGCAGCACACCTACGTCACACCAGCTGACGTACAGAAAAATCATCCGAAAACCGATCGCTCTTCCATGAAACCTCATTCCCCAAAGGCAACTCAGCAAACCGATTCAACTCGAAATATCAAAATAGAACCCAGTTGGAAAACACGCTTAGACGGCCCATTTAACGCACCTTACATGACTTCCCTGAGCGCGTTTCTACGAACAGAAAAGGCTGATGGAAAACGCATTTACCCACCAGGAAGTCAAATTTTTCGTGCATTTGAACTCACCCCGTTTGATGCGGTAAAAGTTGTCGTCCTTGGGCAAGATCCGTACCATGGCGCTGGACAAGCGCATGGACTGAGTTTTTCGGTCGCAACTGGAGTAAAGCCACCCCCCTCATTACGTAATATCTATCGTGAATTAGAAAATGATTTGGGCATTTCACATCCAGGCCACGGAAATCTAGAGCAATGGGCCCGTCGAGGTGTACTACTGTTAAACGCGTGCTTAACAGTTGAGGAAGGGCACGCTGGATCGCATCAGGGCAAAGGTTGGGAGCTTTTTACTGACGAGGTAATTCGCTGCTTGAATAGTGAGCGGGAAAATCTTGTGTTCATTTTGTGGGGTCGTAAAGCACAAGATAAAGGCACAGAAATTGATCGCGATCGTCACCACGTGATCAGCAGTGTCCATCCTTCACCCTTGTCGGCATCTAACGGATTCTTCGGCAGCAAGCCTTTCTCTCGTGCAAACGCCTATCTGGAGCAGACTGGGCAGACACCCATTGATTGGAATCCGAATTGACCGTCTGCCGATCGACTCGCCCTAACGGCTGCAGGTCGACCTGAATCCTTCTTGAAGCGAACAGCCAAAATAACCGGTGCTACGCGATAGCGTGAGGCACTAACCGATCTAGCACCTCGCGAAACTTTCCTACCGTAATTGGCATCTGCAGCACCACGTGATGCTCTCTCCCATCGGTTCTGTGGATCCAATCCTCGTGATGCTTGCCCAAAAGGAGAATCGCGGGGATGCCCACCGTCGACGGATTCGAAGTAAACAATTCGTAAGCCTCAACTGCCTTTTCTTCCAGTTCAACCGCACTGAAAACCAAACACTGCGCAGGTAGCTCTTCTTCGTTAAAACGGGCTAGTGCCCGGCTAGGATCCTCAGTCATTAGCACACGAAAACCCCGACTTTTCAAATGCGACCGCATCATTTTTTGAATGTTCGGATCGGATTCGATCAGCATGACCGGTCGCTGAGGTTTGATTCGTCGCGCGCTTAGCGACTCCTCTTCTTCAATCACCGTATCATCATCTTGATGCTGCCACTGATTCGGGTCCGGTTCAATCAGCGTGCGTTGAGCAGCCTCAAGTCCTATCAAAAGCTCCTTAGGAGATTGATATCTTTTCTCGGGGTCAACCTCCATCGCTCTGGCAACTACTTCCAAGACGGGACGCTGCAGTTGAGGCAATACCTTGTGCAACGGTTTCACATTAACAAACCGATCTTTATTTAACCGATTCATCCGATTCTTAGTATCGGAAAGAGGTGCTTGACCCGCCAGCAGGTGATAGAGCATACAACCTGTAAAATAAATATCACTCCGAGGATCATCCCTTCGGACACCCGTCGACCGCTCCAAGGCAGCGTAATCGATCGTGCGAGGATTGGCTTGATCGGTAAGGTTGTCAACTTGATCCAAGCCACCAGCCAGACCAAAATCTGCGAGCTTTGCGATGCCTCGCCCCGAGACCAGTACATTACTCAACTTAACGTCACGATGAGTTACTCCCTTACGCTGCGCGTAATCAAGGGCAGCAGCAACATCTTTAATCAATCGAATAGACTCGTCTGGTTCGCACCGCCCTCTGATTTTTATAAACTCCCGAAGATTACGGCCTTCGATGAATTCCATGACTAAAAAATGCCTATTGTCATGGCTTGCAATCTCGAAAATGGAGACGATATTCGGATGTCGCAAAGTCATCCCCATGGTGCCCTCGCGTTGAAAATCTTCCACTTTTTGCGAGTCCTTGGCACAACTTCGCCGCATAATCTTCAAGGCAACTATTTCACCCGTCACATGATGAACGGCACGATAGACTCGGGCAAACGATCCACGACCGACGAGATAAAGGATCTTATAGTCGCCAAAAAAAAACCCTTTTTTTTCGCCCCGAAGCACGCGATTCAATTGATAGCTAGTTAGGAACTCTCGTCCTAGAAGCGATTCCGAGAATTGTTCGACAGTCACGTTGCGACTGCCAATTCCCGCCCAAAGCTCTTTGAGCTGTCGATCATCAATGAGCTTGAGATCGAAAAGGGTCTGGGCAAGTTTTTCTGCGGAGTCAATCAGCATTTGCAAATCAACCGCGGGGGTTTCGACGAAACACAACCGCGCTGCCCCCTTTGTACGACCCCTGATACGCGGTTTTGCGGAGTTGTGTCATGACATCGAAACCGCTACGCGCTGATACCATAGTAAACCCCCGGCAATAAACAATCAATGCAAAACAGTGGTGTGTCCACGCCAAACCTTACTACACGATAAGCCGCAGAAAATACGTACAAGATTATCACTTGTCCACATTACCGATGGACATTGGTATCCTGAACGGGAACTACGATTTTCGCTTATCTGCATGGCATTGGAACCAACACCACGCGGACGCCACTCCAGAGGTTAATCGCCGATCTGGCGATACTCCGGACAACCACCATTATTCAAACGTAACACTCGTCGCACTTGTCCCAGAGAAAAGACCTCACGGGGAGGCAGGAACAGCAGCGAACTACGATCCAAACGATGCACCACTACTTGAAGGCAAATCAACCACTCTTACAGAAAACAGTGATCCACGTACGACTCTAATTGTCAATGGATCTGCTAGCACCTCAAACTGCGTCGCAAGTCAGGGCACATCAACCAACATCAATCAATAGTGCTCTTCCAGTTGCTCACGATACGTGTCGCGTTCGCGCCGCGTCGCTTCAAGGTCGAACATTAAATACTTCATATCTAGTCTTAGTTGGCTCAGCGCATCCTGCACGAGTGAAAGAATTCGACGTCTCCGTTTGGTGCTCGCTGCGACACGCATTAATGCTGGTTCCAGCTTTTCGCGGTATTGTGCGGGCAGGCCAGACACGGCAGACATCAATTGGCGGACGTCAGCAGGCATTTCTGAGGCCTTATCGGCGTCAGCAATAAGATGTTGTATTTCGCTCATCGTAAGTCGTTCTCCAGGATTGCGGTTTATGCTTAATGGCTAACCGCAGCGCTCGTGCCAGTCCGTCTGGCGTTTTCTCCATCGTAATGCCGTAAGCCCAGTCTTGGCAAGCATTTTGTCTTTTTTTGTCCATTGCTAGCAGATCACTTGGACAGGTTGATTTTGGGGTAGCCACTTGTCGCAAATCCTGTTAGAAGCCGACTTTAGATGTCTTTTGCTGGCCGGGAGTGCCATGTGGTTTTCTTGCCACATCGATAACGTTTCCATAAACGCGCATGTCGCTATCTTGCAACAAAACAGACCGATCGGTTGAGTTGGCACCCCCGATGGGGGACACCCTCGGCAAGCGATATTTTGGGCTTTCAGTTTTTCTATTGCTTCTGGTCAATCTCTGTTGGACCGGGGGCAACTCCGATCTCCGCGCATCCTCCATATCAGTTGATTCCTTAGAGGGCCCGACAACCAGTTGGAATGTGGGAGAAACCGATTCGACAATCCACGTCCTTGAGCATGCTCGGGTTCGCCGTCCTGTCCATAGTGGTCGATGGGCAGAAAAATTTTATCTTGCCTCTTCCGGCGGTTCATTCGCTTATGTCACAACCCCGATTGAAATGGCATCAGTCATCGAGGAACTCTCGTTTTCTCTCTGGATCCGTGCCAATCGTCCTGGCATGCAAGTGGCGGCTCGTGTGGTTCTGCCCCGTTCGATCAATCCCAACACAGGTAAAGCTTTAACTTTAAAGATTTATGGAGACAGTTATCAGAACGTGGGACGATGGCAACAGTTGTTCCTCGAACAGGTGTTGCAAAAGGTCCGCCGTCAAACACGCATCGCTCAGAGCGGCCATTCGGGTAAGGTGGATTTTCGCGAAGCGTATGTCGACCGGATAATGATCAATCTTCACGGGGGGATTGGAGAAACGCCTGCTTACATGGAGGACTTGACGATTCATGGCCTAATTTCCAAGAAAAGTAATTCGCTTGTATTGGCTGACCAGATCGCACCCATCAATTTAACCTTCGACTCCAAAACGCGCCCAAACAAGAATCGCCGCGGGCCCGCATTACCAAGGGTGATTCAATACCAGGGCGAACCCTTTGCCTTTTTGCAAAAGCTAGGATTCAACGGAATTATGCTTCCGGGCCCACCGACGGAGCAGCAACGTCTCGATGCATCCAAACACCGTCTTTGGTTACTAGCGCCAGCAAGAAATACGACGAGGGTTGCTCCGCAGCGACTTCAGACCAATTCACCCGTGCCGATTTACGATTCATTCGTTTGGTTTGCACCGACCGACGAAGGTTCTCCCGCACGGGAGAATGTGGACGACAGCAATAATGCGACATCCCAAATCACGCTAACGGAAGAGCCCTTTATAATTGATGAAATTCAGACGCAGGTCTCTGCCAACTCCGCATATCCACTGCCTCTTCAGCAGGCATTTGATTCGGTTCCGTCACCGCGAGTGGACTTATGCTATTGGGAGATTAGGGAGCAGGTCTTCCGCACCATTGCCGGAGGTAAACAGCGGTTTCTCTTCTCATCACGGCAGCCACTCAATGAATCACGGCCTTCTGCCCTAAGACGCAGCAAGGCTTTGCGCCTCATTCTGATGGAACTCGATATACTCGCCCCTTTTCTCTCTGGACGAGTGGCCGCGCAGAGAGTGGATGGTCGTGACTCGGATATCCAAAATACCCTTTTGACAAAAAATCGCAGTGCACTTTTGATCTCCAAAACTGCAAGGACTCATGGCACTTTTCTATCTCGACCGATCACTGAATCATACGAAGTAACCGTTCCGCATATTGCAGCAACATCGCGAGTCTTTTTTATCCGTCCGTTTGATTTACGGCCCGCCCACCGACAGCGCGTGTCAGGCGGGGTTCAGGTGACGCTACATGGAATTGATCAAATTTCGGCAACACTTTTCACCAACCAGCTTTCTCAAATACGCCGGACCGCAAAGCAGATTGCGAATTCTAGGGAAGAAGCACACGAAGTCGTTTGTTGGTTGCTAAAGGAGGAACAACGCCTTCATCGAACCACCTGCGAATACTTACACGGGCTGCAAACTTCCTCGCCAACGGGAAAGATTTTCTTGAAAATCGTGAAGGAAAATGCACTACTAGGTGGCGACGATTACCGACGCGTGGCACAACGAGACTTAGATACTTCCATAGCACATTTCCAGCAAATAAGGTCTATGCAATGGGAAATATGGGGGCGGGTAGCGAACACAATCGGTCCACCAACGCGCCATCCGGCTTTAGCACGTTTTGATACGTTGCCTGCCGCGATCATTTGGGCGGATGTTTTGTCCCAGCAAACCTTGGGATCCGACTTACTCGAGGGTGATCGACCAGATCAATCTGCGGGTGATAACGCAGACTGGAAGCTTGTCGATGCATCAAAAATCAAGCCGCAGAATGGATTTGAGGTGCTGCGGCAGAGCAACAAAGAAAAGACGACTGTGCACTTGTGGTCTAAACAGAAAACGGCGGCAACGGGCAGCAATCGTTCGCTCACCATCGAAAGTCCGCTGATGCAACTCCCGCCGGGAACGCCTTATCTAATCCAAGCCGACGTCATGGTTGCTACCTCCGAAAAAGGAATTGCAAATCGGGCACTGATTTTTGACTCCGGTGAGGGGCCGGCGATGGGGCAACCTCTCAGACCAGGAAAAAATCTACAGCAATGTATTCTTTATCGCCGAAGTCCACCTGACGGAAAATTTTCGATTAATGTCGCGGTTCAAGGTGCTACCGAAGTGTGGGTCAAAAATATTACGGTATGCCCGCTGCTCAAAGAAACCGATGTTCCCAACGATGGCGAACCACCCATTCTGGCCAACCCCAGCGGAAAATGAGTTAGTAAAAATTTCGCTGTTAAGTTAACCGCAGGCGGAAAATAATCTACGGTAGTGTTTCACGATCGGTGTCACCGTCAGGTTGATCCCGGTTTTCGATCACGTAGCTCTCAATCACGCGATCCCGACCCGATGATGTACTTCCGGTCTCGCTTGTCCATGTGTATTGATTTTTGACCCCCGCTTGGAAGGACTGGGAAATTTTTTGTCGGATGCGTGCTTTAAAGATTGCACGTAGCGGCGCAATCAACAGTCCAAAACCCAATAGATCAGTAAGAACTCCTGGGGTTAGCAGCAGCGCTCCGGCAATAAAAATCATTAATCCATCTAGAATTCCATCGGTGGGAAGTTCGCCCTCTTGTAGCTGCATCGCCATTTTCTGCCGCCACTGAAAACCTTGTCGACGCGCAAGAATTGCTCCCAAAATTCCGGTGGCTACGACCAGGGCAAAAGTAAATTGGGCTGATGTTTTATCGGCAATCTTCAACAGAAGATAGAGTTCGAAAAATGGGATCAGTGTGAAGAGCAGGATTAACCGCAAAAGCATCGTTATCTTTATCCTGGGATTATATAAATCATCGCATGAAACGAATGGATCATCATGACACCAGTCTTACGCGGACGACAATCGGTCGAAGCAATGTAATGCGCTCAAATTCATCAAATAGAAAAGAGTGCACGCCGCCTCGAAGGGCGATCGATATTGATACCACGAAACCAAGCTCCGAGCGACGAATCGCCGGCCAGATGCCACACGGACATCAGATTGCTACCGTCATGTATAGCAAACGGTGCGCTGATCAGAAGGCTGGGAAGAAAGCTCCGGCAAACGCTCGCCCGTTCGATAGGAGACCAACATCACCGCCCAGTCTAGATCCGATAGCGGACCGTGACGACGGTAAATCACGCGATTTAAACGCTTGTCAGTGATCACGACACTTGGAAAACCCGGCGCGGCGAACTTCCGGGCCAGTTCTCGGCCCGAAGGGGTCGAAATGTTTATCCGGCAAAGAATGTATGGTCTCAATAAGCTGGAAGCACGGCTCTGCTGCCATGGCGACGACCCCTGCAATATCCTCTCCGGACCATCGACCGTATCAAACACAACCAAAAGTGGCTTCTGCTCCTTTTCAGCCAACCGATATGCAGATCCATAATCCGTCCACCAGACCTTCAACCCGGACTCATCGGCAATGCTCTGCCCACTGAAAATGCTCAGCACAAGGATGAAAATGAAACCGCACAGTCTTTTGTGACACACCATGGAAGTTCTCAAGTCACGTTAAGGTTATGGAACCGGGGGCCTAAGGCGGGTAGACGCCATTTTGACATGCTCTGTCGTACCAACTAACTAAATGCGAGGCAAGATAGGAAAAATAAGGGCTATCCATAACCTCAGCAAAGTTTGGCAAGAAAACATCCATAAACTGAAAACAAATCTACTTCAGTTTATGGGTTTATAGGCGGCCGGACCGTAGCCTCGTCCGCCTGCAGCAAACGCAACAGAAGTGACGTCGCTTCAGTGATCTGGCCCGATTCCAGCTGGGAAAATGCACTATGAATTCCTTCCGCTTGCGCATGGGTGAAGGGCACCGCGATACCGTGGGCCGGCGCATGGCCCACAGTGCGTTGCACGATCTGCCCGCACAGATGTTCCACGCCAGTTGCAGAAATCGCAACGGTCGGTATTCCTTCAGGTCGCTCTCCCATATGGTCGCTGGTCAAATCCTGTTTGTTGTGCACTATCAATACATTTTCAAATTGGGATCGCCATTGATCCTGCTCGGCGGTCCAAGCACAAGACGCGTCGGTAACAAGCAACACAAGGTCTGATCGGGAGGCTTGCTGCAGAGCCAATTGCATGCCCATTTCCTCCAGAGGTTCCCCTCCTGATCGCAAACCTGCAGTGTCAACCAGTTCGATCGGCCAGCCCTCAATCGCTGTACTGGCGGTGAGCAGATCCCGTGTCGTACCGGGCTGAGATAAAACAATCGAGCGTTGAAATCCCAATATCGCATTAATCAAACTGCTCTTCCCTGCATTCGGCGAACCAATGAAAGCGACGGTCCAACCGCTCTCTAAGTGCGCCCCCATTTTGCTTTGCGCCATCAGAGCTTCAAGACCACCTTTAGCCGATGCCAAGTCCCGTTGACCCAGATCATTCACGACTTGCTCGATGGCATCCTGGAGTGCGCCTTGTAGCTGATCAATCAGAATCATCGCAACGCGGTGTGTTCTTGCGTTAGTAAGTGCCCGCGTCGCCGCCGCCTCGATTGAATTTACTGCCGTCCCTGTAATCCAATCTTCCCAGTCCAATAATTCACAACCCTCTGCCAGAAATGAATCGACGAGCAAATCTCGGGAGACCGTGCCTCCATGACACTGAATTTCGACAATCTCCTCGCCTACGATGCTTACCACAACCTCTTCACCGTCGTACTGTTTCCAATGGCCAAAGACTGGTTCGCCTGCACACAAATGTTCCCAGCCTTGCAAACTGCCCGGTCGAAAAAGGCGTTTTACTAAAGCCCGAATATCGGGACCCTCAGCCCGCAAACAGGAGAGTGCGGAATAACCTGCAGCAGAGAGGGGAATGATCCGATTCACAAAAACATCTCCGCTTGCATTTTGTGGGTCGCGCTACGCCTGGCAGATCGAATCGACAACGGTTTCAATACCCGCCAAAATGAGATAGGGTTCGCAACGAACCTCCCCGTCGAGAGCCTCTGCCACCAGTGGTGCGTTACCCCCGGTTAAGATGATGATGGGGGTTTCTGACATTTTCGCTCGAAATTCATCCACCAACATCCGTAGCGCACCCACTGTGCCCCAATAGATGCCGCTGGAAATCGCCTCCTCCGTCGACCGACCGACCGGAGAAGGTGGCGGTCCTTGCGGAAGGGAGATATGGGGCAAGCGATCGGTAAAGACATGCAAAGCTCGACCACTCATCTGCATGCCAGGAAGAATCGCCCCGCCTCGGAAACTTCCCTGAGCAGAGATCACATCGACGGTAATAGCGGATCCTAAGTCAATCACAATGGCAGGGCGATCAGGTGGACGAATATAATTTGCCGCGACCGCACCTAAGAGGCGATCGATGCCGATCGATGCTGGATTAGGAATTTCGATCTCGATCAATAAGTCGCTAAAATCCAAAATTCTTACAAACAGATTATCTGACTCTTCCTTCAACCAGGCTTGCAAGACATCGGTTGCATGGTCACATACGCTCCCGATACACCAATCAACATCGGAAGGTCGCAAAGGAGCGAGCCACTGGTTCCATTCGATGGGATCCCAATCTTGCGTCTGGAGCGACAATACACGGTGTGGCTCTGGCAATGGATTCCCGATTGCGTGAACAATATTTCGTGAAAAAAAACCTGCCATGATCTGGCTGTTACCCACATCGATTGCAACCAAAGGTTTGTTGCGATCTGCATTCATGGCTCTATCGATACCTGATCAAGTTGTGCCAGGACGGCGTGCATAAGTTGATCCAAACCAACACCGGTCACTGCCGAAATACCTAAAACTTCTATCTCAAGCTGTTCCGCCAGTTCCTGACGGATTTGTTCCGCTTCCGGCAATTCTATTTTTGAAACCGCCACAATTTCCGGTCGCGTTGCCAAATTCTCATGGTATTGTGCGAGTTCGCTTCGAATGGCCCGATAATTGCCGAGTGGTGTTGTCTGATCATTCGGAATTGGTTCCACCAGGTGAACAAATACGCGTGTTCTCTCAACGTGCCTCAGAAACTCTAAGCCCAATCCAACCCCCTGATGAGCACCCTCAATCAAACCAGGGATATCGGCCAGTACGAAGGAACGATCCCGGTCGACATCAACGCGTCCCAAATGCGGTCTTTTTGTCGTGAATGGATAGTCAGCAATTGCGGGCTTCGCGCGAGAGAGACGAGCTAGGAGTGTACTTTTTCCTGCGTTTGGCTTACCAACTAGCCCCACGTCCGCAATGACCTTCAACTCCAGGATCAGCTTTCTTACCTCCGCATCCCCACCACGCGTGAACTGACGGGGAGCGCGATTGGTAGCCGATTTAAAGTGGGCGTTTCCTTTACCGCCTTTTCCGCCCTTTGCAGCGATCACCGAATCACCTGCCTGTTTCAAGTCTTTCAAGACAAAATTGTCTTCGGCGTCACGCACCACCGTTCCCGGGGGAACTTCAATCACCATATCCTCTGCACTGCGACCGTGCCTATTACTTCCCTGGCCTGCCGATCCGGCCCGTGCTCGCCAGTGTTTGCGATGCGCAGCCACCGCCAGATGGTCGACTCCCTCCGCAGCGCGGATCACAATACTTCCCCCCTGACCTCCATCGCCACCGTCGGGGCCACCGCGAGGAACAAAGCGTTCTCTGCGGAAACTCAGGCATCCATCGCCACCACGCCCCGCCTCCACTCGGATTTGAACTCGATCGACAAACATCGTGCCTGGTCCATAAAAAAAGGGATGTCGAGGACATCCCTAGCATTTTCAAATCTCGTCATCCTGGGGTCCGTGAGGCCCTCGGAGACATTTCACTAACCGCTTAGCACGTTAACGCGCCTGCCTTTGCGATCGAATTTGACGAAACCCTCAACTAGGGCAAACAGAGTAAAGTCTTTACCTTGACCAACCCCCGCACCGGCATGGAATTTGTTGCCCACCTGTCGGACCAGTATGCTACCCGCTCGTACGTGCTGGCCACCAAATCGCTTCACACCGCGCCGCTGCGCGTTGGAGTCACGACCATTTCGGCTCGAACCTTGACCTTTTTTATGAGCCATTTCACATCACCTTTTCTTCTAACACTGTAATTTACTGCACTAACTGCACTATGGGGGGCCTGGATGAACCCCATTACGGTCGTCCGACGTGTACGCCAACCGGGTCGGGGTCGGCGATATCGTGAGGACTGCAAAGGTTACGGCCCAGTCCATCGACCGGTCGCGACTTCTGCCAAGTCACATATTATCGCTGAACCCCGCGCGGGGAGTCAAGCGGCTAGAACCGCCCCCTGGCGCCTTCCCTCAAGAAAACAACGAGGCTCAGAGTACGTAGAGGCCGACGCCGAATACAAACAGCGTCCTCAATTGCTCTACTCAGTGACTGCAAAGCCTTTTTTAAATGCGTCATCCCCGAAGACCAAAGCAAGTTTTGCATCTCCAGTGGCCTCATCCACCTTCTTACGACAGTTTTTGCAGCAGAAAGCAACTGGTATTCCGTCGACGTCCAATGCGGTGCCCTGTTTCATTTTTCCGCCGCTGATAGGACACTTCTCCTGGCTCGCTTGGCCAGTTTTGATGAGCTGCTCATTTGCTTTGACTGAGAATTTTTTTGAGTCCGCCTGGAAAGCCTTGAGACAATTTTTGCAACAGAAATAAACTTCGCCGCCATGATATTCGGCCGAAACCTTCGTCGCTTTTTGTCCTGATACCGGACAGATCATACCTTGATCTGTATCTGCAGCGCATACAGCGGAAACAAACCCTAGCAGCAAAACAGGCAATGCGGAGAAGAGCAAGCTTTTCATGGTTAGTATCCTTCTTGGGCAAGTGAAGTCGCGACAGGAATATATGTGACTTTTCATCATTGGGCACTGGCTAACTGCAAGACAAAGCCTTTGGTACCTATTCGTTGCCACAGCTTAGCGGAATCGTCTACCGGTGAAAATGGGGAATTGAAGGTGAAAATCAAACACATGATGCATCTAGTCTTTCATAGTTTCCGCATCGATCTGCTCGAAAGATTCCTTCACCGTGAGCAATGCATTGGTAGCGGCGGGGAACCCACAGTAGGCAATCATCTGCGTGACCACTTCCACGATTTCCTCTCTTGATGCACCGCAGTTAAGCGCCGCCTTGACATGCACCCGCAATTCCGGGAGCGCATGTCCTAAAACAGTAAGTGCCGTTACGGCACATAACTCCCGAGTCTTATCGTCAAGCACATCACGGGGATAGAGTTCGCCAAAAGGAAATTCCACATTGACTTTTGCAAATTCTGAAGAGATCTCATTGATCTTCGCAAGGTATTGGTCAGCCTCCGGTGTCCCTAGATGCCGCCGCATCTCCACCAATCCCTTACGGTAACGCTCACTTACCATCGCTCAGTCTCCTACAGCGGTATGTTCAAGGATAACTTCATGAAAACACGCCCTGTGCGTCGACGAGGCTCATTGGCCCGGTTCCCTGCAGGGCGAAGAAAAAGGCGACAGCCGTTAACACGAAATTCTTCTCTGCCGAGGTGACATGGCCAACTACGCCCAGATCGATGGCCCCCTCCAAGACTTGCTGATCTGCTGGTATCGCTCCCTGAGAGAGGTGTGTTTGTTTGAGCTGGCTCGCCAGACGGTAATGCAGCACCGCGCCTCCCAAGTTGAATCCGATGAGCCCAACGGCTGCAAATTGACCATAGACTCCAAGGAGAATGGCGATAGCCCCGAAAATCATCAGCACCAAAGATCCGAAAGCGAACACAGCAGGCTGCCACTTGAAGAGCAACGCTGTTGTATGCACCGTCGCTTCCCAGTCTTTCATCAAACCATATGCGGGGTAAAGAAACATCCACGCATACACAGCCCGCAGCACTAACCAAGCACACACATCTAAGCTCACTTCGTCACCGAACATATTGTGTCACTCCTGTCGGGGCGTCGGGGCACCACAACACTTTTGTACAGCGCAGCAAATGGGCAAATTACTCGAGTATGAAAATCCCAATATCTTGTGTTTCTACTGATTTCCCCCTATTGAAATCAGACTCGATTCCGTCCGCAAATAAAGGCGCCCATCGGACACTGCAGGTGTTGCACGGCTGGGTTCTCCCAAATCATTCTCTGCACGTAACTCAAATTCCTTGTCGGCAGCCAAGACCACAACCTTTCCGTCTTCGGTCATTGCGTAGAGATCTGAACCAATGCGAATCGGTGAGCCGGAAAATCCGCGAGCTACCCGTTGCCGCCATCGC
>JAYZMM010000015.1:0-8612 GCA_036153155.1 Planctomycetota bacterium
CTCAAGCAATGCATGAATTTCTTGAGAAAGCCTTATCAAAATCTAGCGGACGCAACGAACTCGCTTTGGGTTCAAACAAACCGGATAAATCGTCGAAACGCAATCTTGGTGCGACCACCTTGACCGGGAATCAGCAAAGCAGTTTCGATGAAACAGGATATTGCGATGCGGTGCGCACGATCCGCAAACACATTAAGGCTGGCGACATTTATCAGGCCTGTATGACCCAAAAATTTCAGGCAGCTTGGGAAAATCACGATCCATGGCATCTTTATTGTGAATTGCGGGCACACAATCCGGCTCCATTCGCTTGCTTCCTCCGAACGCCCTCGTTCCAAATCGTCAGTGCCTCACCGGAGCGTTACCTTTCGGTCGATCGCTCCGGGTGGGCCGAAAGTCGACCCATTAAAGGGACGAGACCACGTGGAGATAATCCGCAACAAGATGCAGCACTTCGTCAGGAATTAGAGGAGAGCGATAAAGACCAAGCCGAGAATGTGATGATTGTTGATCTCGTACGCAACGATTTCGGCCGCGTTTGTCGTTTCGGCTCGATTGACGTCTCCCGACTCATGCAGATTGAAACTTATGCAACCGTATTTCAAATGGTCTCAACCGTCTGCGGACACCTGGCTGCGGATCGGGACGCCATCGATCTTATCCGAGCCACTTTTCCTGGAGGCTCCATGACCGGTGCTCCAAAGATTGAAGCCATGAAAATACTTAACTCCCTCGAGCCGGTGCGTCGCGGGATTTATTCCGGTGGAGTTGGCTATCTCGACTACGCAGGCGGGATGGATCTAAATATGGTGATCCGTTCACTGATCATCGAGGGAGATCAAATCTCCTATCATGCCGGCGGCGGTGTGGTTGCCGATTCATCGCCCTCGGCAGAATATCAGGAATCACTGGATAAAGTCGTGGCGTTGCAGACAGCATTGGAAAAGGTCTGCAATGATGAATCGGCAAAGCAGCCGGCTCAATAACGGAGGTTATTGCTCGGAGCCGTAACCACCTTGGTGAGCGGCGCGGGTGTCAAAAGTGGACTACCGGTGGTGCCTCCTTTGAGCGAAGCCACCTTGGCATGCAATTGGGGCTGAGCCGTATTTCGCTGCAGTGCCATGTGGTAGTTCGCCAGAGCCTGCTGGTGATCGCCGCGGTTTTCATGGAGTTGGCCCAGAGCGGCTCTCGCCTGTGGGTGCGTCGTGTCTTTGGCAATGGCATCAAGCAGATGCTCTTCTGATGCCTTGTCATTACCAACCTCGCCATGCAACTGCGCAAGTGCAATATTTGGCTCAACCAGCTGTGGACTGCGTTGCTTCCATCCTTCGAGCAGACGAAATGCTTGATCCTGCCTATCTTGCTGTGCCAATAAAACGGCGAGGCCCCGGTAACACTCTGGATGGTCTTCATAGTGATCGAGGCACTGGTTGTAATAGCCCTCTGCTTGTGCTGCGTAGGTGGGATCCCCAGTTGTGGTTGCGAGATGATGATAGGCAGCAGCCAAGTTGTAATAACTATCCGCATCGTCCGGATTTGCCGCCACCGCCTCCTCGAACTTTTGGATCGCCGCGTTGCAATCACCCCGTTTAAAGTATCGTGCGCCGGTCGCATTGAGGTTATTGGAATGAACACCACAACCGGAGCAACCGAGAACGATCGTGAGCACGACAACCTGCAGCATGACCGAACGAAAACAGGTGAAAAACAAAAATCTCGCTGCACTCGACAAACTGGCCACCATGACTAATCTCGCTCAAAATAAAGGCGAAGAAAAAAGAACGGAATACCCAGAGTGTGGGCACCCCTCACATCGCAGGGGCGGACGATAGCGGAGCAGGGGGGCGATCGCAAGATGGATTCATACCTCGCGGCAGAGGCGGCCATAGAAACCTGAAGGCAGCGAAGGCACTGCTAGCCATGAGTCACTAAAGAACCGCAGCTAATCTTTCTTCTGTTTCTTCTGCCGCAACTTACGGAGTGCGTCGCGGACAGCTGCTTGCGTGTCGGCTGGTTTGGCTTTTTCGGCATCTTCCAAAGATAGCTTCCCCGGCTCCTTGTGACCGGCCTGCGGTTTATCGTCCGCATTCAATTTAGCGCGATCCGGGGTCGCATTTTTTGCCGCCATTATTTTACTGTCGGTCAGGTCACCATCGCTGAGGGTAGTCTTTTTGCCTTGGCTAAGATCGTGACTCGGGTCTGTACGACGCTGGGTGGCACCCTTAATGGAAACAAGGCCTGTATCTGATCCGCTCGGATCGGTCTCGTCGAGCCAATCATCGATACTATCGTCGCCGCCATGCATTAATTGTGCGGGCTGTTTCGCCACCTCTTTCACCGAATCGATCGGTGGACGTTTCCGTCCCTCCATCTCCACATCCAACTGCACAAGAAACCGAAGTGGGCCGATCGCTAGTTCTGACCCGGACTGCAGCTCCTGTTCTCCGACCACTCTCACGCCATCCACCAGCGTGCCGTTTTTACTGTTAAAATCGCGCACGGCAACGTACCCGTCTTCAACAATCAGGGCGCAGTGGTGTCGGGAAACAACATCACTGTTCGGTCGCAACTGACAATCACGATCGCGGCCAATAAAAAACTTGGGGCCGGAAACTGGGATTTCCTTGCCGCTGTGCGAGCCGCCTATCACCACCAACTTTAATCGCACCACCTTCTCCCCGACGCTGCTGACATTAAACCGTTGCGCAAACCAATGAGAGGATCATCGGCGCACAAGCGAACCGACCGACGCTGTCAGTTCGAGGTGAACGTTAAGAAAAAAAATAATGGATTATGGAGAAGATTCACCCCGAATCGGCCACGACTTCTGCGACCGGCAGTATACCCCAAATAGGAAAGGGCCCCAAACAAAAATGCTTGCTTTCCATGACTGAAAATCAATCTTTGGCAAAAATTAACGCTTTTTTGTCCACTTTTCACCCCCATATTTTTCCGCCGCGAGCTGCGTACACGTGTTTTGCTGGATCGGATCGAGCGTAATCGGCTGAAAGACAAGATCAGCATTTTCCGCAATCCTCGCGCTCCAGCGACTGATGAGTTCATCAACCGAGCAGGGGGACGCTTGGTCGAAAAGCCCCCCTAAGTGGGGCGCAAGCGGCGAGGATTTCAGCAGCAGGCTCCCATGCTGGAGGATACTACCCCGATAACTCCGCTGAGCACTACCTAGAATTTTCATGTCGCCGATTTCCAGATCCCAACGACTACGCCTTTCAAAACAGAGAAAGGGGTTTGCACCGGATGGGGCGGTCGGAACGGAGAACTTCGGTTCGGATCCCATTTCCAGAAGTACATCGACTAAGGCCTGGTGTACCCAACGATAAATCCACTCCGCGCCTTTTTCCTGGCCAAAAAATCGGGAGAGCCGAATGCCTCTCGGCAAACACAAGCTGTAGGTAATTTCCCGGTCATGCAGTATTGCACCACCCCCGGTCGTACGGCGAACAACCGGGCACGATAGCGTGGATGAATGCTCCTCTCTCGCCGTAAACGCCTGAAAGTAACCCAGGGAGAGTGTCGGCTCGGACCAGCTGTAAAATCGAAGGATCGGGATTTCGGTTTCTGTGACCATTTCGAGCAAGGTCTCATCCACCGCCATATTCAACTGCCCGGATTGGGGAGGATCGTCCATGAATTGACACTTGATCGGTTCCATCAACGACCCTCATGAAAAGCTTTAATACAGCACAGCAAAGCAAAGCCTGAAGGTTCGGGTGATGGTGGCCAATCACGCTGCCACCGCAGTCTAACAGCTTGCGATGTCTAATCGTCTGTGGATGGTTGCCACCGCAGTTTCGGTTTTCGAGCTGCAGTGACCTCGTCGGGTCGACTGACCAGTGTTGTGTGAGGTGCATCATGCAGCAGGTCTGCCGTCTCTTCAGTGACACGGAAAAGTGTTTCAGCAAACTTGTCCAACATCTCCTTGCTCTCGGTTTCTGTTGGCTCAATCATCACGGCCTCTTTGACAGTCAAAGGAAAATACACCGTGGGTGCATGAAACCCATAGTCGAGCAACCGCTTTGCCAGATCCATGGCCGAAATACCCGATTCGCTTTTGAGTTGAGCAGCGGAAGCTACAAATTCATGCATGCAGCGATCCCCTTGGGGCACCGGGAGAAAATGTTTAACGCGACTGAGCAGATAGTTGGCGTTCAAGACCGCATTTTCAGAAACGCTGCGAAGCCCGTCCGGCCCATGTGTCAGCAGGTAACAATAAGCCCGCACCAGCACGCCGCAGTTCCCGAAAAAACTGCGAACACGCCCGATGGATCGTGGCTGGTCCCAATCGAGTCGATAGGTAAAACCATCCTCTGTCTCGTCGCGAGCCACACGGGGGACCGGCAAGTAGGGCCTTAACTTTTGGGCGACCGCAATCGGACCTGCGCCGGGTCCACCCCCGCCGTGCGGGCCGCTGAATGTTTTGTGCGGGTTGAAGTGCATCATATCAGCACCAAAATCACCGGGCCGGGTGATGCCAAGGATAGCGTTCATGTTGGCACCATCGAGATAGATAAGCCCACCCCGCGCGTGGACTTCATCTGCGATCTCCGAGATCCCTCGCTCAAAAAGCCCAAGCGTGTTCGGATTTGTAATCATCAACACGGCAACCGATTCATCGAGCTTCGACATCAGATCATCCCGATCAACGAAGCCATCCGCTGTGCTCTTCACGGTGACGGTGTCAAAGCCGCACATCCGCGCGCTGGCGGGGTTGGTTCCGTGTGCGGAATCCGGGGAGAGCACCTTCGTGCGATGCTCGCCAATCTCGCGGAAATGTGCCGCAGCAACCATCAACGCGGTTAGCTCTCCATGGGCCCCAGCGGCCGGTTGCAAACTAACCGCGTCCAGGCCGCTGATCTCCTCTAACATCTGCTGCAGCTCAAAAAAGATACGCAACAATCCCTGCAAGCTACGCTCCGACTGATAGGGATGCACATCGACCACGCCAGGAATCGAGGCAAGCCGCTCATTTCGCTTCGGGTTGTATTTCATCGTGCATGAGCCAAGCGGATAAAAATGCGTGTCGACCGACATATTCAGCGTGGAGAGATTAGCATAATGGCGGACAATCTCAGGCTCCGACACCTCAGGTAATCGCGGAGAAGTCTTTGCAAGAAATCGTTCGGGAATAAGCTGCTCTATCGGTTGCTCTGGAACATCCGTCTCCGGCAGAGACACGGCACAGCGGCCCGAGCGGGACAATTCAAAAATGAGTTGCGAGGCGTGTTTATTTCGCATGGGTCACTCCACTAACTGTCTGCTCCATGACAAACTCGACAAATCGATCAATCTGCCTCCGCGATCGCTTCTCGGTTACCGCAAAAAGAAAACAGTCTTGCAAATCGGGATACCACTGCCCCAGGGGCACACCCGCAAAAATCCCCGCCTGCTCTGCGTTCGCCATTAATTCCGTAACTGCGTTTTCTCGATCACGAATGACAAATTCCTTAAAAACAGGTTGTTCAAACACAATCTCCAGGCGATCGGTCGTACTAATCTGCTGGCGTGCATATGCGGTCTTCTGTAGGCATAACTCAGCAACCGCCCGCAGTCCCACCGGACCCATTGCCGCCAGATAGACGCTTGCACGCAATGCAAAAAGCCCCTGGTTGGAACAAATATTGCTGGTCGCCTTGTCGCGGCGTATGTGTTGCTCGCGGGTCTGCAGCGTTAGCACCCAGCACTGATTTCCTCTGCGATCGACCGTTTGCCCGGCAATCCTTCCAGGTAAACGGCGGACAAAGCTTTCCCGACACGCCATCAGCCCGAGATAGGGGCCACCATACTGCATTGGCGTTCCGAGAGATTGCCCCTCACCAACCACGATATCTGCACCGTAATCTCCAGGACGCTCCAGGATCCCCAAGCTGATGGGATCAACTACCGATACGATCAGCGCGCCAGACGAATGCACTGTTTCGACAATCGGATGCACTTCTTCAAGACACCCGAAAAAGTTGGGGTGCTGAAGCAGCAGACACGCCGTACTGTCGTTCAATGCATCGGCCAACGCGGCTTGGTCGATAATGCCGCTGGGACAGGGGATGGTAACCACCTCGGTCTCCAGGGGAGCGAAATAGGTCTCAACAACTTGACGATACTCCGGGTGAACACTCTCTGCTACCAACACACGACCCCGTCGTCGGGTCACATCCAGGCTCATCAACACACCTTCGACTGTGGCCGAGCCGCCGTCGTATAAACTCTGGTTGGAAACGTCCATGGCGGTCAACTCACAAACCATCGTCTGGTATTCAAACATGGCCTGTAAATTCCCTTGGCTCACTTCCGGCTGGTAGGGAGTATAAGAAGTGTAAAATTCACCGCGCGAAGCGACGTAGTCTACGACCGCTGGAATGAAATGATCATAGCTTCCGGCTCCTAAAAAACAGACCGTATCAGCCGGCGATCTGTTTTGAGCGGCAAGCTGTCCAAGGTGTTCGGTGAGTTGCAACTCGCCCATTGCCTCGGGCAAGTGCAGAGGCCTCTGCAGCCGAAGCGACTCCGGGATCGCTGCAAACAGTTCTTCGATTGTCGCGCAGCCGATCGCCTCAAGCATCGCCTGCTGGTCTTCGGGCGTGTTATAGAGATACGACACCGGTTAATGTTCCTCCTCAGCACACATTTTACTATAGGCCGCATGATCCATTAAGTGTTCGGCTCCGGCACCTGATTCAAGACGAATTTTTGCGATCCAACCACGTCCGTATGGATCTTCGCCCAGCCATTCCAGCGACTCGGGAAGTTCCTGATTAACCGCCAAAACCTCACCCGCTACAGGACTATAGATATCGCTCACGGCCTTGACTGATTCGACCTCGCCGAGGGATTCTCCCGGTTGCACTTTCTGGCCCACCTGAGGCAGCTCCAGAAAAACCAGATCAGTCAAAGCCTCTACCGCAAACGCTGAGATACCCACCGTTGCGGTCGTTGGAGCCTCATCAGAATGTTCCTCGCCACCATCAACATAGACCCATTCATGCGTTTTTGCATATTTAAGTTCTTCCGGTTTCACCTGCTTTTCCTTCCGTATGTTGATGGAGCCAAAATCAAATTCTATTCACTTCGGTAGACCACACCGACAGACATCGGATCTAAGGTACCACGCGTTTGTAAAAGGGCAATGCTACTACTTCGGCCACCTCTTCACGGCCTCGCATGTCGATCGAAACCTCGGTGCCGACCACGCCAAACTCAGGCTCAACGAAGCCCATTGCAATTGGCCGATCTAAAGTTGGGGAATGGGTCCCACTGCTCACCCGCCCGATCGGACGACCGTCTGAGCATATTGAATAGCCATCGCGTGGCGCGCGTCGGCCGTGGCAGACCAAGCCGATGCGGCGAGGAAAACTTCCATGCTCCTTGAGTCCCAATAGTGCTTCACGGCCAACAAATTTATGATCCTCAAGCTTCACCGCAAAATCCAAACCCGCCTGCAACGGTGAAATTTCTTCGCTCAATTCGTGTCCATAAAGGGGCATTGCTGCTTCGAGACGCAACGTATCCCGTGCCGCAAGCCCAACACACGTTCCGCCGATTTGTTCACACCCTGCAAATAATTTTTCCCAAAGAGGCTCCGCAATCTCTGCCGGCACGATCAATTCCCAGCCATCCTCCCCCGTATAACCGGTTCGACTCACGATACCTTCGGTTGCATCCACCGACATCTGCGTAGCGGTGTAATAAGGCATTGCAGACAAATCTCTATCGCACACCTCGGCTAAAATCTCCGCCGATCGCGGCCCCTGTATGGCAAACATCGATTGCTCATGGGTTATATCTTCCCAACTCAGGTCCGCCTCAACCAAGTTGAATTCCTGTTGCCGATCATCGAGCCAGCGTAAAACTTTTTGTAGGTTGCCAGCATTGACAACCATAAGGAAAAAGGGGCCCTCGATATCGCTAAGATGTGTTACCAACACATCGTCTACAGTCCCCCCCTCATGATTGGTCATCAACGCATACCGCACACGTTCTTCTTTTAAGTTGGCTACGGGGCGGGAGAGAAGACGATCCAGGAAATTACCTGCAGCCGTTCCACGGAATATCAGACGGCCCATGTGAGAAATGTCAAAGACCCCTGCTACCGCGCGAGTGGCCCGATGTTCGCTGACGATCGACCCATACTGGATCGGCATTGACCAACCGCCGAATTCGGCCATCTTAGCCCCATGCGCCGCGTGCCAGGCGTGCAGGGGAGTTTGTATCAGTGTCGAAGTCATCCGTGTTCACACCTGTCAGAGAATTTTTTGTTATTTTAGCGCTCCGTGACGCCCCCGCCAGGGGGGAATATTCGGTCTGACCCCCGTTTCAGCGTCGTTTGCGACGCGATTTTTTTGTCGTCCGCTGCTTGGTCGATTTTTTTGATCGCTTTGTGCCACCGTCTGACCTACCACGACGTTCGGTCTTGCGAGGTGCCTTTGATTTCTTGGATATCGGATTTTTCCGTCCCGAACGCTGCACGAGACGGAAGTCCAATTCTCGACGATCCACGTCGACATGGGCTACCGCCACCCGGAGCGTGTCACCGAGTCGAAAGACATTGTTTTTTCGACGGCCCGACAGAGTGTGAGCGGCAGCGTCAAAGGAATAGT
>JAYZMM010000016.1:0-7118 GCA_036153155.1 Planctomycetota bacterium
CCCACAGCAAGTGGAAAAGACAATTGCACCACCAGGAAGGGAAGCAGGGTGGCGACCAGTCCAATCAAGGAGCCAATCGATAAATCGATACCACCGGTAATGATCACGAATGCAACGCCGATTCCGATAATGCCGTAAAGGGAAGCTCGCTCAAGAAGGTTGAACATATTGTAGGCAGTCAGGAAATTCGGATTTCCAATTGCCGTGGCAATGAAAACCACCAACAGAATGCCAAGAATGCCGAAATTCTTTTTCATATTCTCAAACACCGCCTAAAATGTCTGCAACACTTAGCGAGTGCCCATCGCAACATTTCCAGTCGCTAGCTGCATCACGCGCTCTTCACTCAGTTCGTCTCGCACCAACTGCCCCGTGATCTGTCCCTCATGCATCACG
Organism: Planctomycetota bacterium; assembly: GCA_036153155.1. Classification (GTDB taxonomy): domain Bacteria; phylum Planctomycetota; class Planctomycetia; order Pirellulales; family UBA7805; genus UBA7805. The sequence continues at coordinate 397 of JAYZMM010000016.1, forward strand.
AGGGTCCGGTCAGACATCCCTAGAATTTCTTCCATTTCGCTACTGACAAATAAAATTGAAACACCTTTCTTGGCAAGCTCATCCATCAAACCATAAATCTCCTGTTTCGCACCGACATCAATGCCGCGGGTCGGCTCATCCAGAAGCAAAATGCGGGGAGCAATAGACAACCACTTGCCAAGGACCACTTTCTGCTGGTTACCGCCCGACAAATACTGTACCACTTGGCCCGCGTCAGGCGTCTTGATTTTCAAACGTTCAATCATAGCCGACGTATCATCTGCCTCCTGCGCCGCATTGAGAAATCCTGCCTTTTTTTTGTGCTGCCGCAAGCCTGCGAGGCCGATGTTCGTGCGGACCGTCATCTCCAGAATAATGCCCTGCTGCTTCCGATCCTCCGGAACCAGGGCGATTCCCGCATCAATGGCATCGCGTGGACTGCGCAGCGAGACTTCTCTTCCGTCGACCATCACCCTGCCAGAAATTGCCGGTTGGACTCCGAAAAGGACTTCAAAAAGTTCCGTCCGACCCGCCCCGACCAGCCCTGCAACGCCAACGATCTCACGAGTACGGACGGAAAAATTCAAATAACACCCCGGATTCGCTGCCGTCTGAAGATCTTTTACTTCAAGCACCACATCACCCGCATCATGGGGCGACCGGACATAAAACTGGGAGATGTCCCGTCCCACCATCAATTGCACCATCCGGTCGTGATTCATTTCATCTCCCACCAGATCGCCCGCATTTTTTCCATCGCGAAACACGGTCACGCGATCGGCTAATTCCTGCACCTCTCCCAGTCGATGGGAAATATAAATCACACTTACACCGCGCGTGCGCAACTCTTTGACGACCTCCATAAGCCTTTCCGTTTCAAATTGCGAAAGACTGGATGTCGGCTCATCCATAATCAGGATCTGTGCATCGACCGACAACGCTCTTGCGATCTCCACGAGCTGCTGCTGCCCAATGGAAAGCGAATCGACAAGCGTATCGGGGGAAAGATCAAGTCCGACTAAGTTAAGCAGCGACTGCGATTCTTTATAAATTTTTGTTTTTTCAATCAAGCCATGGCGAAGTGGTTCACGACCCAGAAAAATATTATCACCCACTGAAAGATTGCCTGATAAATTTAACTCTTGATGAATCAGTGCGATCCCATTGGCTTGAGCTGCCTGAACCGAATCGAGCCGGACGGACCGCCCATTCACTCGAATGGCGCCCTCGTCCGGTGTTTGTACTCCGGCCAGAATCTTCATCAGGGTGCTTTTCCCGGCACCATTTTCACCGATCAGGGCAAGCACCTCGCCCTTGGCGAGCGATAGACAAACGTTGTCGAGCGCCGTCACGCCGGGAAAACGTTTTGTGACGTTCTCCACGAGCAGCAGCGGAGACTTCTCAGGAACATTCATGGGTGGCCCGGCCAGTTTGAGTTCGCCTATGATCCCGCATCCAAGGCTTTGAACCTAAGGGGATTTATCACCCGCTGCTTCTGAGGTGACCTCTCTCGTGTCTTTTTTCGCATCTTCTGAGGACAAAAGCCGCTGCAACTCCGCCTGAAATGCTTCCACATTATCATTACGGATCTGGCGAGCCGGAATGTAGAGAATCTTGTTTTCAGGAATCACCGATGTATCTCCCTGAGCAAGACCTGCCAGCACGCGAACTGATTCATAGCCGTATTTATATGGATTCTGCACGACTGTTCCATAGATCTCTTTATCTTGAATACCCTGTAATGAGCGATCATGTTCATCAAACGCCACAATTTTTATTTTACCGACCTTCCCTGCCTCGCGGACGGCATCGAGCATCAGCGGCGGATTGTAGGCAAATAAACCAACCATGCATCCGAGGTCATCATATTTGGCAACGGCATCTTGGGCCTGTGCCTTCGCCTTGCCGAAATCGAATCCGTCGGTTCGCGTATCAAGGATGGTATACTTTTCGCCCTTGATTGCCCCGGCACTTGGCTCATCGTAACGACTTTCGTCGGGTTCACGATCCATCAGTTCATCGATGACCCCTTGTCGCCGCAGTCGGGAGTTGGCCTGACCGAGTCGCCCGACAAAGATCATCACGCTTCCTCCCTCAGGCATTGCCTCCTTGACCAGTTCGCCACACATGCGTCCCGCCGTGTAGTTATCCATGCCGATATAGCACAATCGATCACTATCTGGGGCGTCTGAATCGTGCGTGATCATATTTGTTCGCTGTCCAATTTCAGTCAGCAAGTCTCCCTGGTTATCAGGGTCAATCGGACTAATGGCGATGCCATCGATTCCTTGTGCCAATAAATCCTGGCAAATGCGTTTCTGATCTTCGACTCCGTTGGCCGGCATCTGAATATTGACATCCGCATCAAATTCCTGAGCTGCGTCTTTCGCCCCCTTTTCGGCGAAGGTCCAAAAGGAAGCTATTCCGTTAGTGATGTAAGCAACCTTCGGACGTTGGGTGGATTCCGTCTCGTCCGAGCGGTCCTGACTACAACCGGCAATGAGAAAACAGAGAAATGCCATCGCCGCCTGGCGAACAATAGGTGATAGCGTGCTCGACATCAAAAAATCCCCTTTCGCTACAGAAAATTGCCCATGCACCGTTGGTGCGTTGTAACTTCGCGAAAAGATTGATTTTAGGTGCGTTGGCAACCGTCAACAAGGGTTCACCACTGCGGCAACAGTTCGGCAGAAAGCGGATTTGTCTTAACACGACTCAACTCTTACCTCTTCTGGAACCGACTTTATTCTTGAACAGTTGCGTCGAGTCGTCGATCTTGATCCCGCTAGCGATGAAATCGCAACAGGAATTAAAGCAACCATGAAAATTCACCTTCCTCACAATCCGACTTCCGACGCCAACAGACACGAAAAGGTCGCACCAGGATCCGTGTTGGGCGATTGGCAATTGGATCGAGCGATTCCAACAAAGGGATGTGAGCAGCGTCTGCTTCAATATCGAGCAGCACCCGAGGGGGTGCCTACTAACTTTGACTATCTGCTGCATACACCGGCCGATCCCGAATCGGAATCGGCTTTCTCCCTGTTGCAACGCGAGCATCACATTAGCCAACAGTTCAGCAACCCGCACTTGCTACCGGTACTCGACGTTCAGCTTGAAACCACGCCTTATTTCATTGTAACCCCGCACCTTCCCGGTAGCACCTTGCGCGATGTACTGCAGACACGAGGCAAGCTCGAACTTTATCATGCACTGTGGCTGCTGCGACAAACCACTCAAGCAGTCGCTGCACTTCATTCCCACGGATGGTCGATGCCAAGCCTCAGAGCAGAAAATTTACAAATTGAACCCGACGGACACCTCACTTTATCGGCAGTTGGCCATGCCCGTCGAATGGAAAGCGACACAAATGCGTCAGTCCAAATCCACGCTGATACATGTCGCCTTGCCGGACTATTTATTGAGATGACAACCGACGATTTCGCAGACATCTCTGGCTATTTGCAGGGTAATTCAAACAGACCGGCCATGCTGTCGGATGGATCGTTATCTTCGGTAATGGCCCTGCTAAGGGAGATGCTCAATCCCCGTGCCGCGTGCGATAAACACTCGTTGCAATTTCTGGTGGAGCGACTAGTGCGCCTTGAAATTAATTTGTTATCACGGCCCGCATAGCGATCTCAATAGGTATCGCCCCGTTTGCGGATGTGCACCATGGGGCTCGACTCACTGATCGAATTCCCATCGACCACCTCGGCGACAACGATCAAGTGATCGCCCGACTCGGTGCAGTTTTTCGGCACGCATACAAAATGGCCGACCACACCCTCCTGCAGCAGAACAGCACCGGACTCATGCCGGGAACAAACAAGATCCTCAAATGCGGGCGCACCCAAATCGAATCCCCGACCGAAATGGCCGAGTAGTTTCTTTCCCTCTTCCGCCACCACATTGAGCGCGAAACTCGATCCCTGTCGAAGCCAGTCCGCGAGATAGCGGCTTTTATTGACGGCGACCGTGACCATTGGGGGATCAAATCCGGCCTGCATTACCCAACTGGCAAGCATGCCTGTCGCATCATCTCCATGTTGGGCTGTGAGAATATAGATGCCACTCGGTACTTTTCCGAGAATGGAAGAAAACACGGGTCCTGGAGCATCCGAATCCATAAGAAATACTTTCTGCAAGGAAACTAAATGAAATTTACTTTTTCAGACTGTGGCCGACCTTTGCTTCGACGCTTGCGACCTTGGACGTTAAACGTCCACTCGCTGAATGACGATAATCAAATTTAACGGAACAGGAAATACGGTCACTATCACTTTGGAGTGCTTCGAAAGATTGCTTTAAAAGACCCAAGAGCGGCTCTAGCTCACCTTCAACTACCGTACCCATCGAATGCAGTTGGTAATCCAGTCCACTACGGTCCACTATCTCAACACAGCGGGCTACAAACTCACCAACGCTCTGGCCCTGGTCCATGGGGGTGATACTGAATTCCATCAAATACATGGTTTATTGACTCCAAAAAAATAATAATCATCTCCGCGATGGCCTGCTCTATTGACGCTGCGCGGGCCTCGGGTACGATAATTAACGGTTATTGGCTGGGAGATCGAACATGCATCTCCCGCCTTTGACCATCATAATCGATCACCGATCATCGAATCAGGAGGTTCCCTCGTGGGCTGCAGTGAACGTCGTAAAGAAATTAACCGTCGGAGACACCGTAGAAAGAAGCTGGCCAAACTTTCGGCCCGTGCAGAGAAAGCAACGGTATCTGAAAAACAACACATCGCAATGAAAATCCGGGATCTTACGCCAGGCGCTCCGGTGATCATTGAACGTCTGGGTCTTGAGCAGCGTTAAAACGCCAAAACAGATTGAGTTCACTAACAATCCGCCAACAAGGACGCTGGACTCAGCGATCGCTAACCGGCATCAGTGGTCGGCTTGCTCGATTCTTGGAAGACAAAATCGCCATCCACATAGTCGATCGTGATCTCTGCTCCCTCACCAAAGGCACCCTTGAGGATTTCGGTTGCCAGCGGATTTTCGATCCGCTGCTGAATGACCCGCCGAAGTGGTCGGGCCCCGAATGCCGGATCGTATCCTTCGACTGCAAGATGTTTCTTTGCATTCTCCGTGAGTTGTAAATCAAGATGTTGACTCGCGAGACGCTTCTGCAAGAGTGCGATTTGCAGGTCAACAATTTTCTGAATATCCTCTCTTCGGAGCGGATGAAACACAATCGTTTCATCGATCCGATTCAAAAACTCAGGAAGGAAATGGGCACGTAAAGACTCATTGACAGCCTCCCGAATCTCGTCATCTCCACCGCCGCGCTGGCCGATTTCCTGAATCATCTGGCTACCCACATTGCTAGTCATGATGACGAGCGTGTTGGTGAAATCAACCGTATGCCCTTGGTTGTCCGTTAATCGTCCGTCATCGAGAACCTGAAGGAGGATATTAAATACATCGCGATGCGCTTTTTCAATTTCATCCAGCAACACCACGCAATAAGGCCGACGGCGTACCGCTTCGGTGAGGGCTCCTCCTTCCTCATAGCCAACGTAGCCGGGGGGTGCTCCAATCAAACGGCTCACGGCATGCCGTTCCATATATTCGCTCATGTCAATCCGAACCATTGCCGATTCATCGTCAAATAAAATTTCGGCAAGTGCTTTGCATAACTCAGTCTTACCAACACCTGTCGGACCAAGCATCAGGAAAGAACCAATCGGGCGATTCGGATCCTGCAACCCTGAGCGACTTCGACGCACGGCGTTGGCAACAGCCTCCACCGCCTCCTCCTGGCCGATTACACGCTGATGAATTCTTTCCTCCATTACCAATAATTTAGCCCGTTCGGTCTCCATCATGCGATTAACCGGAATGCCGGTCCACGCTGATACGACGCGAGCAATCTCGTCTTCTGTAACCTCCTGCCGTAACAGCCGCTTGCTCTCGTCGGCGGAAGTGTCACTTGCTTCGGGCGCGGCAGTTTGTGCTTGCTCCAGATCTTCCAGACGTTTCTGCAGTTCCTTTTTTTGTACTTCCACGTCGTAAAGGCGCTGATAGTCTTGCTCGGACGGCGCCGCACCGGAGGCAGAGACTTCTTTGATTTCTGCACCGATACGTTCAAACTCCTGCTCGCGCTTGACCAACTCCTCACGGACCTGTTGCACGTTGCCGAGTCCTGATTTCTCGGCTTCCCATTGCTCCCGAAGGCTAGCCCGCTTTCGGCGGAGGGAGTCCATTTCTTCTTCTATCTCAGCCAGTTTTTCCTTCGCATGACTTTCAGTCTCTTCCGCAAGCTGCCGTTGGGAAAGTTCGAGTTGTGTGAGGCGACGTTGCACTTCGTCAATCTCTTGAGGCACGCTCTCCAACTCCATCGCTAAACGACTTGCCGCTTCGTCCACCAAGTCGATCGCCTTATCTGGAAGGAATCGATCGGTGATATAGCGACTGGAGAGTTCTGCCGCCGCAACCAGCGCAGAGTCTTTGATTTTGACACCCTTATGGTGCGCCTCATAACGCGGTTTGAGCCCACGCAGAATTGCAATCGTATCCTCGACCGACGGTTCGCCAACAAACACGGGCTGAAATCTTCGTTCCAACGCTGCATCTTTCTCAATGTATTTACGATATTCATCGAGTGTGGTTGCCCCGATACATCGCAAATCACCACGGGCCAATGCTGGCTTAAGTAAGTTGGCCGCATCGCTGCCCCCCTCTGCTGCGCCCGCGCCGACAAC
>JAYZMM010000017.1:0-87134 GCA_036153155.1 Planctomycetota bacterium
ATGAACCACTGATCGGCCAGATAGGGCTCGATCGGTGTTTTACTCCGGTCTGAATGCGCAAGATCAATTTGTCTATCCTCCACCCGCTCAAGTAATTGATCACGATCCAAATCCGCAACGACCTTTTTTCGTGCATCTCGGATTGTCAAACCTTGATAAGGGCCAGCCTGAGCATTGAGCGTACCGTCAGAATTCAAAATATTGATCATCTCTAAGGATTGCCGTAATCCCACTTGATAATCATTCGGATCATGTGCCGGGGTAATTTTGACGCATCCGCTACCTAAATTCGGTTTCGCCCACTCATCAGCCACCAAAGGTATCTCGCGGCCGAGTAATGGCAGTCGGACACAACGGCCTGCCTCCGCCATCTGGCTCATTTTTTCTAGTCCAGGCAAAATCGATTTTCGTCGAAGGGCTAATTCTTTTAACTCTTCATCAATGGATTCGATATCCTTGGAATTCGCTTCGGCCTTTTTTTTCCGCAGCTCAGATTCAATCTTATCAATTGCTGCAGCAGGTGCCGGATGTACTGCCACCGCCGTATCGCCTAAAAGGGTTTCCGGTCGGGTGGTCGCCAAAGAAATCCACTCTGGTTCTCCCTCTTGGGGATCAATCACTTGATAGCGAATGTGCCAGAAGTGGCCATCGATCGTCTCATGGAAAACCTCGTCGTCACTTACTGCCGTTTGCAGGTAAGTGTCCCAATTGACCAGACGTTTCCCCCGATAGACAACCTGTTTTTTAAACAGATCGTAAAATGTTTGCCTGACTGCTCGGGCACAGATATCGTCGAGAGTAAAACGGGTGCGGTCCCAGTCACAACTGCATCCCATCTCTCCTAATTGTTTCAAAATTCGTTCGGCGTATTCTTCTTTCCAAAGCCAAATACGACGCACTAACTCGTCGCGACCCAGGTCATGACGCGTTTTACCTTCCTGCTCAATCAACCGTCGCTCAACCACGGCTTGCGTCGCAATGCCGGCATGGTCTGTGCCAGGCATCCACAGCGCATTGTATCCTTGCATCCGCTTCCAGCGTATAAGAATATCTTGCAGTGTATTGTTCAGAGCGTGGCCGAGGTGAAGTGCTCCGGTCACATTAGGAGGAGGCATTACAATCGTGAATGGCTTGCGATTCGGATCGACTCTGGCGTGGAAATATCCTTTTGATTTCCAGAATTTATACCATCGCTCTTGAGCGCTCTGATGGTCGTATTGCTTTGGTAATTCAGCTTGCCAGGCGTGGGTCATACCGCTTGCTCATCCTTGTAGAGCTTGTATTCGATGCTATCCACTAATGCCATCCAACTCGCTTCGATGACGTTTTCGCTGACCCCTACGCTACCCCAGACACCCTCATCATCTTCAGTTTCAATAATCACACGCACGGCGGCAGCGGTTGCTGCTTCAGAGTTAATCACCCGTACTTTGTAATCAACAAGCCGCATGCTATCGAGGTTAGGGTATGTCGGTTTAAGTGCTTTACGCAATGCCGCGTCAAGCGCATTGACTGGCCCATCTCCCTCAGCGACCTCGTGGCGGATTCCACCGCCGACCCAGAGTTTTACAGTTGCCTCAGTGGTAACCTGTCCGGAACGATCAGTTTCCACATTCACATGATAATTGATTCGCTCAAAATGAGGCTTGAATGTTCCAACACTTCGTTTTACCAATAAGTCAAAAGATGCCTCGGCAGCCTCAAACTGATATCCCTGATTCTCTAAATCAACAACCAGCGCCAAAATTCGATCCATCAATTCTCGATCATCTTGAATATTATGCTTTGTGGTCATAGCGATAATATTCGACCGACCCGATAATTCACTCAATAAAAATCTTCGTTCATTACCGACACTCTCAGGATCAATATGCTCGTAACTTTTTGTTACGCGGCGTACCGCATGCACATGCATGCCACCTTTGTGGGCGAACGCACTGGAACCGACAAAGGCTTGATTGGTCGGGTAACGCATATTGGCTGTTTCGTATACAAATCGCGACAGTTCGGTTAAGCGTTCAACGCCACTACCTTTCAAAACCTTATAGCAATCTTGTTTTATGGCTAAATTTGCAATGACACTTATCAGATCGGCGTTACCACAACGTTCCCCGAACCCATTAATAGTGCCTTGAACTTGTACCGCCCCCGCTTCAACTGCTGCCAAAGAATTCGCTACTGCTAACTCGCAATCGTTATGGCAATGGATGCCAGCGGGGACATCGATTTCGTTAATGGCTTTTGCCGTAATATCTTTAATTTCCCATGGCATTGTGCCACCATTGGTGTCACAAAAAACAACCATGTCCGCTCCAGCCCCAATGGCACTCTGGATTGTTTCCAGCGCGTAGGTTGAATTAGATTTCCATCCGTCAAAGAAATGTTCCGCATCGTAGATAACTTCTCGTCCCTGTGCTTTAAGGAACGCAATGGTCGAGGAAATCATTTCCAAGTTTTCATCGCAGGTTACACGAAGGACCTCGGCGACATGAAAGTCGGATGTTTTTCCAACGATAGTTATCACCGCAGCCGCACTGTCGAGCAGGGCCTGCATACCCGGGTCATCTTCCGGTTGCATGCCCTTGCGATGCGTCATCCCAAAAGCTGTTACTTTGGTGGTTCCAAGATCTGTCTCTGAAACCTGGCGGAAATATTCGGCATCCTTTTCGTTGGAAAGCGGATATCCCCCTTCGACATAATCAAACCCGAGATTCGCCAATTTTTCGGTGATCAGGATTTTATCCTGAAGAGAAAAATTTATGCCTTCGCCCTGGCTGCCATCGCGAAGAGTCGTATCGTAGATCTGAATGGTTTTCATGATTGATTATGAAAAAACCCTGAGGCATAAACACCTCAGGGTTCGATGAATCGATCGATGGACCGTATTGATTGGCTCGTTCTTTCGATTTGGCTGATCGGTCTTCAATCCCTTCAGTGGAAAGACAGAAAAAGCCGCCGGAGAAGGTTAGCAAAAACTCTCATACCAGAATAAAAATGGGGGGGAGAGGTGTCAATCGGGTGAGAAGGAAGGATGGTCCAAAACTCGGGACTTTTTACACTTTTTCCTCCTCAAAGGACTCCTCCGCTTCACCTACATTGGCTTCCCATTCCTCGTCCTCGTGTTCGTCCTCCTCCCAGTCACCGTCATCAGATTCAGCTTCTTCACAGTCCTCTTCGTATTCGTACTCGTACTCGTACTCCTCATCCTCGTCGTCTGCCTCAGCCTCTTCACCGGCAGCGATTTCATCTTCTTCTAACTCTTCCTCCTCCCACTCTTCTTCTTCATCCTGGGCGACATCTTCTTCTACTTCATCTTCCTCGATTTCGTCATACTCGACGTCATCTACTTCTTCGTCCTCGGCTTCCTCATCATATTCGGCATCTTCATATTCGCCGTCTTCATATTCGGCATCTTCTTCCTCTTGGCCCTCTTCTTCAATCACATCAGTACTGCCACGTAGTTCGGCATACTCGGTGTGATCTTCTTCAACGGTACCTACTGGTGTCGATTCCTCCAGTCGGATCGACGTATCGCCTTCGCCACTGCTCATTGCCGCCCATTGATCAGCCGTTACCAAAACCTCGCGCGCCTGGGATCCATTATAGGGTCCCACGATGCCGTCTTCAGCCATAAAGTCCACAAGCCGAGCTGCGCGACCGTAACCAATGCCTAGGCACCGCTGCAGCAGCGAAACACTTCCTCGTCCCTCGCCGATGACAACGTCGACAGCCGATTCGTATAGCGCATCCTTATTTTTATTTTCTGACGCAGCAGATTCTTCTGCATTTGCCGGTTGAAGCTTGACGAGTTCTTGCACAAACTGTGGGTCATTTGTCGCTACGCTATCGACAACCTTTGTAATTTCATCATCTGAGAGAAATGTCCCTTGGCCTCGTAAGAGCGTGCTGGTGCCTGGCCAGAGAAATAGCATATCGCCATTTCCCAGAAGTTTATCGGCACCCATTTCGTCCAGTACGACACGACTATCGGTACGGCTGGCGACTTGAAATGCGATTCGAGCGGGGAGATTGGATTTAATTAAACCGGTAATCACATCGACTGTCGGTTTCTGGGTCGCAAGCACAAGGTGAATACCAACAGCGCGACTTTTCTGCGCCAGACGAATAATGTGGCCCTCGACCTCTTTCGCCGCAGTCATCATCAAATCGGCCATTTCGTCGGCAATAATGACAACGTATGGAAGATGGCGGGGAATATTGTCTCGTTCCTCGTCTGTTTCTGGCTGGATCCGATCGAGTAGTTCTTGTTCATCGAGTTGATTGTAGGAACTGACATGCCGCACTCCCGCTTTGGCTAGGAGGGTGTATCGTTCCTCCATTTTGTCCACAGCCCATGCCAGAATCGCTTCGGCCTTTTTCATATCCGTTACCACCGGATGCATCAGGTGGGGAAGCTTTTTATAGGGACTCAATTCCACCATCTTGGGATCAATCATAAGCATCTTCACCTCATCAGGTCGTCTTGTCATGACCATGGAAGTGATGATGGAATTAAGACAAACACTTTTTCCAGTTCCAGTACGGCCTGCGATTAACAAGTGAGGGAGAGTTGCCAAATCAACAGTGGTTGATTTCCCTGACACATCTTTGCCGAGAAATACAGGGATCTTCATTTTCTGCCATTTATTGTGATCCTCCTCCATCACTTCTCGGAGGCGTACCATGGAACGAGTGGTATTAGGAATCTCAATACCTACCGTGTTTTTCCCCGGAATTGGTGCGACAATTCTTACACTAGGTACCCTCAATGCGATGGCAATGTCATCCGCCAGATTTGTAATTTTTGCCAAGCGTAAACCAGCTTCCAATTCAACTTCATACTGGGCAATGACCGGGCCCGTTTCTATTTCAACGACACGTACATTAAATCCAAAATCAGCAAATGTTTTTTCAAGCGTTTTAGCTTTACGCCGGACCTCTTTTTCATGAGTGTCGTACTCCATTTGATCTGAAGGCAGCAGCAAATCAACGCTTGGTAACTGATAATTTTCCAGACTGCTTTCCTGACTTGCCGCCTCGAGTGATTCGATCATCACGTCGCGTTCGTTAGGCGTCGCTGGCTTCTTGATCCTCAGCGCCGAAGCGAGACGCCGCTTTCGTTCACTTCGACGTGGGAGATGCGGGGTAGGTGCATCTTCCTCGTGTTCTTCCTCGGATTCTACTACTTCTTCCGGATATTCCTCATCTTCCTCTTCGTACTCATACTCGTCTTCCTCTTCATACTCATCCTCCTCGTATTCGTCCTCTGGTGGTTTTCCGTCATTGCGTTTTCTACCTCGAATGCGTACCTGCAGTTCTTCGTCTTCTTCCTCTTCGTATTCTTCTGCATCCTCCATCGAAGTCTTTTTAATATTTTTTTCCTTCGATGAATCGGTGGAAGAGACACCGCGAAGGAGATGTTGCCCACCGCGGGAAAGGTGTGAAATGCCAAAAGCTGCAACGCGGAAAACGACGTAGTCGGTACACATCACCAGACCCGCAAGAAAAACACTCACAGCCAATATATAGGCACCAATTGCGGCAAAGTGTAAGAGCAAGAGCTCGCTTCCAACCGCCCCCAATAGGCCTCCCGCTCCCAATTCCGGTCCTGTCCAAAGCGGGGGCAGTAGATGTGTCATCGACAAACTGACTAGCGTTGTGAAACCGATCAAAGAAATGAGCCACCCTGAAAATCGTATCCAACGCTGATCAATTGCTTTTCGACGCAACAGGAAAAAATCCAAAATTGCCAGGGAGATCACCAGGTAATAGCAACCGACCCCCGAGAAGCGAAGCAGTAGATCTGCGATCCATGCTCCAACTAATCCACATAAATTTGAAGTCTGGCCACCAGAGGGGTAGACCAAGGCGCCGGCGGTATTGCTCAATGATGGATCTGAACGATCATATGAAATGACTGCTAGAGCCAAAAAGACAACAAGTGCCAATAGACCTAATGCAAAGAGATCTTGTTTGATATTGCGATTTTCGAACATGGACGCGGTTGCCAGATAATCTAAACTGCAGCCGCTGACGCGGCCCAACGTTAATCAGGGGCGCGTCCATGCCCAACTCTCTTCCAATTGTGAGTTGCTTTTCGACATGACTTGATCGATCCATCCGCTGTCTCGATCGTTGGCTCTATACAAGCCAAAATTCAGTGTCGCTGCCGTAAGCTCACCGGAAGAAGTCTAGCACTGCTTCGGGAAGAGGCTATTTTTTTTAAGCTGCGACAGAAAAGAAGGGGAAGAAATCCGCAAATTATTTGACGGTTGTACGGAATTCGTAAACTCTTCAGCCGTTAAAGTTAAACCTTATCGCTTGTCTCGGTTTTAGAGGCAGGTCGCACGAACACCTTATGCGGTATCCATTGAAATGACTCTGCCTTATGCAGGATGGCAACCAGGCGGCAGTCAAAAAATGCGGCAATCTTTGCGGATTGGGGAGATGAAATAAGGTGAACTGGAGTCGATATTTTTCGACCGTGACTTATATCCTCTAGCTGGTCGCTCGAAAGATCGATACGCTCAAGATGATTTACCGCAAATGCAGGCGAAATAAGCAGTTTAGAAATAGAAACTTTATCGAGCTGTTCGGGGGCATGCGATTCGGAAATTTTGAAATCTCCAATCGCTGTGCGGCAAAGCGATTTCATTACAGCAGACGTATTCAATCGACTTGCTAAATCACGTCCGATTGCTCGGACATAAGTTCCCCCACTACAGGTGATATCGAGTGTCAATTCTGGGTATGTAAAATCCACGAGCGAAATCGCGTAAATCGTAACTTCTCGTGGAGCAATCACAACTTGCTTGCCGCTGCGGGCGACGTCATAGGCCCGACGACCTTGCACTTTGATGGCAGAATATTGAGGGGGTTGCTGCATTAATTTTCCATGAAAATATTGCAACGCTTGCTGCACTTCCTCGATAGATGGAACGGGCGCTCCAAGGACTCGAGAAATTTCACCTTCAACATCGAGCGTCTCACTAGAACACCCCAGCAAGAATGTTCCTCTATATGACTTGGGCATTTGTTGCACAAACTCGACCAACCGCGTCGCTGATCCGATTCCGAGCACTAAAACACCGGTCGCAATCGGGTCGAGCGTTCCACAATGGCCGACTTTATGTTGTCCGGCAAGTCGTCCAATTTGATCGACGACAAACCGCGAAGTGACTCCATGCGGTTTGTTGATGTTAATGAATCCGAACATCGTTTGAGGGTCAATTATTTTGAATTCTTGCTTTATGTTGGAATACGCAGATTAAAACTATAAAGAGTCTGCACTTCCTCAGTTGATGCATTCTGAAGGTCTTCACAACGAGACATTATGGCTTGAGGTTCGTCTGAACCCTGAGAAGCCAGAGAATCTATTTTGGTGCGCAAAATATCTTTCGTCACTAAAAAATCACTCCTGGAGTGGCCTAAAGGATACATTATTAAACCACTATCGACGGTTCCTAGTTCATCATGCCGTAGACGAATCGATGTCGGGATTCCTTCAGGATATCTTTCGTCGTAAGACGGCCCGCCGTGCCGCACATGTATCTTTGCCATGAGTGAACGTATCGTTTGGTTCTGGATTTGCTCTGTGCTGTAATCCGCCGGAAGTAACATCAGATCCTTCCAGGATGCGGATTGTGTGCGGTACGCTTTTTCGAGAATTGCTGCGATGATGAACAGCATCGAGTGATCGGCTGTTTGTCGTGTTTGGGGATCTCTTTTCGCGGGATCTCCAATAATGCTGTAGGCCGGTTCATAAATCGTGATTTCAATATGTTCTGGAAAAATCCCACTATTTAACAACTGAGGGTATTTTTTCAAAAGATCAATAATGGCTTGTATTGCGCCGGCAGACTGGTGTTCATAAAGACCTAATTTGAAATGCATATCGAGTATGGCAAAGTTTTCACCGCCACAGGTAAGCGTGAGATCAAAAGGACTTTCGCGATCATCGATTGGTGGTTGGGAAAGACAGAAAATCGCCTGACGATTTCTAAAAATATCGGCCGGGCCTACAAACCCTCGAAGCGCCCGATGAAGTGAAATGATCCCCATTTCGGTTGAGATCGCAGCACTTGCGCCCTTAGAGTCCGACAGTTGTTTACCTGAACGAATAGCGCGATAGGGGATATAGTGGGCAATCAAAAGTCCCAGTGCGGATTCAATCTGAGAGGCGTCTGCGCCCATCATGGCACCATAGACGGTTGTGGAGGCAATGGCTCCATGAAGGACGTGGTCGATCTTGTAGTCTTTAAGACTGAATACCTCGGCCAAACGTCCACGAATTTCATCGATCAACAGCATTCCAAGAGAAGCCTGAAAACCGTTCATTCCCATCGCCTGTGCGGCTGCGATTGCCACAGGATAAAAATCATTGTGTCCGAACTCTCCTGCCGTTGCGTCCTGTTTTGGATTGAAACCAAAGTTCGTTCCATTCGCATCCCACTCTCTAACCGCGGCACAATTGGCCAGGATTGCCTTTTCAGGTGAAATCTCTTGCGTGGAGCCAAAACAAAATGATCCTGTGCCTTTCTGTTTGACCGGGTAACTGAGGGCCTCATTTCGAAGCACCGTGGGAGCATTTGTTTCTAAAGCTATTGCGGAGGCGGCGCAACAAACACTATCTAAGTGGAAAAGATTAAGTCGCTCAAAGACCGATGCACTTGGCGGAGGAAATTTTTCCGCCATAAAATCAATCGCAAATTCGCCAAGTGCTCTTGCTTGATTAGATGAACGGCTAAGCGTGATCGATGCTGCTGTCATAAGAGCCTCATAGATCTAAAAGACGGTAAATGCGAGAGTGAGCGAGCAAAACGACAAGAAAATTTAAAAGAGAGTAGAAGCATATCGCGCGTAGAACCAGCATAACAGAGCTCCATTTGCAGTCGAAGCCGTCAACCTGCTAGGATTTTATTATGGAATTAACACAACTTGGGCCATATCGCATTGAGAGAGAAATCGGTCGAGGCGGCATGGGGACCGTCTATACCGCGATTGAAGAAACAACGGGCGAGAAAGTGGCAGTTAAAGTTCTCGCCCCTCTTCTGGCAAACCAGGAAGGGTTTCGTGATCGATTTGCTGCTGAGATTGAAGCACTCCAAGAACTGGATCACCCAAATATTGTTAAGCTCTTTGCGTCCGGGCAACAATCTGGCTGTCTTTACTACGCAATGGAATTTGTCGATGGTTGCAGCTTAGAAGACGAGCTTTTCCGACGACGAAGGTTTCAGTGGCAAGAGGTGTGCCGGATCGGAATTGACCTTTGCCGGGCATTAAAACTTGCACATGATCACGGAGTTATCCACCGGGATATCAAACCGGCAAATCTTCTGTGGTCGAAAGACGAGCAAATCAAATTAAGTGATTTTGGGATAGCCCGATTATTTGGAAATACGGGCTTTACAAGTGAAGGAGGAGTGCTCGGGACCGCCGAATATATGGCCCCAGAACAGGCGGAAGGAAACCGTATAACTCACCACTGCGACCTCTATAGCCTTGGGGGCGTCTTGTACGCAATGCTGGCGGGTCGACCCCCGTTTCAGAGTAAGTCGATGCTGAAGCTCCTACAAATGCAACGGTTCTCACAGCCGGAAAGCGTTTGTAAATACGCTCCTGACACGCCAAGTGAATTTGATCAAATTATTTTACAACTTCTTGAGAAGGAACCAAATCAACGATTCCCGAATGCTCTGTTAGTAGCGCGTCGCCTGGAAGCCATGCAACGAGCCCTTTCGCTAAAAAGCGAAAATGAACAAGCAGGTTCAATTGCCCAAGTCACCTCCGGATTTGAAATTCATCCGTACGACGCTGATCGTCCGGATGATGAGATCGGTGAGACGATGGATATTGAATCAGTAAAGCCTGTAGCCAATGAACTGGTAGGGGATGGAGATTCGGCGAGAGCACAAGGAGGGGAAGCAGAGAACAATAGTCTGCAAACCACCGAGGATCATTTCACCACGACAGAGGAAGCACTGCAAAAAAGAGAACTATTAGAACGTCCAAGGCACCCGTTTATATCCGCACCGACCTGGTTACTAGCCGCGGCATTACTGGCGACGATGGCTCTTGGCTGGTATTTTTTACAGCCTGCTTCAGCGAATTCGTTATACGAACGCATAGAAATCGCCGCGCAAAATGACCGGTTGGTTGATGTCAAGCACGAGGTCGACCAGTTTCTACGATACTATCCCCGTGATCCACGGTGGCAGACCGTCTCACAATATCAAAGCGCTATTGAAGCTATCCAATTGAGAGGGCGGGCTTTACTTCAAGCGCGGATGCTGAATAAACGGTATCGCGATTCACCCATTGGGCCTGAATATTTATCGGCCATCGAATCGGCTGCTTTCGATCCCGAGGCTGCGGCAGCCCACTTGCGAGCCTTGATTTCACTCTATAAACCGCTAAGCGATGAAAAATTAATCGGCCCTTTTGTTCAAGCCGCTGAGATTCAACTTCCCTTTTTGGACCAACAGGCTTCTAGAAGGGTTCGTGTCGAAACTCAATTGATTGAGCGTCGCTTGGAAACGGCGCAGAGCATGATGAAAGATGATCCAGCCCAGACAAAAAGTATCTGCCAAGCGATATTTTTTCTTTATAAAGATAAAACCTGGGCCGATTCTCTCGTAAAAAAGGCAACGCAATTGCTTGAAGAGGCAAATAACTCTGGTGCCAAAGATATAATTTCATCAAGGCAATGAAGTGATCGGAGTGGACTTTGCGTTGCTCCTTAAAATTTGAGACACGATGTTTATCGTCGTATCATTTTTTAAAATTTCAGTATGGATCGCATCGACAAAAAAGGTTTGGCCGGAAGGTGGTGTGGTTGCACTCTCAATAGTAATCACTCCATCAGAGGGACCCATCCGTGAATAAAACGATCCACCGGTCCCCGCTATCGCATAGCTATTCACCCACGGTGCGAGCGGAAGACATTGAATTGCCTGCAGAAGAGGGTTGTCCGGATTCATCAAGTCAATGCTTGTCGGACTTCTGCGTCGAAGCGTCTTATTAAATGCATCAGGATTTTTCTGAATTAAACTTTTGTGAAATTGTGTTTGTTGAGGAGAGTATTTCACTATTTTCGATGCAATCTTTCCTGTAGCACGTTTTGCCCACGGAGAACCCTCATTGGGGGTCGCAATAAAAATGGCCGTATGAATGGAGGAGGATGGTGTAAAGAAAAATTGCTCGGCAAGACGATGACGCTCCTCGGAACTTGCTACAATTTCATTAAACGGTACACGAGCAACACTATTCCATAATGTGTTTCCGCTGCTTGTAACCTGCATTTTTGCGATAAGGCCACCAAGACTATGTCCGATGATTACCATTTTATCCAGTTTGTTGGTTGGGTGTTGGGCGCGACAATAGGCTTGTAGCGAAACCAGTTGATTTCGAAGTTGTGCGGCTGACAAAAAGAAATTGCCTCCCGTCGGATAACGATATACCCAAATTTGATAAGCATCATGTAAATCAGATTGTGCACGAATCTGATTTGCCATCTCCAGATAAGTCTGAGGATCTGAAAACAATCCATGCACGAAAAGAATGGGTATTTTTTCAGGTTGATAAGGTTCCAGCATTCTCAACCCGGCCAAGCTTGGATCGGTTTCAGGTCGGATATATTCTTTGACTGGATTCCAATTTTTTTCCTGGCCCAAAAATCCCAGAGGGGACGTGATATCGGATGCCAGTTGGTAGGTAGCACCTTCATGCCGAACGTGCATTACTTGATGGGGATCGTAAAGCACTAAACCGACCTCACCAATATTATGTGGGTATTCGATTCGTAAACGTGCTAACCAAGGTTTCACATTCGGAAATAAAATTGCGGTGGCAGCAAAGGGCGTTTGATTCAAAAAGTAGTTATTCGATTTACTTTGCTGACAATTATTTTTGCGAAGCGCCACCACAGGGCAACCTAAACCGCATTCGACATACTGATGTCTCAAGTTGGTGTCGTAGTAATATCCAACCGGAACAAGCTCGTTGAAACTATCTGAGGGCCAGACAAACTCATTCAATCGTATAGGCAGCCACTCAAGCCCCACCGGAGTTTGTA
Organism: Planctomycetota bacterium; assembly: GCA_036153155.1. Classification (GTDB taxonomy): domain Bacteria; phylum Planctomycetota; class Planctomycetia; order Pirellulales; family UBA7805; genus UBA7805. The sequence continues at coordinate 12,074 of JAYZMM010000017.1, forward strand.
CCAGCAACCCTTTTTGAAGATCTAGACGACCTGATCTTTGACCATTGACAAGTACCTCGGTAAGACTCGAGTGATAAATATCCCATGCTCTCTCCGTTTTTTTATCGTACTGAGATAACTTTCGGTATTGAGAGATGAATATCCAGCTTCTTACTAACGCTGCGTAGTACGCGTCAACAGCCTGTGCTGATGATTTAGTTTTGCGAGCCGATTCATACGATTGCTCCATCTCGTCAAGAAGCATGGCAGAGCAATCCGTGGCAGAAAAATTATCTTTTTGCCGAAAACATATTTCCGATACCTTAGCCAATTCGCAAGAACGGAAGTTTGAATCAGCTGGGATAGGTGAGCTCCAGATGTGTTTCTTTTGACATAGATGGCATCCACTTCCACATAGCACACCGAAGGCGGAGAACAGGAGGAGGAGACGTCTCCATGGACGGGCACAATCGAATGGTTTTACGGCAGAAATATTCATAAATCCTCCCAAACTTTATCGAACAAAAGTAAACGCCAGCTTGTTCCGAAGGGGAATGGTGCTGGTCATTTGGTTTGCTACAAATATGTGCAACCCATCGAAATTAGGATCTGTAGGCAGCAAGCAATACAACCGGTAACTGATGGTTCCGATTTTAATGCCAATAGGGCCGTCATACTCCAAGTCGGATGATTGCTCGAAATTCAAATGCAGACGACCACAACGAGGCGATCAATGATGGAAGAAGAGGGATCGTACATCTGTAGTGCGTGCGGAGAAGAAATTGTTATTCCGCTGGATGTTTCTGCCGGAAAGGAACAGGAGTATGTGGAAGACTGCCCGGTCTGTTGTAGACCCCATCTACTTCAAATCACTTGGTACCATGAAGTCGCCGAAATAATGGCGAAGCCTGAATAATGGGTGTGTCGATTTAATGAACCCGTGGTCCTTTTGGATGTCGGGATTGCTCTTTAAACTGGGATTTAAGGTCGTAAGCAGCCACACTTGAAATATTGATGTGTTGACGATGCTCCAAATATCCATCTACCGGATACTACTCATTACAGTTGTTCTTGTTGTCTCAGGATGCAACAACGGTGAGGGCGTTTACTCTCCAACCACAAAAAATATTTTGTCGAAAGCATTTCGTCCGATTGAGATTAAATCGGGTGACTGGCCCTGGTGGCGGGGTCCGACCCACGATGGAATTGCAGAAAACCAGTCGGTGCCGCAACACTGGAATGAAGAAAAAAATATTCTTTGGAAAACGGCGGTTCCCGGAAAGGGCCACGCAAGTCCCATTGTTGTTGAGGATCGTATTTTTTTGACAACCGCTAATCATGAAACTAATAAGATTTCGCTACTGTGCTATGACCGAAAATCGGGGAGTCTTCTCTGGGAGAAAGAGATTCACCGAGGCCCCTTCATGCATATGCATAAAAAAAATTCGCAAGCTTCTGCCACGCCTGCATGGGACGGGAAATATGTTTTTGTGGTGTTTATGATCGACGATGGCATTTATGTCACTGCTTTGGATCGAGATGGCAATATTGTTTGGCAGACTCGCGCAGGAGACTTCGACTCCAAACACGGATATGGATCCTCGCCGTTTTTGTATAAATCACTGTTGATTGTAAATGGTGATAATCAGGGAACTGGATTCTTGGCTGCGCTGGATCGAAATACGGGCAAAATCATTTGGCGGATTGATCGTAAAAATAACTCCAGCTTTGCAACACCCGTAGTAGCAACTATTGATGGTGTCGATCAATTGTTACTAAGTGGCCACAACACCGTGTGTAGTTATAACCCAGAGAGTGGTGCCTTACGTTGGCAGTCAGAAGGGCCAGCGGCAACAACTGCGAATACGATGCTTTGGTACAAGGGGTTGGTGTTTGCCAGTGGTGGATGGCCTGAACATAATTTGATGGCAGTGCGAGCTGATGGAAGTGGTAAGATCGCTTGGCAAAAGGGTATCAAATCCTATGTCCCCTCGCCGGTTTTGATCGGAGATCGGCTATTGGTGGTTCAGGACGCAAACATCGTCCGGCTGTTTGATCCAGAATCCGGGAAGGAATTCTGGAAAGAACGGTTAGGGCGTCGCGGATATTCAGCCTCACCAACCGTGGTGGGGAACGTAGTGTACTTGCCGGATGAGACCGGTGAAGTTCATGTGTTCCGTGCGGGAGATACCTTTGAAAAAATTGCTAGCAACCGCCTTGAAGGCGATGGCATGGCAAGTCCTGTAATCTGCGGGGGTAAAATATATTTGCGTACTTCCTCGCATCTCTATTGTATCGGTCAGTAAGTTAGTGCGTTAAATCAGGTTTATTGTACGCCACCTGAAATCAACGACTCTGTGTCCCACGAAAATGGCGATCGGTAAAATCAAGATATTGCGTCCAGTCGTATAACGTAATGTCGTGTGAACCACTTCGAAGGTGATAACCCATGGTTCCTTGCACAGGTTGATCGGGGTCCGGCATGCGATCAACCGGCAATCCAGGGGTTCCCAGCATTTTGTAGACTGGGTCGGCATATAGCAGGGATAAAAACTCGCCTTTAGGGTCGGCCCACAAATCTTCCGTCGCACTTGCTACGTACACCGGACGAGGTGCAATAAGCGACACCAACATGTGCTGATCCACTGGAAGTTCATCTTCTCGTTGATTGTATTTTTTAAAGTTTGTACAGAACCAATGTGGAAAATTCATATTGATTGCCTGCACTGTTTCGCCAAATTGACGGCGGCTTAGAGCTGCCCCGCCACAGCCAGAATTATTAGAAATAACTACAGCAAAGCGTTTATCTTGTGCCCCAGCCCACAAGGCTGTTTTACCGAGTCTGGAATGCCCAATGACTGCTGCTCGCGTATGATCGATTTCCGACTCTTGTTCCAGGTAGTCTAAGATTCGGCTGAGACCCCAACTCCATGCCCCGATCGTTCCCCACGTTTCTTCCGCTTGTGCGACCGAATGTCCATCGGCAAACAAGGGATGAATACCGTTTTTGTACCCATCATCAAAATCGGGATCTATATCTCCACAATGTGCGGTCGCGACCGCATATCCTCGCTCAATAATGTGCGCAAGAGGCCAACGTGATTTTTTCTTACCACGTGATGCGACGGTCGCCCGATGATCGATCACGCCCTCGTCCTCAGACCCGATGGTCCAGTTTGTATGTAGCCCGATGGCTGGATCCGGGTTGATCGATGCATTGCCGATAAAATTCAATCCGACAAATACCGGGGCAGCCTGTTCACAATCCACCGGTCGATAGAGCAGTACATTAATTGTGGCGGTCGATCCGTTTCGTCCCATGGAAATTGCGACTTGTTTGCGCTCCGCCCTTCCGTCTAATGCCGGTGTCCAATCTTCAGTCACTGTGTATTCGGGTTTCAATGGCTGAGCCGGTTTTTTTCCATATACCTCGCGCTCGAAAGAGTTCAGAATTTCTTTGCGGCGATGTGTCCACGCATCCGCCGAATCGATTTTTTGCCCGCTTTCCGCGCGTAGTGGATCCGGAAGTTTATAGACTGGCACTTTCTGCTCATCATAGTTTTGGCCAAACGCTTGGCCTGGAAATGTCATCATGAAAAATACCCACTGATAGATCGTTGCTAGATTTAATATTGCAAGTAAACGACTCCGGAAATTCTGTTTTTTAAGCCCCTTTTGTTCGCTGCTGCATCCGAGGAGGGTTGACGTTAGCAAATCATTTTTTAGGCTGAATGCCAGAGATTTCTGGGCAGGTAACATGGTATTTTCCCGGTCCCGGATAAGTTGAAACATCATCCACGTACGCAAAACATAAGTTTTAAAAAGTGAGGAACGAATGTCGATTATAGGTCAAGCGGCCCCAGATTTTTCAATGGAAGCGGTCGAAAAAGGATCTTTCAAGCAAGTTAGTCTTAAAGATTATGAGGGAAAGTGGCTGATTCTTTTTTTCTATCCGCTTGATTTCACTTTTGTTTGCCCGACGGAAATTCTGGCATTTTCAAAAGCAGTCGATCGCTTCAAAAATTTAAACGCCGAATTGCTGGGCGTAAGCGTGGACAGTAAATTTACTCACTTGGCCTGGACGGAGAAACCGCAGGCAGAGGGTGGAATTGCGGGGCTTGAATATCCACTTGCTTCCGATTTAAGCAAACAGGTTGCAACCCGATACAACGTGTTAGCCGCCGGTGGTGTAGCGCTACGCGGATTATTTATCGTTGATCCAAAAGGGATTATTCAACATGCAACAGTGAATAATCTTGCAGTTGGGCGGTCTGTGGATGAAACGCTACGAGTACTGCAGGCATTTCAATATGTTGCCGAGCATGGTGAAGTTTGTCCTGCCGGATGGGAACCAGGAGCCGCAACCATGAAGGCTGATTGGGATGGTTCGAAGGAATACTTCAAATCTGCCAGCGCATAAGCTAATGAGCTTTTATTAGAAATTCGCCGAGCAATAACAATCGGTGGATTATTTCTTTGCTTTTATCATCGGCGGTAATTCATACTGATTGTGAATTACCGCCGATATTTTTTGGGGTTATACCAGTGCGAGCCAAAATCATTCGTTTACTCTTTATTCCTACACTGTTGTGGAATGTGTTTCTTGGCCGACTGCTAAAGGTTCGACACTGGTGGGATGCACTTACAGAAGAACCTATTCTCCTCGGTGCGCTGCCCTTTTCACGCGATGTGCCTCACTTGCAAGCGGAAGGTGTGACCGGGGTTATTAACATGTGTATTGAATATCCTGGGCCAAAAATTGCCTATGAAAAGGCGGGGATTGAGCAACTATGGCTACCCACAGTAGATTTCACACCACCCACCATGAGCGACATTCAGCACGCAATTAATTTTATTGAGCGTCACGAAAATGGTGGTGGAAAGGTGTATGTCCATTGCAAAGCGGGAAGAGGGCGTAGCGCTACGGTAGCACTTTGTTGGATCATGTATCGTCGCGGATTTACGCCTGAGGAAGCAGCGGTCTGGTTGGCACGCCAGCGGCCCCACATTAATCGCGATTTAGCAGAGCGGTCTGTCGTCCAGAGTTTTCACCAAGCCTTATCAGCAGGTGAAAAATTCTCAAGGGATAATTAACGTTTTTTCTGCTGCAATTGGCGCACGGTTTCGGTAAGTGTGTACTGAAGATAACGATCCATTGGCTGATCCAGCGCGCGGAGCGCAATTTCCAACGGTTCAGGACCCTGAAAAAAACTACAGGCACGTACTGCCTCTAGTCGCACACGAGGATGCGGGTCCTGAACGGATCTTTCAAGTAAGGCAAGTGGATCCGTAAGATCTTCTCTCCATGCTGCTAGAACCCGCACAGCGGCGGATCGCACGCGGAAATCCGGACTTTGAAGTAAAGAATTTAAAAGTTTTGAGTTGGGACGATGGTGTTGTTGATACACCCACAAACCCTCAAGTAATTGCCGTTGGTATTCTGGATCGTTTTGATCGAGATCAGAAATCCATGTTTGAAGCGTCGAAATAACATCATCGCTGTCTCGCTCGCTCAGCTCAATTCGTGATCGATACCGGACCCGCTTTTCCCGAGACTTGAGAAGATCTAGAAGTGCTTCGATGGGTTGACCGTCTATGGCTATTTTTGAAGCGTAGGGCCGCGACGGATAAGTGATGCGATACACCCTGCCGTGCTTATTGTCTCTACTAGGATCGCGAATATGATGCTGCATATGGCCGATAATGGGATTTTGCCAATCAGAAAAATAGACGGCTCCCTCGGGTCCAACTTCGATGTCTGTGGGTCGAAAATTTCGATCTGTTGATCGCACCAGAAATGGTTCCTCAAAGCCGGCGAAACTACTATCTTTTTCATCCAGGCGATATCGGAGAATGCCTTGAAAACCGATCACATTACCGACCAATAAATCCCCCTGGTAGGAATCTGGAAAGTGTTCGGTCGCAATAATTTCGACTCCTGGACAAGGGCGGGTTTTCCTTTGGTAAAGCAGCGGGCTTGATGGTTTGTCGCGCCGTTTATTGGGGTAATCAATGTGTCCGGAAATGATTGCCGCATGGTAAGGATAAGACGTTGTGCCGTCGTATACAAAATTCTGCCCCCAACTGTCAAAAACATGTCCGTGTGGATTTGCAAAATTATATGGAATAAATCTCTCTACTTCCCAGGTTCTAGGGTCGAATTTCCAAATACAACCATCACGATTCCGCACCGCACCGTATGGGGTCTCAATTTGAGTCCGGTGGAAGATGCCTTCGCCAAAATAAATATTTCCATCGGGACCAAAAACAAAACTATTTGCAGCATGGTGGGTGTCGCCCGAAGACAATCCATGTAACACACGCATCCGTATATCTGCGACATCGTCACCGTCCGTATCTTTCAAAAATAGCAGGTCGGGTGCCGTTGCCACGAAGACTCCCCCGCCCCAGAACTCGAAACCTGTCGGATTATGCAATCCATCGGCAAAGGTTTTGCAGCTATCGGCTTTTCCATCTCCATCGGTATCCTCAAGAATTAGTAATTTGTCATCCATCACATCCCCCGGTTTCCAGTGAGGATAGCTGGGCCAAGTGGCAACAAACAAACGATCTTTCGTGTCAAATGCCATTTGGACCGGATTGATCAAATCTGGAAACTGCTCCTCTGAAGCAAAAAGATTAATGGCAGTTCCATCGGCGAGAGTCATTTTACCTATAGCCTCTTCGCCACCGAGAAACAGATGCTCACCAGCGGGACCCTTACCGGGCGCGTTTGTCTTCACATCGTATTGAGGTGGTAAATTACTATCGTCGATTACCGCCGTATTGCCTTTGGCAGTTTCCCAAATAACTGCATCCCGATTGGTGGTCATTTGGTCAAGAATGTCGAGTTCCCGCTGCATTACCTCTCGATTACTAAGGTCATCAATATATTTTAAATCTGCCCGATTCCCGTGCACGTTGTAACCATCAGTAGGTTGATAGCGGTGGAACCAATGAAAGTTTTTATCTTGAATAACTGCGCGTAACGTCGCCAAATTAGTCGGTTCGTTTTGCTCTGAGCTCACGGGAAGTAACGCGTCGGCAATAATTTGCCCTAATCTACGGTTCCCATAATTTGTGAGATGAATGCCATTGATTGTCCATTGGATGTCGTCGTCCTGATATCCCTCAAGAGTCGGTGTAAACAAATCGACATAATGAACATTCGTTTCCTTTGCAACATTAGAGATAGCGTCGGCATAAAGCCTTAATCGACGATTATTTTCCACGCCATCGGGTAAATTCGCCTGCTTGAGATCCTCATGCGCGATCGGAGAAAATAGAACGATTTGTGGCGGATTTTTCCCGTTGTAATTCTCCGCTTTCAGTTGATTTACAAATTTGCGCAGCGTTTGCTTAAACTGGTCTACTTTCGACTTACCGGCGAATGATTCATTAAATCCAAAAAAGGCAAAAACCCAGTCCGGTTTAGTTTTCTTCAGCCATTCGTCTTGTGAGCCATATCCGGTGACTCTTAATCTTTCGTCTACGCTATCTGCCGAAAAACCAAGATTACGGAATGATAATTTTTTCCCGATGGCCCGATCTTGAATCAGAGTTTCCATCCAAGCATCATGCTGCATTCGCTCAGCGAGTGTTCCACCCAAAATGACAACGCGATCCCCATTATTAAACGTCACGCCGCTCGGTAGAGATTCGCTCTTTCCTGAAAACACTTGCTGAATCGTGAGGACCAGGAAAATAGAAAAAACTGTGCAATAAATGGTGAAACGTATTTTTTTTCTTGACTGCATAATGTATTGCCAATCAGGGATATATAAGCGATGGACTCCGAATTGGATAATTTTACGCTGCCTAATACAGAAACGCAAAGGCAGCGATGCTGCTCGAAATTAACAAACCGGCAGCCAGACTTTCATTAATTGGCTTGAATGCTTTTGAGACGTTGGCTCTCTGACGCATTAAACGCGTGATGGCCAGTTGAACCATTTCCGAGAATTGGTTGTTCGGTGGCGGGAAGATGCTTGCGGTGCATCTTAATTATCGATTGTTTCTGAGGGTTGGTCGCGAGGTTATTCCATTCATGGGGATCGTTTCGGTGATCATACAGCTCTTCCGATCCATCACGATATCGGATGTAACGCCAGTCGCGACTCCGGATGGCATGATTTCCTGGACCAAATGTTGTTCGCACTGGAGGTCTTGATTTCGATGGATCCATTATTTGTGGCGCTAGGGACGAGCCTTCTAGTTGGCTGTCTGAGGGAAGTTTGCATAAATCCAGTAAAGTTGGATAGATATCAATGAGTCCGGCTGGCTGTGGACATTTTTGGTTCTGGGGTAATTCAGCACCCGCGATAATCAAAGGCACACGCGTACCGTCTTCCCAAAGCGATCGTTTTGCCCACCGCTGTTTTTCACCTAAATGAAATCCATGATCTGAAAACAAGACGATAATGGTATTATCGCGATAAGGGCTTTTATCAAGCGCATCCAAAACATTTCCAACACACGCATCCACAAAAGAACAGCAAGCAAGATAAGACTGAATCGCATGTTTCCACTGTTTATTTTTAATAATCCATTCATGTAATGGGGCTACATGCCGAAGACTTGTGAGGTCTCGCGCATAGGGTGATAAATCATCCACATCATCAGGTTGTATCAGGGGAGTGATAATTTCTCCTCGCGGATGCTGATCAAACCAATCTGGAGGCACAAGCATTGGCACGTGTGGTCTGTAAAAACCGACGGCAAGAAAAAAGGGTTCTTGATCGGGAGTTTTTAATTGCTTTATTGCCCAATTAGCAATTTGCGTATCTGGCATTTGATCATTTGAATCTGGGTAGGTCCCCCAATCCCATAATGGATGACCATGAGGTTGACTGATTTTCTTTTCGGGTTGCGGACCAAAATATCCAAAGCCTCCCCCGTACTTTCCTAGATTGCTGAATACAGGTCCATTAATCACGTGAAATATTTTCCCAGCACCCAAAACTCGATATCCCTCATCAGCAAATCTTTGTGGTAGTGTTTTCTTCTGCTTGGTTACCGGGGATGCATCAATCCCGGGATTTAGAAAATATAATCCTGAGGACGACGGATATGTTGACGTCAGTAGACTTGCGCGTGACGGTTGACATACGGGGGCCTGACAATGCGCATTGGAGAAAAGCGTGCCCCTAGCAGCAAGACGATCAATATTCGGCGTCCAGGCCTGAGGATGCCCCCCGAGACATCCTACCCAATCATTGAGATCATCAATCGCGATAAGTAATATATTCGGCCTGGGGGTGGGATGACTTTCCGCTTCAGCAAGGGCTGAATGCTCCGCGATTACGAGCAGAGGAAGAGAAAGCAGCCCCCAGTGCCGAGTAAGATAAAATAAACGTAACAGACTGCTGAACGCACTGCTTCCAAGCACTCGAAATACTCTACTGCTGATCGCCACTCATAATCTCCGGAAATCCAGACCCCGGTTTTATCCAAGGATAGCAATCCTCATGGGGAACAACACACTCTACGACATAAGGGCCACTGGTTGAGAGCATTCGTTCCATAGCGGGCTGAATTTCTTTCTTCAGTGAAACCTTTTCGCCTGGTACGCCGTACGAATTCGCATTTGTGATAAAATCCATATCCGACACACCATCAACATGATCAATGACCCCAACATTATTTCCACCGAACATATGGGTCGTCCACTGTCGAACAATACACTGTCCACCGTTATTGATCACAAGAACCTTCACAGGAAGGTTGTACCGAGCGATAGTCCGTAATTCCGGACCGCAACTGTAGTAGCCTTCATCACCTTCCACCACCACCACTAGTCGATCCGGGGCAGCCAATTGTGCTCCAATCGCCTGTGAAATACCGGTTCCAAGCGTGCCAATCCCCGCGCTAGTAACAAAGGATCGAGGACCTGTTGTGTTAATTCTCTGACTCGACCACATCTGATGATTTCCGACATCAGTGACCACAATTTTATCCGGGTGACTATGCTCGGTAACCTGGTTGAGTGTTTCCAGTGTGTACATAATATCAAGACAATCTTGACTCTGAAATTCACTCGGCGGGGCTGGATTTTCTTTCAACCAACGTTCGATCTGGTTGTGCCATTGATCAAGCTTTAGCTTTCCAGGATCGAGGTTATCTAATAGATATCGAACCACATCACCTGCATCGCCCAATACATTCAATTTATTAGGGACAATATCACGTGATTTAGTGAATTGTGTTTTTTCTGTATCTACATGCACCAGTGCCGCTCGTTGCTGAGCTTTTGGCGCAAATGAAGATGGGTTGCCCACTGCGCGATCATCATATCGGGCACCCAATCCCAATATAAAATCAGAATGATATCCCGCTGCACTCGCTGCATAGAGGCCATGCATCCCGAGCATACCCAGGTTATATGGATAACTCGAAAGCACGGATGATTTACCGGGCAGGGTATGAATGACGGGGATCTTAGTCTTTTCTAAAAGCGCGTGAAATTCATCAAAGACATTGGCCAGTGAAAGACCGTAGCCAGCCATGATGACCGGGCTATCCGATGCGTAGAGAAGCTTGATCGCCTCGTCCAGTGCGTCTGTATCGAGTTCGGGTTTTGTTAGATAGTCTTGATAAGAGGTGATTTTATCGCGACATTTTCTTAAATCGATCGGAGCAAACTGAACATCCTTTGGTAAATCCCAAAGCACACTTCCCGGACGACCCTCCGCAGCATGGGCCAAATCTTTAGGAATAGAATCAATTAATTGGTCCACGTTTTCAATAAGTCTGGCAGATTTTGTAACCGGTATTACCACATCGGTGATATCAGTTCCCTGAAATGCATCCGTACCAATTGCATCCTGTGGCACCTGCCCAGCAATCAATCCCACAGGCGCGCAATCCCGTGTCGCATCAGCAAGAGCTGTAACTGTGTTAAGTCCGCCTGGCCCAGAAGTCACGATACCAACTTGTGGCTGTTGACTAATTTTTGCCATCCCAAGAACAGCAAATGCGAGTCCCTGCTCGGTTTTAAAGAAAACTTGCCGTAAAGTACGACTAACGCGATCCATCGTGGGCATAATCTGCCCACCCTGAAGCGATGGAACGATATTGATTCCTTGTGCCCGAAGAATTAATCCAATTAACGAGGCACCAATGATTGGTGTTTGTTCCTTATTCGCAATGATTTCTTCCGTCAGCTCATCAATCACAGTTGTTTCTATTGGTGTCGCCATACTTTTTTCAGTGTCCTGATTGTCGATATTTTTAGACGTGCCAAAAATACTGTCGCAATATCAATGCATGTGCTTTGGGATTCAGTTCAGTAATCATCCCGTTTCTTGCGACGGGGTTAAATATCAAGGGAGCTAGCATCAAGTGCATGTTTTTGGATAAATTCGCGCCGTGTCTCCACGTGATCACCCATTAATATCCTAAAAAGCTCATCCGCCTGACTTGCGTCATCCATCCGGATTTTTAGAAGTGTTCGATTGCTTGGATCGAGAGTTGTTTCTCGTAATTCCTCAGCGTTCATTTCCCCAAGACCTTTAAATCGGGTGACTTGCAGACCTTTTTCACCAGCAGCTCGGACTGCAGAAAGCAGTGAGCGTAACTCTTCAATCCCAATTTCAGTCTCCCCGCGACGCAATAGATATCTCGCCTCCTCAGTGCCTGTCCGTTCGACCGGCATTAGGGCGTCAATCTCGAATTGCATTTCCCGCAGATCACCCAATAGCGCGTTAATGGTTCGGATTTCATTGAACTCCACAATGTGAAGGCGTCGAGACTCTGGTGTTCCGTTTTCTTCCTCCCCTTCTGCGACCTGGAGCTCTTGGCCTGCCTCCTGTTCTTGTTTTTCCACAAACGCGTTCAATTCGGTTCGAGAGATAAACCAATACTCCTCTTTTCCGAGAAAGACATGAAACATGGGAAGCTTGCCGGTTTCTGGATCCTGTCTGGCAGCGTGGGTGCGTAGATTAATTCCCCGACGCTCGAGAGCCGCCAAGGGCTCCTCAATGGCAGACAATGTTGCGCATAACTTCTTCATCTCTGCGCCGGAGATGAGTCGACCATCTCGCGGATCAAATGTCGAATCTTTTAAACCAGATTCGGTCAACTGAGTTTTCATCTCCTCTTCTGTTTGCACATAAAATGTTTTCTTCTTCTGCTTCACCCGAAAGAGTGGAGGCTGTGCCACATAAACTTTTCCCTCTTTCACAAGGTCGTACATCTGTCGGTAGAAAAAAGTTAGGAGTAGGGTTCGAATATGTGATCCATCAACATCAGCATCAGTCATGATCACAATTTTGTCATAGCGCCGCTTGGAAAGATCTTGGTCTTCTCCGATTCCAATGCCGACGGCAGAAATCATGCTACGAACCTCCTCATTCGCTAACACTTTATCTTCCCGGGATTTATAGGCATTGATGATTTTTCCCCGCAGGGGAAGAATCGCTTGGTATTCCCGCAGGCGGCCACCTTCCGCGCTGCCACCGGCCGAATCACCTTCAACGAGGTAAAGTTCGCAACGCTCCATCTCTTTACTACTGCAGTCACGTAGCTTCCCAGGCAAACCCCCACCCGAGAGAACTCCTTTGCGTTCTCGAAGAAGTGCTTTTGCTTTTCGTGCCGCTTCGCGCGCTTCAGCCGCCAAAATCCCTTTGCGAACTAAATTTTTTGCATTTTTCGGATTCTCTTCCAGATAATTCGCGAGAAATTCCCCTAACACTGTGTGGACGACACTCTCAACCTCACTATTTCCTAGTTTTGTCTTTGTCTGTCCTTCAAATTGCGGATGCGGCACCCGCATAGAAATAACTGCTGTGATACCCTCCCGAAAATCATCTCCGGATGGCGTGATATCTTTAAATAAATTCTGTTTTCGGCCGTAACTATTAAGTGATCGAGTTAGAGCTGAGCGAAAACCCGACACATGCGTCCCTCCTTCATGGGTGTGAATATTATTCACATAAGACTGGACATTTTCTGTAAATTCGCCGCAATATTGCAATGCAATTTCATAACCAACATCATCCGACTCACCAGAGAGATAAATCACATCCGGATGAATCGCTTCACTTGCTCTATTAAGGTGCTGAACAAACTCAATGATCCCGTTCTCATACAAAAACTCTTCTCCCTCATCAGTGCGCTCATCGCGATAAACTATCCGGACACCACGATTCAAGAAAGCAAGTTCTTGCAGGCGTTTATACAAGACATCATAAGAATATTGTGTGGTCTGGAAAATTTGCGCATCAGGCTTAAACGTGGTTTTTGTACCAACTTTATCTGTCGCACCTAACCGCTTCACCTCTCCTTGTGGAATACCGCGTTCATATTCCTGTTGATAAACATGTCCTTCGCGACAGACTTCCACCTCACACCATTGAGAAAGAAAATTAACAACCGTGACACCCACTCCATGAAGACCGCCTGATGTTTGATAAGCACCTTTTTCAAATTTTCCACCAAACTTCAGAACAGTCATCACACCTTCTAGTGTTGATGTTTCTTTGCCTAACTCTTCCGACAATTGTTCGTGCCGACCAACCGGAATACCACGACCATCATCCTCTACAGTGACACTTCCATCGTTATTAATCTGAACTCGTACCGTGGTTGCATAGCCAGCCATCGCTTCATCAATTGAATTATCCACAACCTCGAATACCAGGTGATGGAGTCCACGTGAGGTAGTGTCTCCGATATACATACTCGGTCGTTCGCGCACGTGCTCTAAATCAGAGAGGTGCTGCAAGTCTTCTGGTTTATATTCGGCTTGGCCTTTACCAATAGTAAAGCCATCACTTGTTTCGTTCTTCGAGGGAATTTCGTCTGTCATTAGTTTTTCTGTATGTAAATGGATTATTAAACAACTGATTAACCAACCGGCACTTTACGAACCTGGTAATCGCCCCACACGGAATCGGATATCTTTAATTAAATTGCTTTCTGTCTTTTTATTAAATGCTTTTACAAGTTCTTGCTTACGAAAAACAAGCTCTTGCATTACTGTGGAGTTAGTCACAATCACATTGAGTTGTTGCCGGTTGATTTTCCCACAATGTGTCATCGGAGAAATAGCGTCACCCACAACCTCTCCCCAAATCGCTTCTAATTCAGTTGTGGCTTGCGGTCTTCCCAACCCTCTTCTTGAAAGCAGGTCAGCAACGATATTTCCGATTGGTACTGGTCCTCTTTTTTTCATCATTTATCAAGCGAGTGATTTATCGATCTCGAGCCATTGGCATAATAACGTACCCATAACCATCATCCGTTGTGCATACCGCTGCACTTTTTGCATCCTTAATTTCCAGTGAGAAAGTTTTGTCTGCGTCAAGCACCTTAAGAAAATCGCTCATATATTTTGGATCCAACATAAGGGTAATTGGCTTTCCATTGTATTCGATCGGTAACTCAATCCTGGATTGTCCTGTTTCAGCTGCCTCGCCAGCTAACACTGCGTTCCCTTCCCCAAAAGTAAAATCGATGCCACGACTCTCTTCACTAGTGACAATTGCTGCCTGACGAACAGCGGAATAAAACAACCCGACAGGCAGTTCAATCTGCATATTTTCATCTCGTTTAGGAAACACATCCCTCCATTTAGGAAAACGTCCTTCCACTAAACGAGAATAAATCGTTACATCACCACACTGAATCAGGACATCGTTAGAGTGGGTTGAAAACTTCACCTGCGATTCTTGATCAGACAACGCACGATCAATAAGTTGAAGCGCGCGACTTGGAATAATAGTGGTTGAATCGCCTGTTTTATGACCACCTACAGGCTCAGACGGTCCCTGCATTTTTGCGAGTCGACGACCATCTGTTCCAACTGCTATTAAATCTTTATCACCTAATTCAAACAACACACCGCTAAGTGCATACCGACTACTTTCATTATCTGTGGCAAAAATAGTCCGATGAATAATCTCTTTTAGGAAAGCTGCAGAAATTTCATGATAAGAATCATCACTAAAAGACGCGACAGCTGGAAATTCGTCTGGGTTTGCGGCGGGCAGTAGAAAATTACTCCTCTGGCCATGAACACGTACACCTTGTGATGTAACCTCAATCTCTAATTTATCATCTGGCGCTTCTCTTAAAATGCTCGAGAATCGACTAACTGGTAGTAACGCGGCACCCGGTGTTTCAACTTCCACGTCCTTCACAATAAACCGAATACCTACCTCCATATCAGTGGCTGACAACACTGCCTGATCACTCTCAACTTCCAATTTAACATTCTGCAATATTACTTTAGGGCTTCTGGATGGAGCAACGGATGCGACCACCTGAAACGCTTCTAAGAACTTTGTTCGATCACAATGGATTTTCATAACCCGGACTCCTCCCCCTTCAGACAACACACTCGTTTATCTATATCTTTTTTATTTTTAGTTTCAGTAGTTAATCCAACAGAGTAAAAACCACACGCCATTACATAACCCTAATAACTACAACACCATCTGAAAAAATATATTACTAGTAACCTGTCAGTAATCTGTTTACTGTTAATCTCACAACAAGTTGATTTTGTTGATAGAAACCCAGATTAAAATACGACTGGTAAATAAAATAAATCAACAAACTACACTCAACAAAAACCAACAAGTTTTACACATACAGGTTTATTTATTGATGTAGTTTTTCGATCGCATTTTTCAGTAATAGGATGTGTTTTTTTATTTCCAAATCTTCAATTGTTTTTTTTTCAATCACTTGGCAGCCATGCGATACAGTCGAGTGGTCGCGATCCAGAAATTTACCAATCTTCTGAATACTGTGGCCGTATAATTGGTGGGCCATGTACATCAAGAGTTGCCGGGGAAGAACGATTCCCCGCTGACGACTCCGACCTTTTAAGTCGCCCATTGAAACCCCAAAATATTTTGAGGTTACTCTGCAGATTTCACTTAATGTGAAATCGGATCCCACCGCCGATTCACTGGTGTTAGATGTTGCGACTTTGTGTGGTTGGGGGTTTAATTTTAAAACAACCCCCGCATGAAAACGACTCCGCAGTCTTGACGGAAAACTCAACAATGCACTCGGCGGGACACTCATTGTTAATACAACGCGTTCATTTCCCACTGCACAATGATCTAAAAAATCACACAGACAATTAGCCAAAGAATTATTGGCAGTAAATTGATCAACATTATCGATAATCCATAATGTTTCCCGATTAGATTCAAAATATTTATGCTCTAAAGATTGATAATTATTTTTTTGTCCATCGATAAACACAACCGTTTGACCTAACGCACAACATCGTCGCTTTAATTCCTTCGTCAATAAAGTCTTTCCAGTACCTCGCCCACCCCAAAACACGGTTGGACTCATCGGATAATTCACCAAAAAAGGATTTACCACCTGACCAATAAGCGTCGGCACTAGATGGTTTTCAGGGCCAACAAGGAAACAATCCTGCGTTTTGTCAGTCGGAAACTGATCCCCCGATCCATGTTCGAATATCGGTGTGCCGCGAAATGAAATACAGCTAACCGGGTCGACGACCATGGTTCCATCCATTGGGTGAAGAACCCAAATATTAAGACCAGAAAGAACATAAAAGAACGAATTATTTCATGCTTCTAATCTACCACTTTAAGCCCCTCTCGACGAGCGGGTGCGGTGGTGGTCGGGGAGGAAATGGTTTTCTGTAAGTTATTTATACACAATGTGATACGATTAGCCGCCAGTTCCATTTCTTGGTTCGTGTTGAGATAACCAACACTCAGTCGAATTGCCGCATCCAAGAGTGACGTCTCGCACTTCATCGCCTCTAAAATGGGTGATCTCTGGACCGCTCCACTCTCGCATGCGGCTCCTGTGGAACATGCGATTCCTGACTGGTCGAGCGCCATCAACAAAGCCTGTCTATCCACACCCGCTACGGAAAAACAACTTGTTTGCGGTGCCCTTTCTGTCTGGTCTCCATGAAATACGACATTTGGAAACGCCAAAGCAATTTGGTGCTCAAGGAAATCCCGCATCTTTCGCAGTGCCTGCCCATTATCACTCATTTGTGAATGAGACCATTTCCATGCAGTCCAGAGTCCCTCCGCTAAAACTGGGCTTTCTGTTCCGGGACGTACTCCAGATTGTTGGAATCCGCCAAGCAATAGAGGCTTCATTTGAGTGTTTCCTCGAACGAATAAGCCCCCAATTCCTTTCGGGCCGTGAAATTTATGGCCGGAAAAAGTAAGTGCCGAGATAGGAATTTTTCGAAGATCGATGGGTATCTTGTTGATAATTTGTGTTGCATCGGTGTGTAGCGGAACACCATACTTCTGACACAATTCCGCAATCCTCTGTATCGGTTGTAATACTCCTGTTTCATGTTGGGCCCAGATCACACTAACCAAACTGGCACCTTGTTGAAGAAGATTTTCAAGTTGTTGGATTGAAATGATCCCCTGACGATCCACCTCCAGCCAATGAACAACAATTCCGTTTTGTGCCATAGACTGGGCAACACGTTCAACACTTGGATGCTCTCCGGGTGAAAGAATAATTGGACCCGCCTCGCCCAAACCGTGAAGAGCCAAATTATTAGCCTCTGTCGCCCCGCTGGTGAAAATAATTCGATCCGGGTTTATGCCTGTGGTTTGTCCCCCCAGGTCAACTAAAATCCCCTCCCGGGCCCGTTCGACCACTTGGCGGGCTTTACGCCCAAAGCGATGAGGACTTGCAGGATTGGCGTGCTGGCAACGCGCGCACTCAAGCATTGCCTCCAGCACAGGTGTTGCCAAAGGCGTTGAAGCGTTGTTATCGAGATAAAGAATCGTTGGCTGGGACATCGCCACTATTATAAGACTTTTACATCAGAGATGCGGATGATAGCAGGTGAAAAAGTGGCGTCCCGATGGCGTAATCATTGATGATTATTTTGCCTCAATTGGCGTTGTCTTTCAGGAAATACCCTATGTATGATCCCCGCCATGAAAACTTCCGCGTTTGATACATTTTGTCGTGCTCTCGTTTTTGGTGCCGTTTTGGGTGCGATCGGTTGGGGTGCTGTACGGTACACCAATCTTCCTCAAATGGCTCTGGCAAAAATTGTCACTCTTAGTCGAGAAGTTCAGGGTCAGGCGGGTGATCCGAATTACCTTCACGATGCATCGGTGACATTAACCACCCCTGCCCCATTATCCTCTATAAATTCTAATTCAGTCTCTGCATCGCCAATTACGCAAACACCGCCTCAAAACATCCCTGCGGTGAATTTGGGTGTTTTGCAACAAGAAGCACAACATCCGGCACAACAGGCAGCCTACTTGGAGCCGACGCCCCCGAGCACCAACAATGCGGCAACAATTAATCAAACTTCCTGCAGTCGAAGAACTATGGAACAACGGCTAGCTGAACTTGGAGCCGTCTACAGCTTACTTGAGATGTGGGGCCATGAAAACGTGCAATACCGTTTCCATTGTCGGGTATCAATCGCAAATAATCGACAAGTCACACGAAGTTTTGAAGCGAACGGTGCAAGCCCTGAAGAGGCGATGCGGCAAGTACTCACCGAAGTCGAGGGGTTTCAGTCCACAAGTAGTCTGCAGGGACCAGAGGTACGCTGAATATTTTCAGTTGTATTTAACCCTGTTCGTTACTTTTCAGAAAAACATATCATATATTTGATCGATATGTTTTATGCCATTTAGGCTTTGAGCTGAAGATGAAGCCCATCGATGTAGGAAAAAAACGACGTCCATTTATCGCCTATCGAAATAAATTCGGCATTCCTCAAATTGAAGCCGACTCTTGGCTATCCTGCCTCTATGGACTCGGTTATGTCCATGCGATTGATCGACCAACTCAAATTTTATTTGCTCGAGCCGTTGCGCGTGGTACGGCTGCGGAACGGATTGCTGATAAAGAAGACCTTTTTGATACCGATCAATATTTTCGTCGCGCGGGATTATATCTTGGGCTTAAAGAAGAAGTTTCTAGACTAGACGACAAAACCTTTAGTGAAATCACAGCATATTGCGAAGGTTTGAATGACGCATTACAGGAAGCAGGTCGTACCTTACCGATGTGGGCAACCGGTTTCGATCCACAACCCTGGACCCAAGAATCGGTTCTGCTGATTGGAAACTTGCTAAGCTTCGGTGGGTTGGCTGTAGGGCAACAACAAAGCGAACGACTTCTTCTTGAACTTGTGCAATTAGGAATTCATAAAGATAGACTTCAAGAACTGTTTTCTCCCCATCTTGATCATGTTGATTTTAATCTTCTCCATAAGATTAAAATGGCACATCGACTTTCAGATGATGCCCTCGAGCTGATTGCCGACCTTCCACGCCTGGCAGGAAGCAATGCCTGGGCCGTTTCCCCAAATCGGAGTCAAACGGGGGCACCACTTCTGGCTGGTGATCCACACCTTGAAGTCAATCGGCTTCCTGCAATCTGGTATGAGGCAGTTTTAAAATGGAATCAGAATTATGTAATGGGTGCAACATTGCCGGGCTGTCCGCTATTTGGGGTCGGACGCACCCGTAACCTTTCCTGGTCGGTAACTTATCTTAAAGGAGATACGAGCGATTATTTTATTGAGGATTGCCGACCGGGTGGTGAAAGTGGTTGGCAATATAGGCGAGAAAATAACTGGATCGACTTTTCAAGACGAATTGAGACAATACATCGCAAAGACAACCAGTCTCTCGAAATGCCGATTTACTTCAACGACGTCGGCACTCTAGAGTGTAATCCGGAGGCCACCGGACCAGGGTTATATTTGTCCCTTGCTTGGGCCGGCTCCAAAGAAGGGTCCGGACAATCCATCGCATCCTGGCTTCGATTACTTGATTGTACTGATGTCCGACAAGCAATGTTTGCGGTTCGGGAAACGCCGCAGCCTACTTTGAATTGGATATTTGCCGACCGTGAAGGTCATATCGGTCGCCAAGCGAGTGGCTGGATTCCCCGCCGTCGCTCAGGGCAAAGCGGACTGGTTCCAACACCCGCTTGGCGTCGTGAAAATCACTGGAGTGGTTGGATTCCTGCCGACCAGCTTCCATCATCGTACGACCCGGCCGAGGGGTTTGTGTTGTCGGCGAACGAGAACGTTAACCAACCCGATGGACCGATTATCAATACGCTATTTTTACCTGACTATCGCTATCGTCGTATTCGCGAGCGGCTTACGGAACTTTCCCGGGCCACCATTGATGATTTCAAGGCATTGCAATATGACGTGGTTAGCCTCCAAGCACGAGATTTACTCAAGATCTTCTTGCCGCATTTACCGACAGGAGAAATAAAAACACGTCTCGAAAACTGGTCATGCCATTACAGCCCGGAAAGCCACGAAGCTTCATTGTTTCAACGGCTATATCGAAATGTTATTTTGGAAATTTTTGGGCAACCAAGTAACGGACAGGGAGGCATCGGTTGGCGAAGAATGTTTTATCTGGCTAGTCGAATAGGCTATTCCACGATGGTGATTACAGCGATTGATGCATTACTCCACAAAACGTCCTCTACCTGGTGGCATTCTCGTGACAAGGGATCCATGATTCGCGCAGCCTGTGAGTCGATTCGCGACAAAGATGATCGCCCCTGGTCGGACATCAATGCCTTTAGATTCACTAATCGGTTTTTTGAGGGGCACCGAGCAGGCCGGCTGTTTGGATTTCACACAGGTGAGTTTGCTATGCCGGGCAACCACGCCACGCCTTTTCAGGGCCATTTATTAAGAGCCGCAAAGCGTGAGTCGACCTTCGCACCGAGCTATCATTTTATAACGGATATGAGTACTGACGAAGCCTGGACAAATCTTCCAGGTGGCCCATGTGAGAGTCGATTTTCAAAATACTATAAGACCGATATCGCGCGTTGGAGCCGCGGTGAATACAAATTACTCTCCCCTACCGCTGCTGAGTAGACGAGGCGTTTCCATCTGCTATCTTGGAATCAATGGAAACAGCAGATGAAAAACCGATTGAAATCGTACGCGCTGAATTAATCGCACCGCGGCGCCGGCGAGTTTTGTTGCCGCTCTTACTATTTTGCGCAACCTGTTTCACAACATTCGCAGCCGGTTGTTACCGATGGAATGCTTGGGAAACACCAGTTTTTGGCAATCCTGTTCGAATCGAAGTCCAACCCGGAGATTCATTTACAGATCTCAAAGGCCAGCAACAAACCGCAAAACAGCGATCTATTGTCTGGGCCAGTTGGTATGACGGATTGCGGTATAACTGGAAAACCGGCGTCCTTTATATGTTTTGGGTAATGGCCATTTTATTGCTACATGAGATGGGCCACTTTCTTATGACGCTCCGCTATAAAATTCCAGCGAGCTTTCCCTTCTTTATTCCCGTTCCTTTTATGGTGACCGGAACAATGGGTGCAGTTATCGGAATGAACCCCAACCGAGCAAATCGCAAAGAAGTATTTGATATCGGAATCGCCGGTCCGCTTGCTGGTCTTGTCTTAACAATTCCATTACTGATCTACGGTCTCAGTGTTGCAGAGCCAACGCCTGAGCGTCCTGAGGCTCGAGGTTATGGAGACCCTTTGCTGGTTAAATTGTTGATTCCCCTGCTGCACGATCTCGATGACGTGAAAAAAGATTATGCGGAAAAAAACAACGATCCCAGCGCGCTGAAAAAGTCGTTTACTTTTGTCGTGAATCCGATATATATGGCTGCCTGGGTAGGTATGCTGGTGACGGGGCTCAACATGTTACCGGTAAGTCAACTTGATGGCGGTCATGTTTCGTACACTCTGTTTGGCCCTTATGCACGCTGGGTAGCCCGCGGATTTATGCTTGCTGCCATGTTATTCATTGTATGGACCGAGTCCTACAACTGGACACTTATGTTGATTCTTGTCTTGCTGATGGGCACCGACCATCCTCCGACTGCCGATGACCGGGTTAAACTGGGTCCCTTGCGATATGGCTTGGGGCTCGTTTCATTATTGATACCTATTTTCTGCTTTACGCCTTTCCCGCTTTTAATGGGCGACTGATTGGGCGACTGAAGTGTGGCCCGTTTGCGCTTTTTTTTTACGCATGTTTGCGGAAACAGGCACAATGGGGTGCTTGCCCCAGCAACACCACCTCTGGGATACTGAGAGGCTAAAGGGCAAAGTTGTGTCCAGTAATTTGCCCAAGGTAACAAGCACCAAACGACAGGGAGTGTCGGAGAGACGCCATGACTGAAACAACTTATCGCACTGCTCCGGAACCGACAACGAAAATGCCTGGTGGCATTCCTTATATCATCGGCAACGAGGCGGCCGAGCGTTTCAGCTACTACGGAATGAAAGGGATTTTGATCATTTTTATGACTCAATATCTCGTCTTAATGCAAGGATCAAGACCTGGCGATACGATGTCGGATGCGGAGGCAACGGCAAACGTCCATTTATTTAATTCAGCTGTCTATTTTTTCCCGATTTTCGGTGCCCTGCTCTCTGACATTCTGATTGGAAAATATCACACGATTCTCTCACTCTCCATTGTTTATTGCCTCGGGCATGCCGCGCTAGCCGTGATGGGATACCAGGGTGTGCCGATGCACTGGATGATTGCAGGTCTTTTTTTAATAGCCGTCGGATCAGGGGGTATCAAGCCTTGCGTATCTGCACATGTGGGCGACCAGTTTGGAAAAACAAATAGTTTTCTACTCACGAAAGTATTCGGCTGGTTTTATTTTTCCATCAATATGGGGGCTTTTATTTCAACACTGCTGACCCCCTGGTTGCTTGAGTGGTACGGTCCGCACTGGGCGTTTGGAATTCCCGGGGTCTTGATGGCACTTGCTACAGTTGTGTTCTGGATGGGTCGCAAGGTGTTTATTCACGTGCCACCTGGAGGAAGCCAAGCATTTTTTGGCGAAACATTCAGTCGTGAAGGTCTTGCCGCCATCGGTAAGTTATTGATTATTTATATCTTTGTGGCTGTTTTCTGGGCCCTGTTCGATCAGATGGGTTCATCCTGGGTGCTTCAAGCCGAAGATATGGATCGTCGCTGGCTTGGGATTACTTGGCTTTCATCTCAAATTCAAGCAGTCAATCCAATCTTGATCTTGGCATTTATCCCACTTTTTCAGTTCGTGGTGTATCCATTGATTGATAAAGTTTTTCCCCTCACACCAATGCGTAAAATTTCACTGGGCTTGTTTGTCATGGTGGGTGCATTTGCAACAGTGGCGGTTGCACAGGAACGGATTGATTCAGGAGAACATCCCTCCATCGGATGGCAGGTGTTTGCGTATGCCCTGCTGACTGCTGCGGAAGTGATGGTTTCCATTACATGCCTCGAATTCAGTTACACCCAAGCCCCACGCAAGATGAAGTCTGTCATTATGGCGTTATTCCTGATGAGCGTATCACTTGGGAATTTTTTCACAGCGGCGGTAAATAGTTACATTATTGTGCCAGAAGGCACTGCTCCGGCCACGCGGTTGATACAAAAAGCAGTTCAGGAGGATGGCTCGCTAAATGCTCAGCAATTGGCAGATAGTGCGAGCGAGAACGGTCTGTCGGCTGAACCGCAAAGCGATGGAAGCTTTTTGATTACCCTTTCTCAAACAGAAGGACTAGAACCCTCCTCCTCGACCACCATGCTTTTTAATTCTCGTGGGGAACTGATCGAGGTTCAAACTCCAGAAAATGATCGGCTGCGAGCGGCATTTAAAGAAATTTTGAAACATTGGGACGCAAAGCAAATGCTGCCTCTCGATGAGATTGGCTCAGAGTTAGTTGGTGGGGCACGGGATCAATGGGGAAATGCACTTTCATATGATCTCAAAAACAATAAACAATTTTTAATCAGTAGCCTTGGACCGGATGGTATTCCTTATACAGTCGATGACGTTCATTTGACGGTTATTCGCAATGTTCAAACAGAAGAAGAAAAAAGAATCGCCGCATCAGCAGGAGGTGATCTGTTTGCTTCACTCCATCCAGAAAAGACCTGGCTTGATCGCCGCCGGGAGGAAATCGGTTCACTTAGTGGTGCGGAGGATAATCAGGCAGGAACCTCAGTAGCACCAGAAAATTTTTCCACCGATATCTCCATTGGCGGTGGCGAGAATCTATCAGGTGCAGCCTATTTTTGGTTCTTTGCACAGTTAATGCTGGTAACGGCCGTCTTATTTGTGATTGTGGCTTGGTTCTATCAACCGCGAGAGTATTTGCAGGAAGAAGCCGCGGCATAAGGCGTGGTGGTGCGAGGATACACTGATGGGTCATCACCATAACCACGGCCACGGCCACGGCCACAGTCACAGCCATGGGCCGCCGAATTATACGTTTGCTTTCTCTTTCGGCATTAGCCTGAACCTCATTTACATCGGCGTTGAGGTGTCATATGGACTTGCGATTGATTCCCTTGCGCTTCTGGCTGATGCTGGACATAACATAAGTGATGTTTTGGGGCTGCTATTAGCTTGGGCCGGTTATCGGCTGAGTAAAATACCGCCTTCCACGCGTCGGACTTACGGCTGGAGAAGTGGGTCTATTTTGGCCGCATTTCTAAATGCCCTTCTGTTGCTGGTTGCAGTAGGGGCCATAACCTGGGAAGCGATCGAGCGATTCTCCCATCCTGTGCAAGTCGCCGGCAATACAATCATGGCCGTGGCTGGAGTGGGAGTGTTTATTAATTTATTCACAGCGCTGTTGTTTCTTCGTGGCCGTAAGAACGATATTAATATTCAAGGTGCTTTCTTACACATGGCAGCCGACGCGGGAGTCTCGCTTGGTGTGGTGTTTGCGGGGCTGATGACCAAACTTTATCCGGTAAACTGGATAGATCCTTCGGTTTCGCTGTTGGTTGCAGCGGTGATTCTTGTAAGCACCTGGAGCTTATTCCGCGACTCCACAGCACTGCTGCTGCACGCGGTTCCACCTCGCATTGACCCAGATAAAGTCAACCATGCACTTCAAACACATCCTGATGTGATTTCCATCCATGATCTTCATATCTGGGCGATGAGTACCACAGAAACGGCACTTACCGCTCACGTAGTGGTGCGACCTGACTGTGAATACAACTTAGTTCTGGAATCACTTAGAAAAACAATGTCCGATCAATTTGAAATTGAACATGTGACACTACAATTTGAAGCGGAATCAGAAACTCGTTGCCCGCAGGATGACGAAGAAGCGATTTAATGGGTGTGCTCGGTTAAAAAGGCTCAGGTGAGGTCCACTGCATCCATTTGTTTGTGTAAGGGTGCCGAAATGCAAGCGCGTGAGCATGCAACCCAAGCCGAGAGAGTTGCCCACGGGATTGCTCTGTTCCGTAAATCGGGTCACCTAGAATAGGATGCCCGATATATTCCATATGAACTCGCAACTGATGACTTCGCCCCGTAATCGGTCGCAGCGTAATAGACGTTCTTGATCCATGTGACGCAGTAACCATCCAATGTGTAGTCGCGTCTTTTCCGCTTTTAAAATCGATGCAATAGCGTGGGGGCCGGGTTGATTTTCGGCGTATGGGCGCATCGATCGTTCCAGATCTTCGGTCAGGGCACCCATCAATTTGTGCGTGGTAAATTTTTTTTACGCGACGCTTCGCAAATTGATCACTCAACCTTCGATGGGTCTCAGCATCTAGTGCAAGCACTATCAAACCCGACGTATCTCGATCAAGCCGATGCACAATCCGAGCGGAGGGCCAATCAATTAAGCTACGCACAAGAAGTGAATCATGCTGCATGGGTCCCAATCCGGGCTGTGAGAGTAATCCTGCTTCTTTTTCCAACACGATTAAATGTTGATCTTCAAACACGACTGCGGTTTTTATTGAGCAAGAGGGCATCGGGCGTTAGGTAGGTGTAATATTTTCCCTAGAATTCCAAATCCGTTTTTGCCCGGAGGAAATAAATTGCGGCATACACTCGGCCGTCCAAAATGGCCCCCGCCTCCACCCGCTGATCAAGGTAATCATCGATTTGCGAGAGGGGTATCTCATGCACCGTAATATTTTCATTGGCGTCACCACCTCCGGGCCCCACCTTTTCCAAATCATTCGCGAAAAAAAGAGTGACACATTCGTCCGTTAGGCCTGCCGAGGAGGCAACTGTAACCCATTCGGACCATATTGTTGCTCGATAGCCGACCTCCTCCATCAACTCCCGTTTTGCGGCCTGCACGAGGTCTTCTTGTGGTTGATCCGTAAGATCACCGACGAGTCCCGCCGGCAATTCAAGGACCGATTGATTTAGCGGTGGCCGATACTGTTCGACTAACAAGAGTTTGTTTTCTCTCGTGACGGCAATAATCGCTACTACCCCCACTCCGGTTGTTCGCTGAACAAATGACCAACCCCCTCGGTCAATCAAACGCAGGTAGGGTGTATTTGCGATTGTACAATCAGTTGGTTGTGCAGACATTAAATTCTCACAGAAACAATATTCAATAACAGGGAACAAAAAAACTATATGGAATTGGTGTATATGGATCTACACCAAACCACTGATCAGCATGTTAACAGTTCACTGATTTGCCGATCATTCTGGGAGGGAAAGGGTGATCCCATCCAAGTAAACCGCAGCGGCATTGCCGAGCAAATCACGATGCATTCGCCATGGATCACCAAAGTAGCCCTCACCGATCTGTGCATCGAGGAGGCTGGTGCCCAATATTTGCATTGCGCGTGTCGGCTGAAAAATCGATTCGGCATAGATGATTTTTTCACCCTCACCCCGTACGCCGAGGAGCTTGGAAAAATATTGCACTGCCAGATTATTTTTTCTTGGCATCGCCGGTCCGGAAACAACTACATGCAACCGGCCCCAGTCTTCTGCGGATATCTTTTGTTTCCAGACGACTATTTGACGGTGAAAATGATCAATTCGAAATTTTGCCGCAAGCTTGACATTTTGCAATATCTGCGGTTTCACGCTGTCCAAAAAGTCATCCAGGTCTTCTGCAGTCCATGCCTTTTCATCAATAATTTTTTTAATCAGAGATAGTGTTTTTCCAATCACCCGCTGCTGCGCTTCAACCAAATCCATGTCCTCTGTCAGCCGCTTACCCAGTTCACTTTGCACCGTCTTGGCAATTTTCTGGAACGTTTGAAGACCATCAATACGAGTTTCAGAAAGAGGACCCTCTCCATATGGCTCCAATAAAAGGAAAATCGTTAGTGTGATATGCGAAACAGTGGTTAGCGTTCTGTAACCAGATTGCGGCGGCCCACTTTTTACGGATTTGCCATTGTAAAAAAGGGTTAAATCCTCACCCTGGACGAAAATAATCGGCCCGGTATCGCGCAAGGTTTGCTCCCGAGCACGGTTGTAGGTAGAGCGGAAAAATTGGTCCATTTTCCCGAACGCATCCGGCTTTACCGGCTCAGCGTTTACACTGCCATGGCCCCCAAAAGAAGGCAGGAATAACACGAGAGATATGAACGTTAAGTGTCGAAGTTTAGTCGCGAATTCAAGCAAGATGAACAAAATCATGACCACGCTCCGGTTTGTTTCATTTCACAATGCATCAGGATGCACTAGGGTAATTTTTCATCGCAGGCCCATAAACCGAGTGCCGGATTACGAATAAAGAAAATTTCTTCCTGACCTTCGACCTGGTTCCACCCGTCAGTCATGCGATCGGGGTTGTACGTTTTCATCATCTGTTCGAGATTCCCATAGCGATAGCCGACCGATTCAATATCCGTCTGTGAGAGTTGATCGCAGCAGTAGATGACATCAAAACGATTTTCTGGAGAACCATGGATTAAATGGGCCGCTGCCGCCAGATTATTTTTAAGATCTTCCCCAGACTCCACAGCTTGGAGAATTTCAGGTGTCGGACGATAACCGTATTTCCGAATCAATTGGTCAATTTTCGGGTCTTCTCCAAAAGTCTTCACCCCCGGCGCGAGAATGATCAACTGTGCTCCATCGGCCAGGGCCATTCGTGAACGATAGATAGCCTTGTTTCCGAGCCAGGTACTTTTGAATTCCTCCGGATCGAGATAAACGACAGCCTTATCTACTTCACGATCAAGTCGCTGAAAATTTGTTTCAACTGAAAGCGAACATGCTCGTTGAAAACAATCCAAGTCATCTCCGATAAACAGTCCACGAAGCAAGGGATTTCCAGCTGCATCCGGCGAGACTACGGTAAGCACATAGAGAATGGGAAGGTGGCCGCAAAAATGATCCTCCGCATAATTGAGTATTTTTCGCAGAGGCGTATCGGCACGACCCATCATCCTCTCCAAGCCATATGCTGCACCAATGAAATGACTTTCGTTGATTCCAGCTTCGCCACCCGTTCCGATAAAAATGTTCTTATTGAAATTTGCCATGCCGATCACCTCGTGCGGAACGACTTGTCCTACCGACAAAATCAAATCGTGCTTTCCTTCCCACAGCAACCTATTAATCTGTACCGGCCAAGATTTGCGGTAGATACCTTCGGTCACCTCGCTAACAAAATCGGCGGGCACTTCGCCGATCGTGACTACATCTTCTCGCCAACGATGTGTGCGGATAAGCGACTTCGGTAATGTGGGAAACATACGCTCGATTTGCCATGCTTCCATTGGAAAGTGAGTTCCCAACGCGGGGAGAACATCTACTAGATGTTCTCCATAGAACTGATGAGTCATACACGTAATGGGTCCGGCCTGGCTGTGAATCCGAGTGTAATCAGGAGGCACCACCAACACTCTCTCTCGCCGACCAATCTGTTCGAACGAGTCATACAATAAATGTTGTAATTGCTCAGATTCAATTACCGCATCAACAGATCCACTCGCACAGTAAAGACTCATGGCTTACTGAAATCCGCCGGTTGAAGATCTTTATTTGCCCAGTCTTCATCAGTTCGAAATCCGAAATCAGTCGGATCATACGGAGGCACAAGATCAGCGCGAATACCTTGGTCAGGAATCGATTTTTCCAATCCACATGCCCAGAAAAGTCCTTGAATGATTAACCTCCGTAAACCTTCTGACAAAAAATCAGTAGATGATCCCATCGTAGTATTAAACACTCTTCCAGTGCTACTTTGTGATCCCGGAAGTTGGTAACTTTTTGTCCAAGCAATTGGCATCATTGGATTATTTTTTTTGCCTGCAAGGGGAGCATCGGTAGGTTTCATGCCAACCAGCACTTGCCCTAAAACAAGCGTTTGACTGTCACCCGGGAGTGGCAACCGAACTCCATATACGTCAGTCGGGCCCCAAATGTCGCCATCATTAATTCCTCGAACAATCGGGTTTTGTCGTTCTCCCGGAGCAATCAGCCCGCGAGTGCTTTCCTTTCGATGATCACCGTGGTGGGAAATCCATTTCTCGCCCAAAATTGCGCGACCAAAACCGCCTCGCCAGAACTCTTTTTTCCCTTGATACCCGTTGCCATAATGAGCATACGGTTTGTTTCCCGGGATATTAAATCCATGGGTTGCCGTTCGCATGCCGACGACCGGGCCACCACGATGTAGATAGCGATCGATTTCCTGCATTTGCTGTTTCGGAAGGTCGCGGAATCGAGTGGCGATGACCATCGCCTCAGCGTCCCGTAAATGATTCAGTCCGGGTATATTATGTCTAAAATTAGGATCAATTTTTTTCGTTTCCGGATGGATTGCGAAAAGCACAATACAGTCAAAACCATGCTGCTGGGCAAGAATTCTGGCTAACTGCGGCAGAACCTCCTCCGATCGATATTCTTCATCTCCTGATATCAACACTATTTTTTTACCGGTTCCAGGTCGATCCTCGCACCCGCTCAGAGTAAGCATCTCAGCAGAATTCTCCGTCGCCTCCAAGAAATCGACCGCACCGGAGAACACCCACAAACAACAAATCAAATATAAAATCTTTAAACGCATCATTAATCAAATCTTTCAATAAATGAAGCCACTAAACGATGTGTCGCTTATCTTCGCCAGGAAATCCATCGCGAAAGTAGCCATTTGATTCCCGGCGTCAATCGATTGCGATTGTATTGATCTCCGAGGCGACGGAATACTTCACTTTCTGTTGGATACGGAAATATTGTCCCGGCCATTCTTTTTAACCCGATGTTGTTTTTCATTGCGAGCGACACGAATCCGATGAGTTCACCCGCATGTTTCCCCACTATTGTGGCACCAATGATTTTATCAGAGTGTGGGCGAACATATAACTTAACGAACCCCTCGGTTTCGCCATCAAGGATACAGCGATCAACTTCGCTGAAAGATTGCATAAACGAATTAATTTTTATTCCGCGACTTGCCGCGGACCAGGGCTGTATACCGATCTGGGCGATTTCAGGTGCGGTGTAGGTGGACCAGGGAATCTGCAATCGGCTCGCCCGTCCCCGGAGCCCTAGAAGTGCGTTTCCTACAGCAATGCGCGCCAACGCATCTGCCGCGTGTGTAAATTTAAATTTGGAACAGACATCACCCGCCGCATAGATGCGACGGTTGGTGGTCTGCAAACGGTCATCAACATCGATACCCCGATCGTGATCATACTGCACCTGCGCTGCTTCTAGATTCAAGCCCTCAGTGTTTGGCTTCCGCCCCGTGGCAAGTAACACTCGATCGACATCAAAAGATAAATTTGCTGAGGATTGATAAGCAGAAATACGAACATTCTCAGGACGCTGCTGAACGCCTATATTTCTTCCCTCGCCCACAAGTTGCACACCATCCTTCTCAAGAGCCCTCGTTACAATTGCTGCCGCATCCGGGTCCTCCCGCGGGAGGATGCCTGTTTTTGAATGAAACAGTGTTACTTGTGAGCCAAACCGCGCAAAGGCTTGTGCGAGTTCACAACCGATCGGTCCTCCGCCGATGATCCCAAGCCGGGGGGGCATGGCGTCTAAGGAAAATACATTTTCACTTGTTAGTGCATTGACTGTTTCGACACCCGGAATCGGTGGAATACGGGGTTTGGCGCCCGTAGCAAGAATTGCACGTTTGAATCCAATCTGACTGCCATCGACCGAAACTGATCTGGGTCCGGTGAATTCAGCGCTGCCGAAAAATATATCGACCCCGAGACGAGAGAATCGATCTACGGAATCATTCTCGCTTATTTCTGCGCGTAATCGCCTCATACGTTGCATCACAGCTGAAAAATTCACTTTTGGTGCCGAATCACTTTGGACTCCATAATGTGCTGCATTAAAAAATGCAGCTGCGACCCGTGCGGATTGAAGCAATGCCTTAGAAGGGACACAACCGGTATTAAGGCAGTCTCCGCCCAGAGCATCGCGTTCGATCAACGCGACCCGTGCACCGAGACCAGCCGCGCCTGCTGCACTTACCAATCCCGCGGTTCCACCACCAATCACCACTAGATCATAGGGTTGTAAGGGAAAGTCATTATTCCAGACGGTTGGTTTGACGTTACGAGCACGCAAATCTTCATCGGTTGCGATCAACGACGAATCGGAATTCTCCAAGGTGATGCTCCGTGCAGGGGAAACGAAAACAGGCGAAGTCCTATTTTCGGATCTCCTGTTCAAAAAGACAGGCTGCAAGGCAAGGGCGGACGAAAATTACCCATAAAAACAACATAATTCCATCATTTTGCCACGTTTTCTCCTGCTGGACCAACCGTGTCCACCCGCTAGCGAAATTAAAGAACAGCAAACAAAACCCAGGGAGAAACGAACAATGCGAGCCACATTTTTAAACTACGACGAATCCAGAACCGAGTCCTCGTTGATTGAAGAGTTCTACGGGGGTGATGAAACCGCTTTTACGACTCTTGCCGAACGGTTGTATCCACAACTGAAAGGATTGGCCCTTAGCCGAATCCCGCGCAATGAAGTTGGTCGATATCAACTGGCAGAAGATCTCGTGCAAGAAACATTGATGCGTGTGGCACGCACTAAAGATCGCAGTTTGACACGTTGGCAACCTGACAAGAGTTCGGTTTCCACCTGGGTCGGTACAATTCTAAAAAATCTAATCTGTAGTCACCTCAGAACACAAAAAAATAGAATTCGCGTTACGAGCGACCTTTGGTCTGATTCCAAAGAGGTCGAAAACGATCGAATCGAAAACAGTTTGGTAGATTATCGCCGAGTCACTACACA
Organism: Planctomycetota bacterium; assembly: GCA_036153155.1. Lineage (GTDB taxonomy): Bacteria > Planctomycetota > Planctomycetia > Pirellulales > UBA7805 > UBA7805. The sequence goes on from JAYZMM010000017.1 coordinate 44,035, forward strand.
CCAACGGCCTAACGATGCTATTGAGCGAGACACATGGCGGCAAGCCATTGCTGCACTCCCTCAGAAATTTCATATCTTAATTAATTTGCAAATGGAAGGAAAAAGCCATCGAGAAATAGCCTCTTGTCTAGGAATCTCACGATCGACAGTAACTTACCGAATCAGAAGCGCAACCAAGCTTCTCAGGAAAACGGCCGCCGCTTGAACACTTGAATTCGTACCAATTCCTTTTTGAGTAAAAACAATTTAAAATTCGGTGTTTTGTGAATTGCTCACTTAGAAAGGATGATCGATGGCCCCATCCATGCAACGGGGAAAACAAACAGCCCGCCAGTTTAAGGTTTTGGAGCTACTCGAAAATTCGCGGTTTGGAATGACAACTCGAGAAATTCGAGACGAGGTGGTTGAATCCCTAGGACTCTCATCGCTCCACGAAAAAACTATTAAGAGGGATTTGGAGCATTGGCGACAGTTGGGCTATCCCATTGAGCAGCATGACACGGCAAATCCGGACCGCCCTAAAATCTGGATATTGGACAAAACCCGACGAAAGATTCCCCGGCTACCGATCGGTGTTGTTGAGTTGCTGGCGTTCTCCGCAGGAAGGGAACTTCTTTATCCGCTGGCTGGGACACCTTACTGGGATGGAATTCAACGTCTTTGGGAACGGATGCGCGATAGTACGTCTCCGGAAGTGCTTGCACATTTGGACCGGCAGCGGGCCGGATTAATTGTCCGTGGCCGTGGGCCGGGCAACTACGCCAAAAAAGAGGGAATCCTCTCTTCGCTTAATCGAGCCACCTTTGAACATCGCTTGATCAAGATTCGTTACCAAGGGCTTGGGAAAAATGGTGCCCGCAATCGGATTATAGCCCCCCATGCGATTTGCCTCTTCGACGGAAGCATTTATATTTTGGCCGCCGATGTACCATCCACCAATGATCAACTCCATCCGAAAGGCCCTATCAAGTCGTTCAGATTGGATCGTATCACAGCAGTTTCTTTTATTGATCGTCGATTCGTACCTCAGCGAGATTTTGATCCTGATGCGCATTTTGATAACAGTATTGGTATTTTTCGAAACAATAAGCCGAAAAAGTTCCGCATTCGCATAATACGCCAGTTTGCCGAACTGGCGGCAGAAATTTTAAAACACCCAAAACAACGAATCCGTGAACAAAAAGATCAATCAGTGATAATTGAAATTGAAGAGGCCTACGAAGAAGAAATACTTCCACGGGTGCTGTCGCTCGGTGAACATGCCGAAATTTTATCTCCTAAATCCTGCCGAGAAAAAATGGTTAAAACGGCAAAAATGTTGCTTGAAAAATACCGCAACTAGTCGGTGAGTATTTTTGAATGAAGATACCAAAAACGCTTGTCTTATCGTTCTAGATGCTTACGGATATACTGAGTCAGATCCGTTACTTTGCAGTCATTATCATGAGCTCTTATTAATATCATGCCAATTAATGTACTACGCTTCGGTCTTCTCTTGACATTATCTGCAAGCAGCATATCGTTTTTTCCAGCCACAATGGACGCGCAAGAAAATACGTTGCGCCAATCGAAAAGTATCGAATCAATCTCACTAGAGAAAATAAACGGCGAAAGGCTGAGTGTCGGATCCTTATCAGATAAACCTTATCTGGCGATCATATTTTTAGGCACCGAATGTCCACTAGTGAAAATCTATTTGCCGCAACTCGGCATGATTTCAGAAAGGTTTCAGGACTTCGCCGACGTCATTGGAATAAATTCAAACAGTCAGGATACGCGGAAAGAGGTCAATGCATTCGTTAAGAGCAACAAGATTTCTTTTCCTGTTTACAAAGATCCAGGAGGTCAACTTGCGACAGCATTGGGGGCAAGACGGACTCCCGAAGCTTTGGTCATCAATCGGCAAGGTGACGTGCTTTATCGGGGCCGCATTGACGATCAATATGGGGTTGGTTATGCCCGTGATGCCCCTGGAAAGGAGTATCTGAAGGAGGCACTCGAGCAACTTCGACAGGGTCAACCGATCAGTATTTCACGTACGGAAGCTGTGGGATGTTTTATTGGCAAAAATCAGTCTTCACCAAAACGATCAGGAACTGTGACTTATCAGAATCGCATCGCGGCGATGATGGAAAAGCATTGCATTGAATGTCATCGAGAAGGAGAAATCGGTCCTTTTTCCTTAACCAATTATGATGACGTTGCTGCATGGTCTGAGACTATCGGAGAGGTAATTGAACAAGGCCGCATGCCTCCATGGCATGCGAATCCAGCGCATGGATCCTTCTCGAACGCGAGGCAGATGAATTCCGAGGAACGCGAATTGATTGCCCGGTGGATCGAAGATGGATGCCCCCAGGGAACAGAGACGTTTATGCCGGCAGAGCGATCATCCGTTTCGGGATGGCAACTTGATACTCCGCCTGAGTTGATTCTTCCGATGCGGGAAACTCCGTTCCAGGTACCGGCAGATGGTACGGTCGAATATCAATATTTTGTAGTGGACCCGAAATTTACTGAAGATCGCTGGGTAACCGCTGCAGAGGTTGTGCCTGGAAATCGGAGCGTTGTGCATCACGCGATCGTGTTCATTAGCGCTCCCGGACAGCAGAATGCTGACAACTACGGTTGGCTCGCTGCTTATGTTCCGGGACAGCGTCTCACAGCTTTAAAACCAGGACAGGCTCGCAGAATACCGGCGGGAAGCCGGTTCATTTTTCAAATGCACTACACTCCTAATGGGTCGATTCAGGAAGATCAGACAAAAATTGGACTTGTTTTTACGAGTCCCGACAAAGTGGATGAAGAGGTGATGACACTCATTTCTGCAAACCGTCACTTTAAAATACCACCTGGCGCTTCGAATTATCGCGTTGACTCAACACTAACCGAGTTTCCGGAGAATGCAAAACTTACTGCTCTTACTCCCCATATGCATTTACGAGGTAAATCGTTTCGAATCACAGAGCACGATCAGGCAGACCACAAAACTATTCTTTTGGATGTCCCCCAATACGATTTCAATTGGCAACATGTTTACCGGCTTGCCGAACCTTTACCCCTAAACAAAGTAAAACAGATCGAATGTACCGCACATTTTGACAACTCACTAGGCAATATTGTTAACCCGGATGCAACTTCGACGGTACGCTGGGGTGATCAAAGCTGGGAGGAGATGATGATTGCCTTCTTTGAAGTATCAGTGCCACGTAGTCACAGTGAATTAAAAAAAGAAAATGAAGCGGAGGCGGATAAAAGAAATCAACGCACTCGAGCAAATAATTTGGCCATGGAATGGATGAATAAATGGGATCGCAACGGCGACTCTCAGGTACAACGCAATGAAGTTAGTGAATCGTTCCGGCGATTTGCCTTTGCGATAATTGATCGCAATCAAGACCAACAGATTAGTCTAAAAGAAACTGAAACATATATTTCTGAATCGCTCACAGAAGAAAAACAACAAGAAGATCTGCGCAGACTGCTAGATCAGCTGAAATAAATATTTTTCACATCTTTTACGTTAAGCAGGTTTTCCTGATCCGTGGCGCGGACGAGTCTCGCCATGGTGCTTTTTAGATCATCGTGCAATTAGTAACACGTTACGCCGATTGGGTCATCAAGCACCCCAAATTTATTTGGGGTATCATTCTGGCCATCAGTTTTCTTGCACTTTTGCCAAGCCTTTGGCCCCAGCCCGGCGCCGCGCATATTCCACTGCAAGACCTTGAAATTACAAAAGCGTCAACTAGCGATGAAATGTTTCGGCCTGACAGGGCCGATAGTTTTCTGGTAATCCAGTCTTCGGATTTATTCGCGCCCTCTAGCATTCAGGCTCTACGAAGCCTTGTCTCCAGTATTGAAAAGTTACCTTACGTTCAGAGTGTGTTCTGGATCGAAGATATCCCCCCCCTCAATATTTTTGGCCTGTCACCCGCTTGGCTGCCTGACGATACAGCAGAGTTATATGAATACGATGAGGCCAAAGAACGTATTCTTAAGCACCCTCTAGTATACGGTCAGCTAATCTCTCCTGATGCGACGACTCTATTGCTACCTGTACGTTATGACTGGATGGGAATTCAGCAAGATGAAGACTGCACTGTCAATTTATTAGCCGCCTGTCAGTCCGCAGTGGATGCATTTCCGGCAGAATTCGAAATCGGAATCACCGGACGGGTCCCACTTTATCTGGCTGCTCAAAAGGCATTCCGTGACAATCATCGTAAATTCCAAATCATCAGCTATATCTTGGTTTTCTTTATCGCGACCGCACTATTTCGTGATGTCGGTACCATCATGATTGTTGGTGCCGTACCCGCGATAAGTATGTTTTGGACTTCAGGCGCATTAGATTGGCTATCGATACAGGGTAATGATTTAACTTCTGTTGTACTCCCAGTGTTGATCACCATGGTTGGATTGACTGATGGTGTCCATCTAATGGTGGTCTTTCGCAAACATTGGACGAGTGGCCAAAATCGCTTCGAGGCGTTGCATAAAGCTATAGGGGCGGTCGGCGTAGCGTGCTTGTTAACTTCGATTACTACCGCTGTCGGATTCGGCTCTTTACTACTTGCACGTTCCACACCAATTCGAGATTTCGGAATTGCCTGCAGCGTGGGTGTTTTAGTGACATTTGTCGCTGTGTTGACGATCATCCCTGCCCTCGCAATATCTCATCTTGGAAAATTGGTTGGTCATGAGAAATCCAATCACCGTCCGTTTGAACTTACAAAATTGGATCAATTATTAAATTTTATTTTGCGGCGCTATCGATCAATCAGTATCCTTGGTGCACTGTTAACCATTCTTTGTATCGGTGTTTCCTTATCCCTAAAGCCGGATGCCCGCACGATTAATGCTCTTCCGGCAGACAGTCCTGCCACTCGTGCCTTGAAACATTGCAATGAATCGATGGGTGGAATCGATTTTGTGAAAGTCACCGGTGAATTTACAAACTCTGGTACACAGACCGATGTTTATTTCCTCGAGGTCATTAATGAAATTAATGATTTTATATCACGTGAGTCGCTTCTTCGTCATCCATTGTCGATTCAGACTTTATTAGATTCGCTTGAAAGAAAACCATCGACTAATTCAATGGATTACGTTGAATTGCTGTCACCTGGTATTCGCAATGTTTTGCTGAGCCAGTCTCGTGATCAGATCCAGATCTATATCCGTACCCAGGATCTCGGCGCCGCGATCTATACCCCGATTTTCGCAAGACTCAACGAGAAACTTCAAAACCTGGAAGATACATATTCAGGGCTGGAACTCAAGTTGAGCGGGATTCCAGTAAAATCATCGCGAGATGTTTCACTCATTGTCTATGACTTAGTTGCCAGTCTGGGGACGGCATCGATCATCATTCTTATTGTGATGATCATCTTTTATCGATCGTGGAGAATCGGTTTGGTAACCATTATCCCAAATCTTTTTCCTCTTGCATTGACCGGAGCCCTTCTTGTTGCGACAGACCAAAATTTAGCAATTGTTAGCGTATGTGCCCTCGCGGTTTGTATAGGAATTGCGGTGGATGATTCGATTCATTTTTTAACACGTTTCCGGCAGGAACTGGAAAAAGGACTTGATGTCGAATCTGCAATTCGCTCGACATTTTTCGGTGTTGGCGGCGCGTTAGTGATTACCACCCTCATCCTAATTTCAGGATTCGCAACGGTGCTTATTAGCCCGTTACCAACTCACCGAATGTTCTCAATGATGGCATGTGCGACGATAGGCGGTGCGCTTGTCGGCGACCTGTTATTTCTTCCCGCACTCCTGAAATGGTTGATCCGTCAACCTTCAGATATCCTTCGTATCCCGACGTTGCAGGGAGAAGATCGGAATCGATATCCTGATTAACCCCCAGGTTAATCCATCGATGCATGCACTGTTGGACGACCAATTGAATAGTATGTGAATCCGGCAGATTGCATCTGTTCCCCATTAAAAATATTCCGACCGTCAAACACCACTGGCTGCTTCATTCTAGACTTCATTTCTGCATAATCAGGCGTCCGAAACTCACCCCATTCAGTCATAATTGCAACCGCATCAACACCATTCAGTGCATCCAGTTGGCGGTCACAATAAGTCAAGCGATCACCATATTTCTCACAAACATTACTCATTGCTTCGGGGTCATGGACGCATAATTCACAACCCGCTTCCAATAAACGATCGATAAGCACCAGCGCCGGTGCTTCTCGAATATCATCCGTTTTTGGTTTGAAGGCCAATCCCCAAACACCTATCTTTTTTCCATTCAGATCATTATCAAAATGTTGTTTGATGAGCCCCGGCACCAATTCTTTCTGTACGGTATTCACCCGGTCTACTGCCTGTAATATTTGAGCATCGATATTTTGACTTTTTGCTAAATAATCCAGCGCCCGCACATCTTTTGGAAAACAACTTCCTCCGTAACCCACACCCGGAAAAAGGAATGCAAAACCAATCCGACTATCGTGCCCGATTCCTCTGCGAACATCATCAATATTTGCGTCCATGGCCGAACAGATCCCCGACATTTCATTGATGAAACTAATTTTTGTGGCTAGCAGAGCATTCGCCACATATTTTGTCATTTCTGCGCTTTCAGGCGACATTGTGAGAAAAGGTTTTTCAGTGCGAAGAAACGGCGCATAAAGGCGTCTGAGTATTTCTCCATCCTCCGCGCTTCGAACCCCGACAACTACCCGATCAGGTTTCATAAAGTCATCAATGGCCGCACCTTCTTTTAAAAACTCTGGGTTGCTTGCGACCCGACAATCGCGACCTGTATTTTGTTTGAGTCGTGAAAGAATTTGAGCGTTTGTACCAACCGGAACAGTGCTCTTGGTAACCGTAATTGCATTTTCATTGAGATATGGTGCAATGGAATCCACAACGGCCCATAGGGCAGTAAGGTCTGCCGCACCGGATTCAGACATTGGCGTCCCCACCGCAAGATAAACCAACTGGGCCGGAGGAACAGCGACAGAAACAGCCGTTGTAAACTGGAGTCGCCCAGAGGCGATATTTCGCTCGATTAATTCGCCCAGCCCTGGCTCGTAAATCGGAACTTCGCCGTTGCGCAAACGTTCAATTTTTGTCTGGTCAATGTCGACACATACGACATCGTTGCCGCTCTCAGCAAAACAGGTCCCTGTCACCAAGCCAACATATCCAGTTCCGATGACGGCAATTTTCATAGATCTATTCTCACTATCCAGAGCTAACTAAAGTCGTGCTGCGCAATAACATGCTGCGTATGATAACCATTCAGCCGCATTAATTTCCAGGTGACTTGATCACGATTAAATTGTATCGATGCTGCTAAGGAGTCAAGGATTTTAAATCACTCAGAACCATTTCCTGGATTAAATCCTCAAATCCAGATTTTGGATGCCAACCCAGTTCATTTTTTATATTTGAAGAATCACCACATAAAGCGTCAACTTCTGCCGGGCGATAAAGCGCCGGATCCACTTCAACAAAACGCTCCCAATCAAGATCCACGCAAGCAAAAGCAATTTTCGCTAAATCTCTCACCGTATACTTTTTTCCAGTGGCGACGACGTAATCTCGCGGTTCGCTTTGGTTGAGCATCATCCACATCGCCTTTACGTAATCGCGTGCGTGCCCCCAATCACGCTCAGCATTTAAATTTCCAAGAGACAGTTTTTTTTGCAGGCCTAATTTGATTGCCGCGACTCCGCGAGAAATTTTTCTACTTACAAACTCATGCCCGCGACGTGGTGATTCATGATTAAATAAGATCCCACTAACGGCAAATAAATCATAACTCTCGCGATAGTTTATTGTGATGAAATGGCCATATGCCTTAGCTACACCATAGGGGCTACGCGGTCGAAGGGCCGTCTGCTCCGATTGTTTTTTATCGTGTGCTTGGCCAAAAATCTCAGAACTGCTTGCCTGAAAGAAGCGAATCTCAGGGTTAAATTGCAGCAAAGCCTCAAGTATTCGAGCCACACCTAAAGCGGTCACATCACCAGTGAGAATTGGTTGTGTCCAACTCGCGGGGACAAAAGATTGAGCAGCGAGGTTGTAGACTTCCACGGGGTTGGATTTTTCAAGAATCCTTAACAGCGATCCTGAGTCTGTCAGATCGCCATCATGCAGTGTGATCCGAGGAAGAATATCCTCAATCCTTTCCATGCGCTGTCCACTGGAACGACGGACCACTCCGTGAACCTCATAGTTTTTTTCAAGCAGAAGCTCTGCCAAATAGCTTCCATCCTGACCGGTAATTCCCGTAATGAGTGCGGAGCGGGTCAAACAAAAACCCCTTCTAGATTCTGATACATCACACTTTTCTTGCGTGGAGCAGGGTCAGAGGAAAGAATTTTTTTCTAACTTTAGATGCACAGACAGATTAATCTTCTGTTCCATCTGTTTCTTCGGTCGTCGTATCAGGAGGATCACCACTCGCTCCAGCATCGCCGGAGGATTCCGCGTTTTGTGAACTGGCATCCTGTTCAGCGGCCCCATTACCTTCTTCTTTTGGTACCCGAACAACCGCAACTAATGCATCATCCCCATCAATAGACATAATGCGGACCCCTTGGGTATTTCTTCCAATCACATTGATATCACTCGCAGCGATCCGTTGGATTTTGCCACGAGCAGTCATGATCATAATCTCATCATCGTCAGTCACCCGTGTGATTCCAATCGCGGGACCATTGCGTGAGGTAGTTTTGATGTCACGCACACCCTTTCCACCTCGACGCTGCGTTCGATAACGACCGGTCGATCCACCCTCTTCGGTTTCACCATCTGGTTGATCAACCGACTCTCCGGCACCGAACAGAGTACGTTTACCGTAACCGTTAGCGCAGGCAGTCAGCAGCGTAGCCTCCGGCTGCGCAACCACCATACCTACCAAGCGATCTCCCTCGCCAAGCGAAATACCGCGAACACCACTGGAATTTCTACCCATTGGTCTTGCGTCTGATTCTTTAAATCGAATTGCCATTCCATTTGCAGTGGAAAGAACAACCTCATCATTCGGCTTGGTGACGACCACATCCACCAACTCATCGCCCTCCCGAAGTTTGATTGCAATAATGCCACCTTGTCGTGGTCGACTGTACGCCTCAAGTTTGGTTTTTTTAACTAACCCACCAGCAGTTGCCATCATCAAAAAATGGCCTGCATTGTCAAAATCGCGAACCGCCCGACAATCGGCGATCCGTTCATCCGGTGCCAAATTCAATAAGTTTACAACCGCTCGTCCTCGGCTATCGCGGCTCAATTCAGGAAGATCATAAACTTTTTGCCAATAGACCCGCCCTCGGTTACTGAAGAATAACAAATAGGCGTGCGTACTAGCAACAAAAAGATGCTCAATAGGATCTTCATCCTGGGTGCGAGCCCCCCGAAGACCCTTTCCACCGCGACGCTGCGAACGGTAAACACTCGCAGGGGTACGCTTAATTCGACCACTATGGCTGATAGACACAACCATCGTCTCTTCAGTGATTAGATCTTCAAGATCAACATTGCCGATTTCATTACCGGAAATTTCTGTCCGTCGTGGTTCTCCATGCTTCCGCTTCAATTCCGCTAGATCATCACAAATTATTTTAAGAATATGTTTTTCATCCGAGAGTATCCTTACATAACCAGCGATGTCCTCGAGTAATTTTGAAAATTCGTTCCCCAATCGCTCTTGTTCCAGATTTACCAGCTGCCCAAGAGTCATTTTTAAAATGGCGTCTGCCTGCACAGGAGTCAGCGTATAATTCTCAGCAACACCATGCTCTTCTTGGTATATCGCGAAACCATCGTCACCCAGAGCACGCTTCAGTAGTGAACCGGGACATTCAATCTGCATTAAACGATCTTTGGCCTCTGCCTGTGTAGAGCTACTCCGAATAACACGCACCACTTCATCAAGGTTGGCGTGGGCCAACAACAAACCTTCAACCGTATGTTTTCTGTTTCGGGCCTTCGCAAGCAAAAACTGCGTACGCCGGCGAATAACACTTAAACGATGTCGAATGAATTCTTCAATTAAACCTTTAAACGACAGCGGACACGGCTTGCCATCTACCAACACAAGTAGATTGAGAGAAAAGGTCACCTGAAGCTGAGAGTATTGATACAACTGGTTGAGAACAACTTCGGGATCGGCATCCCGCTTCACCTCAATAATCAATCGAACCGGTTCTTTGAGATCACTCTCATTCCGCACCGCTGAGATTCCATCAATCCGCCCCCCCTGCACTAAACTGGCAATACTCTCTTCAATTCGGTCACGAGCCTGCTGAAAAGGTATTTCGCGAACAATAATTCGAAAACGACCTTTTTTGAACTCTTCAATATCGGCTCGCGCACGTAACGTAATTGTACTTCGTCCTGTGTGGTAACCTTTCCGGATACCACTTCTTCCACACACGATTCCCCCGGTTGGGAAATCCGGTCCGGGGCAGATTTCCAAAAGTTGATCAACCGAAATATCAGGGTCATCAATGACCGCCGTGATCGCATCACAAATTTCGGATAAATTATGCGGGGGTATCGACGTGGTATAACCAACCGCGATTCCATTAGCCCCGTTCACCAGTAAATTTGGAAACTTCGATGGCAGGACGGTCGGCTCAGTGCGTCGCTCATCATAGGTGGGAAGAAAGTCGACCGTATCTAGGTTAATGTCATCAAGCATAAGTGCTGCCGGGGGTGCCATGCGGGCTTCGGTATACCGCATAGCAGCAGGCGGCAATCCGGCAATGGAGCCAAAATTTCCCTGCTTATCCACAAGCACGTAACGCATATTCCACTCTTGGGCCATCCGAACGAGTGTCGGATAGATGACGCTCTCCCCGTGCGGGTGATAGTTACCGCTGGTGTCCCCAGAAATTTTGGCACACTTGATCCGAGACGCTCCCGGCGTCAAGTTCAGATCATTCATAGCGACAAGGATTCTACGCTGCGACGGCTTCAGCCCATCACGAACATCAGGAAGTGCCCTGCTCACAATAACACTCATTGCATAAGTCAGGTAACTATTCTTCAACTCTTCCTCAATAGGAAGATCGATTATGCTACCGACTTCAGCTGGGCCACCACCATTTATTTCTTCCGCAGGATCACCCGCATTTTCATCAGAATTTTCAGCCAAGAATCAAACCTCGAAGGACACAAAAGGTGAGATAAAAGAGAACTTTTTTACGAGAAAAACCCCGGTTTTTTTCTTACAAAAATATACCTATTTAAGACCTCTTTCACAACGCCCCACCCCACCAAATGCAGCTCATTAATTCGGTCTGTCAAAGGCCGAAAAAGAGGTATCGGGAATAAAGAAAGTCGATCCGAATCCACGCGGAGATCTACTGATCTACTTGACCCGGTCGTGTTGCCATCGGCACGGTAAAGACACCAGCCCCACCAAAGCTGATCACCACCACATAAAAACCACCGACAGCGGGACCGCGCGCGAGTGCGTCTGCAAGGTAAGGAAACCACTGAGATAACTCTTGTTGACTGTCAAATAAAGGGACAGTTTTAATAAGCACCGTGGTGGCTCGCTCTTCATTATCAGAGGTTTCATCGTCCATTGCATTTGACATTATTGCTGCATCAACTGCGTCGTTCCCTTCCCATTTTCGTGCAATTGGAGCGCCGATCGGATCTTCACAATCAATCAAAAGTAGGACAGGTTCATTCACACCCTCTTCGAGCGCTATGTCAAACGCGGCAAACAAGCTACCCAGCGAAGATTCCACAAGTGCCTCACGACCATCCATGTCGTGCTCTGGATTACCGGTGCTTCCAGGAAATTGATCGTCATTAAATTCCATTTATCGTCCAAACTTCTCTGGCGCAAGACTCTGGTGTAAGAAAGGCGGAACAATGACCGCCAGACAAAATAGAATCATCTGCAATTACCACAATCCACCTCGCCGGGGCACAGATTTTTCAATGCATTTGAACTCTCGGTACGTACAACCACCCCTATCTGACTTTAAGAGAGATTACTATAATCTTTTCTCCAAATTTACCGTGTTAAAAAAGATCTCGTTCGGACTATTTGACTGTTTTATAACGCTGGTGTTGTGCTCCACGAGAAACTTTCACGGTAGCCGCAGGATTTTGAACCTCCAAGAGTCTTTGTCGCCGGAATGGCGGATATAAGTTTTTGGAGGATTTCCCATAACAGAAGTTTTTTGAGAGGGGGTTGCTGTGTCGATTCGGGTAGCAATCAATGGTTTTGGTCGAATAGGTCGTCTTGTTTTCCGCAACTTAATGAGTCGCGGTGATGAATTTGATGTGGTGGCAGTCAATGACCTCACTGACAATCGCACCTTGGCCACGCTATTGAAATACGACAGTACACACCGACGTTACGCAGCTGAGGTGACCTATAATGACGAATCGTTGATTGTCGATGGTCGTCCCATCCGAGCACTTGCAGAACGGAACCCCGCAGATCTTCCTTGGGGTGATCTCGGTGTGGATGTGGTGGTGGAGAGCACCGGTGTTTTCGCATCACGAGCAACCAATGACAAACCAGGGTATGACACACATTTGACCGCTGGTGCAAAAAAGGTTGTTCTTTCGCAACCAGCGAAAGATGGTGCCGATCTGACATGTGTGATTGGTGTGAATGATGACAAGCTCACGGCGGAGCAAAAGTGTATTTCTAATGCCAGCTGCACAACCAATTGCCTTGCCCCGCTCGCAAAAGTATTGAATGACGCATTTGGCATCCAAAAAGGATTAATGACCACGGTTCATGCTTACACGAATGATCAACGTGTACACGATCTTCCTCATAGCGATCTATATCGTGCTCGCTCGGCAGCTCAGAATATCATCCCAACCTCTACGGGCGCGGCAAAAGCGGTTGGCTTGGTAATTCCCGAACTTCAAGGAAAATTAACAGGTATTGCTCTGCGTGTTCCCGTTCCCACCGGAAGTATTGTCGATCTGACGGTCATCCTCGATAAGAATGTGACAGAGGAGCAGGTGAATCAAACAGTGCGGAAGGCGGCGGAAGGCCCGCTGCAAGGAATTTTATGCTATAGCGAGGATCCACTCGTATCTACAGACATCATTGGAGATCCCCATAGCTCTATTTTCGCTGCTGATTTCACCCAGGTGATGGATGGAAATCTACTAAAGGTCGTTTCATGGTATGACAACGAATGGGGTTATAGTTGTCGTACTGTTGACCTGGTGGACCGACTCGGAAAACTACTTTAATTCCGATTTGCTGCTGGAGACACCGGTGGTCCCACACTGCAGATTGCATAGGGATTGAACCACTAGGTTACCTATCGGTCACCGATAGGGCTTCCACTCAGCGTCACGTTTTAAATTAGCTTTGGCTGGATTTTTTCGCCAATTGGTTGGCTGGAATGTCTTTTGCGTCGGTGTCGGTGGTGTCGGTATTGAGGAACTACTGACAGGTAGTGTATTGAGTTCAGAACTTCGATGACCCCGACGCGGGACAATCAATGGATCGGTCGTGGTGAAGTCGCGAGGTCGAGTCCGTTTTCTCCACCCACGATTCTGTCCCTCTGGACCACCGCTGAAGGCAGGTTCTCGTTGCGAGAGATCGATTCGCTGATTCACGAGTAATTGATTTCCCTCTGGCGTAATAAGCCGCACATAGATCTGCAACAAACTATCCATTGGCGGCTCTCCCGACCAGGGAAGCTCCAACAATAGGGACTCACCAATAGGTAGATCTTCCGTAATCATTTCAACTTGAGCAGGGGAAAACTTCCAATTCGCAACTCGAGCCCCATCGGTGGAATATGCTCGCGGGTTAATCAAGGCGATGGAAAGTTCCCCACGCGGTCGGACTTTTTGTCCCGACGCATTTTGAGGTGCTAAAAGCAACCACATTCCACCGAAGGTTCCCTGTTCGGTATAACCACCGGATAAACCTTCATGGAACGGAAGGGCTGTAATGACCGGATCTTCAATTCTTTCTCCAGGCCCCAATGGAGTTGGTGCACGCGGATCCTTAAGGATTGATTCTTGATAACGCGCTAGGGTGACGTTATTCGGCAAGGGGTGTGACCATTGAGTGGTAATAGGTTGCGTCGCGTACAAATCCTCTTTGGCAAGCTTTCCGTAGTAATCCGCAGGCAAGCGTGGGAGTAACCCGCTCTTGATCCCCGGTAATTCCACTGACGGAGGTTGCACCTCATCAGGGGATGAACCACCCGGTGGAATCAAATGAACATCCGGCTGCAAATTCTTTTTTAGAATCGAAGAGTTGCCTGAAGCGGATGTCGCAGTTCGTTTACAGGATTCGTTTTCCTGCCGACACTCCTCCAGATAGCATTTGTATGTCCGAATATAATCCTGCAACTGATATATCATGTCCTCCTGATAACGGAGTTCACGTTGCAGTGCCTCGGTATTACCTGCTGATTTACAACCAATCGTTTCCAAGACTAGAAACGACAAGATGAGACATCCTTGCCAACACTTCATTTTTTTCTCGCTTACGCATCCATGCGTTCAATAATGCGATCAATTAATTTGTACTCTAAAGCTTCCTCTGGTTCCATAAAACGATCGCGGTCCGTATCCGCCTCAATCCGATCAAGCGGTTGCCCACAATGCTTCAAAAGAATGTTGTTTAATTTATCTTTTGTTTTTTTAAATTCCTTGGCGTGAATCATGATGTCCTCCGCAGTCCCTTCCATCCCAGCAAGGGGTTGATGAATCATGATTCGCGAATTGGGAAGTGCATGCCGTTTACCGTCGGTTCCCGCAGTCAGCAAAACCGCGCCCATCGATGCGCATTGACCGATGCAATATGTCGCCACGTCACACGTAATTAACTGCATGGTGTCATAAATTGCCAGGCCGGCACTGACACTGCCACCTGGCGAATTGATGTAAAAGTGGATATCTGCTTTCGAATCATCTGATTGCAGAAACAACATTTGGGCAACGATAGCGTTTGCAACATCGTCATTCACACCCGATCCTAAAAAGACAATTCTGTCTTTAAGGAGACGACTGTAAATATCCATCGCCCGCTCTTCGCGACCACTCTTCTCGATCACATAGGGGATCAAAGGCATCGGCGGCAAGTCTCCAAACAATAAAAATAAAAGGTTCTGTTTCGTCGCGATGAAAGAAGTTATTCGTCTTCTTCCGCATCCACCGGTGACTTTGTGATAATTTCGTCAACAATTCCATATTTTTTTGCGTCTTCAGCTGACATGTAAAAATCACGGTCAGTATCTTCAGCGATTTTCTTAATTTTCTGTCCGGTGTGTTCACTTAAAACCTGATTAAGGACATCGCGAGTTTTGAGAATTTCGTCAGCCTGAATCTCAATATCCGAAACCTGTCCACCCACCTGCCCATAAGGTTGATGAATCATCACTTTCGCATGAGGTAGAATAAACCTTTTTCCTGCCGATCCACCGGCAAGCAGGACGGCACCTCCACTCGCCGCAAGTCCGACACAAAAGGTCGTGACCGGGCAGCTCAGGATTTGCATCGTGTCATATATAGCCAAGGTAGAACTGACGCTTCCGCCAGGTGAATTGATATAAAAATTTATATCCTTGCGACGATTTTCACTCTGTAAATAGAGCATTTTCATCACAAGCTCATTGGCGTTTCCATCATGGATCTCACCCTGAAGGAAAATGATCCTGTTTTCTAGTAGCAGGTCTCCCAACGTCATCTGGCGTTGTCGCTGGTAATCGCGACTGAGCTTTGGATCCGCTAGGGGGGCTTTAGAAAAACCATCAAACGCGTTCATCAACAATATTCCTTCATTGCTTCCGTGGTAGAGCACACTTTTGGGACACGGATTTGTCCTTCACTAGGGTGCGTGCTCCTTCTCTTTTCGTCTTCCGTTTCAATTAATCAGCAAGCAACCTAAGTGTGATCTTTGGGTTCCGCAAGTTCCTCTTCCTGCCCATGTTCGGCCACAGGTATGTCATTCTGGTCACCACCCCCGATTGCCAGATCAACAGCTTCTGTGTTTCCCCCTTCAGAATCAAAAGCTACATCTTTAAATTTCGCTTGCTCCAGCACCAATTCAATGACACGGCGTTCAATAATCTGATTTCGCAAACTGTCCATCAGCCCCTTTTTTTCAATCTGTGCCCGGACGCGCCTTGGCGAATCACCAGTTTGCATTGCCATTAATGCAACTTCTTTATCATAATCTCCCTCTTCGGCATCAATTTTTTCTTCCTCTGCAATCCGCTCCAAAATAAAGTGCTCACGCAGAGCAGTGGCAGTCGCTTGCTGACTATTTTGTCTTAAGTCATTCGCATGCGCCTGAATATCGGCCTCCGGAAAACCGCTCCTTCTCAATTCCATGATCTTTCGCTCTAACTCGCGCCCGCTTTGCCGTTTAAGCATGTCCGGGGGTAGCTCCCAATCTGCCGCCGCCGTCAGCAATTGAGTAATTTGCTGCCGTGCTCGCTGCTGCTGTTGATAATCGAGTTGTCGTTGCAAGCTATCCTTGACGGCATCTCGTAGATCCGCTTCGGTATCAAAATTGCCGATTTGAGAGAGGAATTCAGCATTGAACTCAGGCAGTTGGAATTTTTTAACATCTAATATTTCAAACTCAAGCTGAATCTCTTTCCCCGCAAGTTCGTTATTTGGCGCATCATCCACAAGCTTCATCGACGCGACAATTTTTTGTCCAGATTTTGAACCAGTGACAAGCTTACCGAAGTCTTCTAATGTTCCATCACGGAAGCTCAGGCTCTGGCGCACACAGACAGTTTGCTCTGTCGGATCACCCAAGGCTGCTCCATCCGAAGATGCAGTAATTTGTACTGTAATGTAGTCACCCTCTTTAATTGGATCATCCGAGGGCACACGCTTTCCATAATTTGCGAGCACCCTTTCAAGCTGCTGATCAATATCAGCATCACTAAAATCTTTTGTCGGGCGTTCGATTTTCAAGCCTTTCCAGTTGGGAAGGTCAAACTCGGGCCGGACCTCAAGATCGAATTCAAATGTTAATGGTCCCTCTGCGGGGAGTTCCACTGATCCAAGATCGATATCGGGTTCACTAATAGCAGCAAGATCATGGTCCTCGTTAACCTGTGCCATGCTATCAAGTAATAACGAACCCTTTATTTGATCAGCAACTTCTTTGCGATAACGGGTTTCGACTAATTTTCTTGGCGCACGGCCTACTCGAAAGCCGGGCACATTTGCCGAAGGCATCATTTCGCTGAATGCATCATCAAAATATCTGTCGATATCTTTACGAGCGACAGTCACCGTGATGTGTCTTTGACACGCTGTAGGCGACTCGATAGCCACATCCAACTTTAATGCCGTATCATCCGCATCTGGTTGAACGTCAGAATTTTGGGAGTCGTCGTTACTCATTCAATCACCAACCCTCTAATCAATCTTCCTACCACAGACTCTTGGCCTGCCGCCAAAACAAAATAGGCCTCACGTCCTAAGGAGCGGGTGATGGGATTCGAACCCACGACAACAACGTTGGCAACGTTGTGCTCTGCCAACTGAGCTACACCCGCTTGTAACTCGAAAAACAAATTGAAACGACGCGTCTTCCATCAATAAAAATTAAACGATCGAGAGACGCAGAGCCTCATGCACCGGAACAAAATTCGCCGGATTATAGGGTGGTTTGAAGGGTACGCAAGGCCAATCACCAACCCACAAGCAGATTAAATCTTGGGACCTTATAGCGTCAAGGGGCGACCTTTGGGAAAGCTGCGGCATCAATGCGTGATAAGACCCGATGTACGCGCTGGTTTACGACTTGCACTGTCGGCATATGACACCGATTCTCTGCCAGCGATGCCAGCGGTTGTGCCTATCTGAAGTGCTAAAACGCCGTGTACATAACTAAAAATCTAGAGTCTCTGAAACCCGATCCCCAGGCTTTCTCAAGTCAGCGATATGGAAGTCCAACCCACTGCAGCAACTACAATTCCGCAGGCAAGATAAATCCAACCAGACGCGTTGGGGACCGTGCAATGTGAAAGTAATTCTTCCCGAATTGTTTTTTGTAAAACACTCCATCCCGCACTGGATTGTTCAGCGCAGGTTGCACGGAGAGTAATATTCTTCATTGCTTCGACGGGCATGATTTCAAACTGAACCTTTAATTCGCTGATTTGTACTACATTCCCATGTCTTTGAGCGGTCCATATTTCACGTTCCATTGCACGCTCTAAAATATGTAAAAATTCATCATAATTCAGGTTATAGAAAACAAGCCGCGGACGACTAATCATTGACAGCCACAGGACGCCGAATAAATAAAGAACTATCATCGGATACCAAACATGATTCCCAAAACGAATCATTCCCGCTGCTGGAAGAAAAATTTGTAACGGACCGACAATCATAAGCCCCGCAACTCCAAAGCTGAGTGCAATCAAGTCTTGTCGTCCCGTAAGAACTCGCGTTTTTCGAGAAAGATTAATTACTCCCAGGAAAATCAAATAGAAACTCAATGGTATTAGTGCGGTGAAAATGGAAAAGAAATCCATCAAAAATCCTGATCAAAAAGTATTTACATAATTTATCTGGATAAATTGACGCTATTAAGGCAACTGTACCCATTCCAGAATGACCCACCCCACCTTTGCCAGAGAATCTCCAGAGCATCGTGCCGGTGTATCTTCATCCGTGTGCCAATATCGATTTACGGGAAATCTCGGATAGTCAAAATCAATAATTTCGCAAGTTGGAATTTTTCCAACGTTTCGCAGCATTAGATGATCGTCTCGGATAGGTGTCCGCATTTTAGGGTGCGTGCGACCAATGAATTCTTTGACTCCCAGTCGCTCGGCGGTACCCCAGATTTCCTTAGTGATCGGTCGCGTGTCCTTCCACCAGACACTATTTCGATCTTGGTAAATCTGAAGATGTCGGTCACCAATCATGTCTAACACGACCCCCTTCTTGTATTGGTATGGAGGTGAGTTTTTTTGATAGTCCCGTGCGAAGTATTCTGAACCCCAGAAATAGCGTTGAGGTGGAAAATCTGAAAAGACGAATTCCTCGGCATCTACCAAAAGGAAATCAACTCCGTACGGGCTTTCCAATTCCCGCATCAAGTACGCGAGTTCCATTAATAATGCCACACCGCTGGCACCATCATTTGCTCCCAGGAATAAATCACCCCGCTGATTTTTTGGGACACGAGAATTGTCTCCCTGAGGGCGGGTGTCATAATGCACGCAAATTAAAATTCTATCACGTTTTTCCGGATGCCATTCCACAATCAAATTCGCAGCTTCTTGAGGCGTACCATGTTGAGGATGGGGAAAACTGAATTTCTGTAACCGTACCTTTCCACCTAAATTCCGAAAGTGATTCGTAAGTATCTCTTGTTGCCTCTGCATGGCTTCTGACCCAGTAACACGAGGGCCAAGGTCACAGATGTCTTGGAGGAAACGAAAAGCACGATCTTTATCTAGAGGGCTATTGCCTGTTGTCTCACTGACGGTGAGCACAATTCCGGATGGTGTGTCTGAATCATCCGGAAGCAACACTTCATCTACCGAAGCAGCATGTTGAGTAACAGGTTGCTCGACCAAGGATTTATTTTTTGCACCCTGCTCCCATGGAGAGTCTGTGGTTTGACACCCTGAGATAAGTAAACAGACACACGTCATGAATCGGAGACAACAACCGTATCCTTTCACTGACCTGAATACGGTATCAGGAATCAAGGCTAGATCACATCGTCGCGCGCCACCGTCGGCACAAAGCAAAGTTGCCCGGCGTCTTTTGTGGGTGTTCAAGAAGCTTATTTCAACAATCATACTTCAGAGTAACGACTCTCGGTTCTCTCGCATGGATTCGCGATCCCGTCTCCTATTGTAGCCCTCGTGGCATGAAGCGGCACATAGAAGATTTGAGCGAATCTCGTTATTTTATCGAGAACAGTGAAGCTATGCCTTGAAGACGCTCTATCGCAGATGGTACGATGTGAGATTGTCTTTATTTCGCTGAGAAGAGGCTTAACAAAACTATCTATGTTTGCAAAAGAACAATATCAGTTACTTGATTTCGGCGAGGGTCGTCGATTGGAACGCTTTGGAGAATTTATTCTTGATCGCCCAAGTGTTGCTGCAGAGGGTATGCCGAAGCAACAAGCCGAATTATGGAGCTCGGCGCACGCCACTTATATCCGTCGCGGTGCAAACGAAGGAGCGTGGCAGAGCGCAAATCAGATGCCATTATCTTGGAAAATACAGCATGAGAACTGCGACCTTGAATTAAAGTTGACCGACTTTGGTCACGTGGGTGTTTTTCCAGAGCAGTCTGGAAATTGGGATTGGATGACGAGACAGTTAAAAAGCACGGATGAAACACTCAAAGTATTAAATTTATTTGCATACACTGGTGGCGCAACACTCACCGGGGCTGCAAACGGGGCTGAAGTGGTTCATGTCGACTCGGCACAAAATAGTGTGCTATGGGCGAGAAGAAATACAGAGTCGAGCGGACTAACCGATGCTTCCATTCGCTGGATTACAGAGGATTCCAGAAAATTCGCCACTCGAGAGCTAAAGCGGGGAAACAAATATCATGGCGTTGTCATGGACCCCCCGAGCTATGGGCACGGGCCAAAGGGGGAGGTTTGGAAGATTCAACAGGATTTGGACGAACTGCTCGACCTTTGCATGCAATTAACGGCACATGATAGAAGATTTATTTTGATCAGCTGTCATACCACTGGCTATTTGCCTCACGATTTAGAACAAAAATTACGGATTGCTTTGGGAAGTGGTCACGGAGGAACTTTTGAGTCAGGAGGATTGGCTATTCGCTCTGCTGACGGTCGGCAATTGCCTTGTGGTATTGCTGTTCGTTGGACGAAGAAAATTGATTAAACGTGATCATTCTTAGATGACAGAATTTCCGGCAATCACCAGTCCGCGGAATGAAAAGGTCAAGGCTGCAGTCAAGCTGCGGCGACGCAAACACCGCGGTCGACAAGGAAGAACTTTGATTGACGGCGCTCGTGAGTTAATCCGTGCTGTATCGGCCGGGGTTAACGTGGAGGAAATTTATTTTTGCACATCTCTTTGTGGCACGACGGAGAGCCGTCGTTTGCTTGCGCAACTTGATGAATTCCAGATGGATATTTATGAAGTCTCGGAAGTTGTCTTCGAAAAACTCGCATATGGTGAACGAGCAGAGGGATTCATTGGTGTTGCCATTCCACCGGAAATCGAACTAGATGATCTAAAATTACCTGAAAATCCTCTGGTAGCCATTATTGAGGGTATCGAAAAACCTGGTAACCTCGGAGCCATTGTTCGTAGTGCCGACGGTGCCGGTATTTCGGCGGTTATTCTAGCCGACCAAAAGACAGATCTTTTCAATCCCAATGCAATTCGAGCAAGCCTGGGAACAGTGTTTACCATGCCGGTGTGTGCTGCACCTACGCGAGAAGTTTATAACTGGTTAAAGGTGCAGGGTTTTCAAGTGGTGGTAACTGCGGTTGACGGGGTCGAATCCTATACCACTTTGGACTACAAATCCCCTACGGCTCTTGTATTGGGTGCTGAATCAACAGGCGTTTCCTCGATCTGGAAAGAAGTGAGAAGTGTCAGCATCCCGATGATGGGGGTCGCAGATAGTTTAAATGTTTCGACAAGTGCGGCAGTGCTATTTTATGAAGCACAAAGGCAGAGGCGAGACATTAAAAGATTGGGTAAATTAACCCATTCAAACTTTCCAACAGACACGAACGAACTCAATTAGAGTCATGGGCTTTAGAGAAGGCTTTCAATCAAAAGCCTAATTTTTCGCATCTCTGCCATTTGATCGACATCTGGAAGTGGTTGCATGTCGACGGTTAGGGCGCGGTTGTATTTGTTCTGTGCGAGTAAACTAATTAAACGTCCGTATTCTACGTCTCCTTGCCCAACTCGCACTTGCATATTTTCTTTATTTGTATCTCTTAGATAAACATGTTGTGTGTATGGAATAATCGATTCATAGGATCGACCCGCCATTTCGCCAAAATGAAAGTGACTGGGATCCAAGGCCACGGCAAGTCCTTTAATGTGATCACAGAGGACTTTAACTGTATCGGGATCTTCCGAAATTTTTCCTGCTTCGGTCTTTACCGCAACCACCATTCCATCGGTAGATGCAATGTCAACTAATTGTTGTAAGTGTTCTACTTCAGCATTAAATGGTGTTCCCAAATTTGCAGATGGGACAATCAGCGTGATGACTTTTGTCGCCTTGGCGACAGAACAAATCGCCGAAAACTGACTGTAATAATCAGTTCCTGTTGCACTGATTTCAATATTAAATGCGACGGGCGTTAAACGTTGGGTCTGTCTGCAGGCAGCGATTGCACGTTCTGTATCTACGATAACGTCCGATGGTCTGATGGCAAAATCAGACTCCCTAAACGGAATTTCAACGCGGGTGTATTCAAGATCGACAAGTTTCGATAATGCGTCCTCGAACGCGAGGTCAGGAAAGCATTTGCCTGATGCAGCAAGATACACTTTTAAACTCCTTCTAGAAAATGTTGGGAAATCGTGCCGCCAAATATTAATCCTTAAGCCCAACTTTGGGTTGTAATCTAACGTTGCGCATGAACTTGAAGCAACACCGTTGGCGAAGAAAAAAAGTGTCCATAGTAAAATTCATGATATTTAATTTTTGTCAAAGATTTGACTGTTATCTATCAATTCGAGTAAAACGCGCAACATAATAGACGATCAGAAACCATTAGATATCGGTTTTGATTGACACGTGCCCTCCGATTGCTCTACCGTTACGGCCGACTAAAATACATCTGACTGGACGACTACCTTTGCGATCACAAGCGAATCACCACCAAATTTGCTGATAATACAGAATCAGGAATCTTTTTATGGACGCGAGTAATTCGGAAAATCCCCAATCTGATCAGTCCGGCGACCATCTTGAAGGTCGCGTTGTGCAGGCCCAATATGCAACAGACACAACAAGCAACGAATTTCGATTTCCACCGCGGATCATCGTAGAACAGCAGGGTCGTACCCTGCGGCGGACACTTTTGGTTCTTTTGCTTGCTGCCTTGGGTATCTCGGTTCTCTTCAATTTCGGATTGCTAGCACAGTATCAAAGTTATATCCAGTCAGATCCCGAAATAACCGAATTTCTCGAGGGCGGCAGCCCCCTAGCCGCCGACAAAATTGCCATCATTGATGTAGAAGGGACCATTCTTCAGGGAAACGGTTTTGTCAAAAAACAAATTGATCGCATCAAAGACGATGATAGTGTGAAAGGAGTTGTTTTACGGGTTAACTCCCCCGGTGGCACGGTAACAGCAAGTCACTATCTGTATCATCATCTGAAAGAATTGCAGCATCAAAAACGGTCTGCTAAACAGCCCTTCCCGTTGGTCGTCAGTATGGGAGGTATGGCCGCAAGCGGCGGGTATTATATTTCGATGGCCGTCGGCGAAGCACCGGATACGATTTTTGCCGAAGAGACGACGTGGACCGGATCAATCGGAGTAGTGATTCCTAGTTATGATTTTTCAGGGTTTTTGAATAAGCACAATATCGTTGATTATTCATACGTGAGTGGAAAATTCAAACAAATGGGAAGCTTCACACGGAAACGAACCCCTGAGGCAAGCCAAAAATTACAGGAATTGGTTGACGAAAGCTTTGCGGGCTTCTTGGAAGTATTGTCTTATGGCCGACCAAAACTTGTCGATAATGAAACCGCAATGAACGAGATTAAGACAGGACAAATTTTTACTGCAAAGCAAGCACTTCGTCTGGGCCTGATTGACAACCTTGGTTATTTAGAAGATGCAACTCAACGTGTCGCGGAATTAGCCTCATTAGATGATGGCGGATATCGTGTCGTCCGATATCACCAACCAGCCAGTTTTGTGGATGGTCTTTTAGGGGGGCACGTGGAGTATCAACAGAATAAAAATCGGCTAACATTGACCGACTGGGGAACTCCAAGGGCCTACTACCTTTCGACCTGGCTTCCGGCAATCACAGAAAGCATGATCGAATTGTCTCGTTAATTTTATTTTTATCTCGCGAGTTCGATATCGAGGCATCGTGTATCCGACGATGAGGGCGAGGTTTCTTACGTCTGAGATGGGATGAACCCTTTTATTTGCTTAAACGATCGCTTCGTGAGTCGAAATTCTTTATTCGCTGATCTCGATTTGCCCTTCGCGTCGCGTCCATAATAAATTGAATTTTATCCTCCACGCTTGGCTGGCGACTAAGATTTTCCTGACACACTTTAGAAAGACGGGAACGCATCAATATATACTGCTGCCGCTCCGTAGGATTCATTAATAGTCGCGGATCTCGTTTTAATTTTTTTCTAAGCAAGATCGTGAGTTGGCGGTATTTTTCACTTTGTTTCATCCCAGCAATGGCGTCTCGCTTACTTTTTTCAACGCTTTTTAAAATCTGTTTTTCGTTTCTAAGTGCGACACCTTCCAACCAACGTTGCATTAGTATTACATCCTTTCCATCGACTACCCTCGCGGATGTCTCGGCCAGCGATAAAACTCTTTGGATGTAGCTCACCTTTTCATTTTGTGCGCGAAGGGTAATTTCCACTTGATCTAATGGATCAAGCTGCTGATACCACCGCGCATAAGCGACAAAAATCTTTGAAAGCAGATCAGCATTCTCAGACTGCAATAATTCTTCGTGGAGATTTAAAAACCGAACCTTTTCATTTGCGGGAAGTTGTTCAAAACTGACATAATTTTGATGCAGGCGATTCTTTTCCCCAGAGTTCATTCCATGGATACGCCGCCGTGACTCATCCTTTGATTCTCGGCCGTGCTTGATAATACCCGGATCCGCCGCGACCTGCGTACGAGATGAAAAATAGTCAATTTCATTTAGCTTTTTCAAAAAATTAATATTGTCCACAAGTTGATACTCAGGGAAGTATTCTAAAAAGCTAATGTGTTCTAAGAGTGGAGCGTTTTTATCGGCTATGAGGTCACTGACTGGTTTTATTTGGGTAATGATCGTTGTAGCCGTATAACCTGAGATTCCCGCGACGAGCGCAGTAGTCACAATCCACAGCCATTGGGGAACACGTCGAATCCAGTCAATCAGGCGAGACGGATTTGTGTCCTCGGCACTGGTACCGCGAATAGCAACCATCTCCACGGTTGAAGCAGTAAATCGTGATGGTGCTGGATCGCGTGGAAGATTTTCCAGCAGATCCCAATTCACTTCAAGGTTTTTTAATTGCTCACGTAGTTTATGATCCGTGGCTAGTAGTTCTTCAAACCGACCCTTCTCTTCCGGTGATAATTCACCATCGAAATACGCTGAAAGCTGCTCATTCAGCAGCTCTGTTTCGTCACTGGGATGGTTTTCGTCAGCCATTGTATTGATGAATGAGTTACGATTTTTTTCTCGGGTGTTTTCCCGATTGAACATATACGGCTAGTGTTTCGCGTAGACTGCCACGAGCCCTGGAGATTAGCGATTTAACCGCTTGTGGTGAGAGCTGCATAACCTCAGCGATTTCGGCATAACTCATGTCTTCAAATTTAGCGAGAAGCACCGCCATTCGTTGCCGATCATTCAGGCCTTGAATTGCCTGCTGTACCATGGAACATGCTTCCATGTTATCGAGCTGACGATTTGGCATTAGCCCGCTCGCAGCCAGAGCGAGTTGTGCTAACGGATCTCCTGTTAAGCCTTCGGAACCACGTTGCTCAATGTGGACTTCTCGCCGTCGGGCAAGCGATCGGCGGGCATTCGATGCGAGATTATTCGCGATCGTAAACAACCATGTTGAGAACTTTGCATGCGGCTGATACCTTGCCCTCGCTCGGTACACTCTCAAAAAAACCTCCTGAGCAAGGTCTTCTGCTAAATCTTTTCTGCCCACAAGGTGTTCAAGTACACCAATTAGTCGATTCTGATATCTCAGCACCAATTCCTCAAATGCATTAGCGTCGCCCTTCTGAACGAGCAGCATAAGGCGAACGTCAGCATCTTCGTCGACATAATTTTTGGGACATGGCTTAGAATCAGACAAGCTAAACCTTTTTATTAACGCCAACATATTGGAGAATGAATTCGACTCATTATATTCTACGAGCTTAGACCCACTCAATTCAATTCACCAGAATGTTGCTTAAAAGAGGATAGGTTCTCCCCCTGCCAATGCATTTCAGGGGAACATACCTCAAAGCAATCGAGAGACAATTTTCAATTGTCGGTTACAAAAATGGAATTAAACTCCCGCATCGCGATTATTCAAATGCGTTCCGGCTTGGACAAAGCCGCAAACTTGCAACGTGCGACCGACCTGATTGCAGAAGCAGTCCGCCAAGAAGCCAAGTTCATTGCCTTGCCAGAGACATTCAATTGCCTCGGGACTTACGCCGAAATGGTTGAGCAAGCTGAAGACGTCCCGGGTGACACGACCACCGCACTGTCTGAACTGGCGAAGCAATATGGTGTTTTTATCCATTGTGGCAGTATTTTTGAGAAGACAGATCACTCATTAAGATCGTTTAACACAAGCGTTGTCCTGGCACCATCTGGAAACATTGTGGCTACTTATCGGAAAATACATTTATTCGATGTCAATTTGCCTGGCAATTTTAGCGGTTGTGAATCACGCTGGGTCATCGCGGGAGATCAAATCGTAGCTCAGGAAACACCTTTCGGTAAAATTGGCTTGTCGATCTGTTACGATCTTCGTTTTCCAGAGTTGTTTCGAAAACTTGCCGCTCAGGGCGTCCAACTGACTTTCGTGCCATCAGCATTCCGTCAGGTAACCGGCGAGGCGCATTGGGAAATTCTTTTGCGGTCGCGAGCGATTGAAAACCAAGCCTATCTATTTGCTCCGAACCAATGGGGAGAGCAGTCTGACGGCACCATAAATTACGGGCATTCGATGGTTGTCAATCCCTGGGGTGAAATTATTGCCCGCTCTGACGGTGAATCGGACTCCGTTCTTGCTGTGGATATTAATCTGACGGATCTCGAAAATATCCGGAGCGAATTACCAGCACTCCTGCATCGTCGAATCGATGATAATTGATGTCCTGTTGTCGTCTTTAAACATCAAAAATACGAGGTAATTGGCATTTATGTGGGGGACAAAAAGATTTATTTGCACAAAGAATTAGCATGTTGTGATTGCTGATGAATGACATCGCAATCGTCTCAATACTTGAAAATCATTTTTGTCACGTTCGCAAAACTTCCATGAGAAAAGTTTTTTACTTCGATAGCTTGACAATTTTAATTCGACAGGCAAAATGTGCCACTAGTGAGAAACTGGCTTTTGTCAATGACACCGTACGACACGGTATTCAATATTTTGCGATACAGAGAATAGAGTGTTATCTCTTTTATTGTGGAGTGTTGTTTGTTTACCGACGTCAGTCCGAATTAAATCTGGATTGAATGAATCAATACAATGGACGGCGAACGGGGAATGGCTTCCCTTTGACGAGTCAGCGTCTCTTCCGCAGAAGTTAAAAGCATCCTTCTTAAAAGTGATATTTTTGGAAGGTAACTCACAAGCGGTTGGGGGGCGACGACTGTAAGGATCGACAGTCGGCGACTCGCGTCGTGGCCAGGATGTCCCCCCCACCCTTTTCATATTATTCTGCCGGCACAGATCAATGCCAAAAAGTTTGATCGGCCTGGGTGCGAATCTTAATCAAAGAGTGACAGTGCTACGGACTGCCACAGAGCAGTTGAGCGCTTTACCTGGTGTGACACTTTGTGGCGTGAGCCAGGTTTATGAGACCCAACCTATTGGCGGCCCGGGCGAGCAAAACGCCTTTCTTAATGCGGCGGTACTGATTGAATCAAACCATGATCCGCTCAGTCTTTTGTTGCTGCTAAAAAAGGTGGAAACCTCATGTGGTCGCACCATTGGGACTCGTTGGGGACCCAGAACAGTCGATCTGGATCTTCTACTTCATGACGATGTGCATACCGTATCTTCAGAATTGATACTTCCTCACCCGCGGATGGCTTTTAGGCGATTTGCGCTTCACCCCTCGTGTGATGTTGCACCAGATATGATCCATCCCACCACCGGTAAGAGATTGAAGCAACTACTGGACCACCTTGATAGGACGGAAAATTACATTGAATTTCGCGGTGGTACTGATCAGGAACGCAACGTTATCATGGACCAAGTGAGAAAAAAAATCGCTCACCACGGGATAACGCTACAGAAAATGACCGGGAAGCGTATAGGTGAGTCTTCAAAAGGTAACTCATCAATGTGGCTCATGTATGGCCAACCCATTGATTGTGTAACACAAGATTCAACCATTGTCTCAAGAAAAAACCCTCCAAAATTGGTCGTTTTACTTGAACCACGGAAACATAATGAACCGCATTCAGAATCCCTTCCTCAATTGCAAATCACACATTCAATCATTACCCAGATCACACCAGTTGACGACGTGATGGCCGCTATATTGGCCATGGCAAACCAACCTGTTCCAATGAAACACCTATCACTAAAAGGCTCGTAAGCCACTAAGAACTCCTACGATGTCACACCCCCAAATCATTGCTGAAATGAGTGCCATACGGGATGAAATACAAAAAGTCCGCGCGAAGGGTCAAATCGTTGGGTTTGTTCCTACAATGGGGGCGTTGCATGCGGGGCATCTCAGCCTGATTGAAGAAGCAAAAAAAAGATGTGATGTCACCGTGGTATCAATTTTCGTGAACCCGCTCCAGTTCGACGAGCAACATGATCTTGTGAACTATCCGCGTGATCTTGCGACAGATGTTTCCAACTTAAAGCAACTATCGGTTGACTATGTTTTTACCCCGTCACCTGAGCAGATGTATCCGAGTGGACACTGCATATCAGTCGATGTGGGTGAATTAGCCCGCATACTAGAGGGTCGATTTCGTCCGGGGCATTTTTCGGGAGTTGCAACCATATTAATGAAACTATTCCACCTGATTCCGGCCAACGTAGCTTTTTTCGGTAAGAAAGATTACCAGCAACTCAAAGTCGTGGAGCAAGTTGTAGAAGACTCTAATCTTCCGATAGAGATCATGGGTTGTCCGACAGTGCGAGAAAAAGATGGATTAGCGATGAGTTCCCGAAATCGTCTACTGACTCAAGAAGAACGACAACGAGCAAAATGTGTTTTTGAATCGCTTGAATTGGCACAAAAAATTGCCGATGAGGGGGAACGAGATCCGAAAAATGTGATTTATAAAATACGCGCACATCTTCATCGTGCAGATGTAAAGATTGATTACGTTGCTTTGGTAAATCCCGATACGTTATATCCGGAAAATAAACTGATAGAAAATACCCTCGCTCTTGTAGCCGTGCGCATGGGATCCATCAGGCTTCTTGACAATCGACTAATACAACTTGGTGCAGGATAAGAAATCCGTAAAACTACTTCTATCTAAAGATTATGCGCCAAACCCTTTTTTTTATCCCAGATCAAGTTGGTGGACTGCCTGTTTTTGGGTTGGGATTACTCTTAACGCTCTGGTTGATTGGTGGCGCAGTTGTTCTTGTTTATTTAATGCGCAAACAGGGATTTAATGCGGATACTAAAAGCTATCTTCCAGTGTTTGTGATTGTTAGCTTGGGAATTATTTTTGTTTTGCCAAACGTTGTGGAAGCCGATAGAGGTCTTCCGGTGCGCAGTTACGGCGTGATGACGATGGTGGCGATTATCAGTGCGATTAGTCTCGCAACCCACAGAGGAAAAAAATTTGGTATTTCAAAGGAAACAATTTACGCATTCGCTTTCGGATTTTGCGTGGCCGGATTCATCGGCGCACGTATTTTTCACGTGATTGAATATTGGGAGATCGCATACCGGAGAGAAAACCAAGACGGGACATTGGCATTGTACCCGACATTGACGGCCATTCTAAATGTGCCCCAAGGAGGTCTTGTGGTATACGGTGCGCTGATCGGCGGAATGATCGCGTTTATTTACCTTGTTCGTCGTTTTCATTTGCCAGCACTCGCGTTTGCGGATTTCATCGCACCAAGCATGCTGCTTGGACTCGCCATTGGACGCTTGGGATGTTTCCTTAATGGATGTTGTTTCGGTGGGCTATGTGATGTTCCTTGGGCGGTGACGTTTCCCGAAAGTAGCCCGCCGTACAACCAACAGATAGAACGAGGATTACCTTGGGGAATTCAATTAGGAGTTCGTGGTCGCAGCAAATCTGTGTCCGGTAATCATACGATTGAAAATCATTCCCCAGAGTTGGAAGTCCTCTGGCGGAATACGCAGGTTGCGGAGCGTGGTCTTAATACAGGTCAAAAAATAAGTCGGATTAATAATGTAAAAAATCCAGCCAGCGAACAGTTATGGGCCATCTTGAACTCAAATAAAACCAGTTTGGATCCAATATTGATTGAAACCGAATCGAAAAATCTATATTCCCTTCCACTCGGAGAAACACCTAAAAGAAGTCGACCAATCCACCCAACACAAATTTATAGTGCAATTTCAGCATTTCTTTTCTGCTTGGTATTATTAGCATACACGCCGTTTCGCACTCGCGACGGGCAAGTATTTGGCTTGATGATCACGGTTTACCCGATCATCAGAATCTTGCTTGAGATGATTCGAATTGATGAAATCGGTCAATTCGGTACTGGACTGAGCATTTCGCAAATCGTCAGTATTTTGCTACTCGCTAGCGTTTGCATTTATTGGATTTTTGTCCTACGACAACCACGCGGAACATTACGATTCAAGGGTAATCAATCTACTGTTTCGCTTGATCATTGAGTCATCCATTCGAGCAGGCCATGCTTGAAATACCGCAGGTAAAATTAGGATTGCTTAGCCCAATTTGACATCTATCTTTGGAAAGTTGATCATACACGGCGGGAGCGTAACGATTTAAAACATTAAAAATAAGAGGGAACTTTCTACTGCGCTCGATGTCTAAACATGGAGCACCTCTTGAAAGCCAACATGCCCGAAGTCTCTGAAGAGGATCTCGAAATTATTCAAATGACTCTGACCGAATCCTCTGAGGCGTTCGGGGAGTTAGTCGAGAAGTATCAGGCTCGACTTTATAGTTCTATCGTGCAGATTTTTGGTCCACGAGACGCCGAGGATATCGCCCAAGATGCATTTGTAAAAGCCTTTCAGAAATTGGATTCATTCAAAGGCACGAGCGGGTTTTATACTTGGCTCTATCGTATCGCCTTCAACACCGCAGTGAGTCATTTACGAAAACAGCCGTCTGTAAAATCTATTGATGAACTACAAGAGGCGATCGGCGATAATCTAGCAGATGATAGCCAACGACCAGATGATTCGCTGGAAAGAAAAGAGTGCCGTCGGCAAATTCAAAGTTCCCTTCAATTATTGAGTGAAGAACATAGAACGATTTTGATTTTGCGGGAGGTTGAGCAAATGTCATATGAGGTGCTGGCAAATTTGTTTCAGGTACCGGTGGGTACGGTTCGCAGTCGGTTGCATCGCGCAAGAATGTGCTTGCGAGAAGTGAGCAGCCATTATCTTGACACGGATGCCTAATAAATTGGTGTCATTGAATAAAATTTAGATAGCTAGTCGTCGAAGAAAAAATGGATTACTCAGGTGGAAGACATTAAACGCGAAGAACTAATCAGCGCTTATCTTGATGGTGAGCTGGATGCGACCGAGGCCGCACGTGCGGAACAATGGATCGCTGAAGATCCTCAGGCAAAAAAATTGTTTGAAGATTTAAAATTTATGCAGGATGCAATTCATCAATTACCACGTCATCCTTTAGAGAGCGATCTAACCCGTGGAGTCCTTGATCAGATCACCGATCAATCGGTGGTTTCAGAATCGCAGCATTCGGGTGCGTTTATTGCAGCGTCTCGCTTTGAAGATTCTCCAATTATTGAACGATCTATAAAGCACGAGGCGGTGTTTCCCAAAGATATGCCTGAATCTCACGAAGAGTTAGTGGGGAACTTATCTGGAAGTGAACCTCCGCAAGCCACTCGCCGGCGCATTTATTTATGGCCTGCGGTAGCGGTAGCTGCTGCAGTTTTGTTATTGATTTTCTCGCGTCCTGAACAGAGAGAACAAGATGGATTGGTTGTCCAAAGAGACGCGTCGGCGAAGTTAAAAAATTTAGCGCCGCAACAGGGAGCGATTGAATCAATTGAAATCAATGCGTTTGGATTATCGGAGGAATCGAAGGCAGATAAAAGACAAATTCCCAATGACCGGCCTGCAGGTGAATCGATTGCGCAAGCTAGAGGGAATTATCAATCAACGAAAAAAGTAGCACCCCCGTACAGTGCGACGCTATCCACCGCGCAAGATAAAGATTTAAATTCATTCGCCGTATATACATTTGGGGTAGCACCCTCTCTCGATCTGAAGCAGCAGGTGGAGGATCTCACGAAAGATGTTCGACGAATCGGCTTGATCAAATTGGGCGTGAGCGAACAAGGTGAATCGACCCATCACATTTTCGAGTTATCTGGTGATGTTGAAGCGATTAATAAAGTAATGAAGACACTAAAAACCACAAAAGGCATTAGCTTTTTATCTCGTAAAATGGTTTCTTCCAAAGAGATGGAGAAAGAACGGGCGACGACACGGCGATTCCTGAGGGAGAATTTGGATCTATTAAGCACAGAAGGTGGAGATGCTCAGACTGTGCCGGGATCTATTCGGATAATCTTTGTGGTGCCCTCTTCCTGATCATTTACCGCACCAGCACAAATTTCTATTTTCATTGCACGGTCCGATTAGCGAAACGAATCGCTTGTTCGATAAAATCGACTCCAATACGGTCCGACCACGCCTGAGCCAATTCGGTAAATAGAGGCCCCGGGCAGCCGTCTTGAATTGCGTTGCCATTAAACGATGTTACAGGTAGTAAGCAAAAAGGAGTACTCGTTAAAAATATTTCATCCGCTTGAGTTACCTCTTCAGGGACAATTGAGCGGTGGTTCCAATCGATACCAAGGTCAGCCGCAAGTTTTTGGAGGAACCGCAAGCTGATTCCAGGCAGCACGACTTCCCCCGGCGGCGAAAAAAATCCTTGCTCTTTCTTATAGAGCAGAATGTTTGCCGTCGATGCCTCAATCACATGACCGTTTGCATCAAGCAGGAGTGCGCGGGCCCCCGGTTCTAGTCGAGATGCCGCTAAATCGGCTAGGTAATAATGCATCCGACTTCGACACTTTAACTCCGCTGGCCAGCTCTGTGGCGCAACTTGCTCGATATCGGTCACGACGAGTGATTGTCCCTGTCGATATTTTTTATCCCACAATTGAAAAGGCAACGGGAATGTATGCATTCCCACACAGGGTGACCCCTGCGTTCCATTATGAAATCGAGCAAGTCCACCAGCGGTGACAAACAGTGACAATCCCAAGTCATCACCAGGGGCGAGCAACTCATGATTCTGCTGAACCAAATTTTGCGCAATTTCTGCAATTTCATTGAGTGACTCGCAAGGTTTGACCCCCACGATCTCGAGAGATCTTTGTAGTCGATGCAGGTGCTGCTCCAATTGAAAAATTTTTCCCCCAAACGAGCGAAATTGCTCGGTCACTGTTGTACCAAGTGAAAAACCAGCGTCAGTCACGGGAATGGCCATTTCCGAAATGGGCATGAAGCGGCCAGCGAGATAACCTTGAGGGGGATGCATCACTGTATTATTGCTGGAAGAAGATTGAGCGAAAATCCCACACTTGTATCAGGGTATTTCACTCAGAATGGCCTACCATCGAAAGCCCAGTGATATTTTCCGATGGAGTTGATTCTTGAAATACGCCTTCGCGAATCCGCTGCATCGCTATGGATGAGTGAAGATAAGCTTGCAAGGCATGTTGTTTACCTAGCGAGTAACTTACATTGAATTGCTTGATTTTTTCCTTTTGCTTTGTCACCAAACTTTCTACTGGGAGCCCAGTATATCCGAGTGCCGTTGGTCCTCGCCGTCCACAATGACAATAAATTTTCCCATAGTGTTTGAGGGTCCAATCACAGTCATTGTTGATCAATGTGAGATGGTCTGTGACGCTCAATGCGTTACCGAATCGTCGATCCGGTAAGAGCCAATAGCTATCGAGGGCTGCCGCAAATAACGTAACCCGATATAAATCAGGTAGCGAGTGATTTTTAATGGTTACTTGATTTAATTCGCCACCACCCAGAAATTCTAGCGCTGCAGAAACAACCCGAGCCCCAAAACTGAAACCAATCAAGCTAACCGATGAATCGTCTGGAAGTTGACGAAGCAATCCGGCCAACCGTAATCCGGCCCAGGTCGTCCGTGCAGCTTTCAAACGGGCATCTGGAACCGGACGGTTAAGAACCCGTGACGCAGGCCAGGACCAGATAATAAATCGAACGGGTTGTTTATCCTCGCCATGAACTAACTTTCTATAGACGGTCAATCCGGCAGAAAAGGCCTCGCTAGCCGTCGTTAGATTTCCATGCACCCAAATTACGGTCTGAAATTGTCCAGACCCCGCAACCATATTTTCAAGCTGCGATTCACCCCAATGCTGACTGTTAAAATTATATTGCCAGGCTACAAGCCCTTCAGTGAGCTCTTCCACAGGAATTAAATGTTCTTGTGGAGGACAACTTAAGCTTCTGCAACTGAGCAACCACACTTCATCTTGAACCCGAACGCGGGCAGTTTGATTCTCCGGGCAATTCGTACTTCCCACTTCGTCAGCCCAACTGACGGTGTAAGGAAGAATAATCAAACCCAATACGAAACAAATTTTCAGGGTGCGCATTCTTAAACCAAGGGATAGCAAGACAGTTGGAAGAAACATCGACATTAATGAGTGGTTTTTCACGGTTAAATCGTCACAATTCAAATGTAGATTTTTGATTCCGATCGATCCAAATAATATGAGCAGACAAACCGTAACAATTGTTCGGGCACACAAAGCATAGCATCCGTAAAAGGTTCCTAAATGATGAAAATAAAAATCATCTGATTCGTTTGCACATCATCCGGCGTGTTGTAGAGTTGGTTGTCGAATTGTTTTGGCTCCTATAAGAACACCCCTTACGGAGATTTAAGCCATGAAAAGGCTTCTTATTCTTGCAGCCCTAGTGGCTATCAGTGTCGGTTGCAACCGACACCATTGTCGGAAGATAAGTCGAGGTGCCCCTTGGCGTTGTGGGACCCAGCAGATGATGCCTTGCAACCCTTGCGCACCCTGTAACCCTTGTGCACCTTGTATGCCCTGCGATCCTTGCAGCAGTGTTTCCACAGGTACCGGTTTTTCAGGCTGTTCCACGTGTAGCACGCCCAGCAATTACGAACAGGGTGTGGTACTCGGATCCGGCAACGCCGTAAATCCACCCACAATGACACCGGTTGCTCCCGGTTCATGATCAAATTCGGTACATTCGCCACTTCAAAGTCCGCATGGATCCTGACATGCGGACTTTTTTATGCGCGCAACCGGTTGATTCACAACCTAATATTCATTGTGTTTTTCTCGACCGGTAACCAGACAAATGTTCATCTGCTGCAGGAGCGTGATCTCATGCGTATCTCTTTGCTGCTCTTATTAGTGTCTCTTCCCGGCACAGGATTTGGCCAGTTTCTGGATGAAAAGAACGCATCGACAGCAGAACGTTTAGCTCATCAGAAATCGGTTCAGATGCAGGTCGGTGTTGTAATTCACGCTAGCGCGAGTCCATTGAAGGGAATAAAATGTAGCGTGCCAGTTCCAATGGAATGGCCTGAACAACAAGTGAAGGTAATTCAGGAAGAATCTTCACCCCAGGTCCGACGTGTTTCTTACGAAATGATCGGTGATTCTGTCAAACGGATGGTGATGCAAATTCCATTTGTCGCCCCAGGAGAAACAGCTGAGGTGTTAGTTACCCTGGAATGTCTGCGACATCATATTGTCGCCCCCGAAAATACCGATCAATACGCTATCCCAACACGCAAGCAACTGACTCCTGCACTGCGGAAATATCTTGGACCCAGTCCATTTATCGAGACGAAACATTCGAAGATCCGTAAACAAGCAAAAGAATTCACCAAAAACGATGACAATGCTTGGAGTCAGGTCGAGGCTATGTATGATTGGGTCCGCAATCATGTCACCTATAAAAACGGTCCCCAAAAAGGTGCTTATAAAGCATTGAAAGAAAAGGAAGGGGATTGTGAGGAATTAACGGCACTCTTTGTCGCCTTTTGCCGAGTGAATGGAATACCTGCAAGAACCGTATGGATTCCTGGGCACTGCTACCCCGAATTTTACCTTGTAGATTCACAAGGAGAGGGACAATGGTTTCCATGTCAGGCAGCGGGAACAAGGGCTTTTGGCAGCATGCCGGAATATCGCCCGATTCTACAGAAAGGTGACAATTTTAGGATCCCCGAAAAATCAGGGCGGCAATGTTACGTGTCTCAGCAATTGAAAATTGCAGATGTCCCTGGCGGCTCGAATCCGAAAATTGAATGGGTCGAAAAAATTCTCTCTAATTAACGCTTACGGCCTCCTGCAACCCCTCTTCGCACACCACCGTTTCCCTCGTTAGACTCCATTCTGTATGACCAACTGGTATGCATTACAGGCAGACCAGGTACTTTACGAGTGGCGGTGGGATCCTTTTTATGAATGTACAAGAAGTCGATCATCCTCTTATCCAACATCACCTCACCCGATTGCGCAATCAACAGACAGCGCCGATTGAATTTAGAAATTTAATTCGCAGGGTTGCCGTGCTGCTCGCCTATGAGGCGACAAAAGATCTCCAGACAAAAGCCATTGATGTTGAGACGCCTCTCATTTCCACTCAGGGATCAGCACTTGCCCAAAGTGTCGGTTTAGTTCCGATCCTTCGTGCAGGACTGGGAATGGTCGACGCGGTGCTCGACTTGATTCCACAAGCTGAGGTTTGGCATCTCGGTCTATATCGTGATGAAAAAACAGCCCGTCCCGTCGAATACTACAAAAAATTTCCGCACAGCGAACCAGTTGATGTTGCATTGGTGCTCGATCCGATGCTCGCTACCGGAGGATCCGCCACAGCTGCTGTATCCACACTTCGGGCCTGGGGGGTTCCGAAAATAAAATTATTGACTGTGATCGCCTCTCAAGACGGCATTCAAGAAGTCCATGAGCAGGATTCAGAGGTTCAAATATTTGTTACCGCGATCGATCCCAAACTTAATGATGATAAGTTTATTGTTCCTGGGCTAGGCGATGCGGGAGATCGAATTTTTAACACCTTTAAACAGCGAGACTGACTTCGTGTCGAGACTATCGGCAGGGAAAATGACTTGATGAGGCTTTTAGTTTTATGGAACGTTTGATCAGCTGCATCGGACTTCTGGCTATGATTGGCTTTGCCTATCTGCTCAGCTCCAATCGCAAAGTGTTTCCTTTTCGGGTCGTAGTGGGAGGCCTGATTCTACAGATTCTATTTGCGCTGTTGATTCTTTGGACTCCGCCTGGCAGAGCGGTCTTTCAAGCTGTGGGTGATATTTTCACGAATATGATCGCCTACGTGGATGATGGGTCGCATTTTATGTTTGGCATGCAACGAGAATCACAGGTTCCGATTTCTGTTTCGAGCCAAAACACCCATCAGACGTTGAGTTTATGGGAACACCAGGATCAGAATCGTATTGAGCATTTGGTGGGAATGCTCAAGAACCAAAGAGGTTCCGTGACTATCACTGTAGGGTCGCAACAGAAGATGGTTGATTTGAATGCGGCAGACTGGGAGGTGCAGTTGCGGCAGTGGTTTTTGTCGGCGATGAACGCTTTCCGTGCCGATGGGTTTCCGCGGACCAGGCAATTGCTCTCTTCCTTTGCCTTTGGCGTGTTGCCAACGATCATTTTCTTCTCATCCTTAATGTCGATGTTGTATTATCTCGGAATTATGCAGAAGGTTGTTTCTTTTTTTGCGTTGATTATGCAGCGATCTCTCGGCACGAGTGGCGCCGAAACGCTCTCTGCAGCTGCCAATGTCTTTGTTGGTCAGACTGAGGCACCACTGGTCATTCGACCGTACGTATCGAAGATGACACAATCAGAGCTGATGGCGGTGATGGTGGGTGGCTTCGCCACGATTGCAGGCGGTGTGTTGGCGGCTTATGTAAGTTTTGGTATCGACGCTGGACATCTGATTACAGCCTCAGTGATTTCAGCGCCGGCAGCCCTCCTTATTGCGAAAGTGATGCAGCCGGAAACCGAACATTCGGTCACCATGGGAAAGGTAGAACTTCATGTCGAAGAGAAAGAATCGAATTTGATTGAGGCTGCTGCTGCGGGAGCCACCGCTGGTATGAAATTGGCTATCAATGTAGCCGCGATGTTGATCGCCTTTTTAGCAATCATTGCAATGGTAAACGGTTTGATCGGCTGGCTGGGTGGTTGTTTTGGATTTGAAGATGCACACCGGTGGACGCTGGAGAAAGGGCTCGGCTGGCTCTTCTGGCCACTGGCTTATCTGATGGGTATCCCTGCCGCCGATTGTGGTGCGGCTGGGCAGCTGCTGGGAACGAAAATGGTGGCTAATGAATTTGTCGCTTATCTTCAATTGGGTGAGATGCTGGAGTCAGGGCCGGAGACATTTTCAGAAAGAACGGTTACGATTCTTACCTATGCCCTTTGCGGATTTGCAAATTTTGGGTCTATCGGAATCCAGCTGGGTGGTATCGGTGGTGTGGCCCCCGATCGCCGTGGTGATTTGGCCCGATTGGGTTTGCGGGCGATGCTCGGCGGAACATTGGCTGCATTTATGACCGCTTGTATTGCCGGAATTCTAATCTAGAAAAGCCTTATGCGGATTCTCTTAACAGAAGATGAATTAAAAGAAGGCGTTGCCAAAATGGCAACACAGATCAGCGAGCGCTATGCAGATCATCCCTTAACTATCATTGGCATCCTCACTGGCAGTGTGGTGCTAATGGCGGATGTGATCCGGTTACTGGAAATGCCACTCCGCGTGGGTGTGCTGCAAGCTCGCAGCTACCACGGAGCCACAACCACCCGCGGTCCGCTGATTATCAATGATGAATTGATGCCCGATATTGAGGGGCGAGATGTGCTGCTGCTGGATGACATCTTTGATACCGGGCACACGCTCAAGGAGGTGACTGCCCGCATCCAAAAACTGAATCCGGCTACGGTTCGCAGCGCTGTCCTGCTCTACAAGGAAGGTCGTCAGGAGGTGGCGTCGGTTCCCGATTTTATCGGATTCAACATTCCGGACGAGTTTGTCGTTGGTTATGGTCTCGATTACGAGGACGCTTACCGAAATCTGCCTTATCTTGCAGCGCTAGAGGAAGAAGATCTTCAGCAGGCCGACCTTGACCAGCCATAATTAATCGCGGTTCAAAAAGTCCCGATTTCCGGGCAGTAAATCTTCCTGTGTAAGCAGTTCTTGCCGAGTCATCCAGAAAATGCCTTCGACTTCTTTCGGGTTCGCACATGGTGACACATTTCCAGTGATGACCGCCGACCACCAGTGAACTCTGGTATTCGATCGGCCAATGCTCTCCCAGATTTTTTCTCCAGGAATAATCTCGACGGCGATCTCTTCCATGAGTTCACGACAGAGTGCAACTGGTTGACTTTCACCTGCCTCAATACCGCCTCCCGGGAAGCAAAGTTTTCTGGGAGCCACAACATGCGCTGAACGACGGATGACCAGAAAACGTCCCTCCTGCTGAATGACGCCGACGACGCCCTCACGTTGTGTAGAAGAATGAGGTTTGGACTTATTTGTCACAATCAACACGCCTTGATCGAGGGCAGAACCACACCGTTGCAACCTAGCTTTTATCTAAACCAGAAAAAGCATGTGGTAACAGCATATTGAGGGATAGTTCGGACACCTGTTTTTCACCAGAGGTATCAACCAGCAAAATCTTAATATCGGGCGCAAATTCATGCAGCACCTGACGGCACGCGCCGCATGGTGCGACACCTCCCGGAGATGCAATTGCGATCAGTTCAAATTGGCGTTGCCCATCAGAGATTGCGCCGAAAATGGCTGACCTTTCCGCACAAATGGTAAGTCCATACGATGCATTTTCTACGTTGACACCGCGATAAATGACATTATTTTTACCGAGCAGTGCAGCACCGACCTGGAACTTCGAATACGGTGCATAGGATCTCTCGGTGGCTTGTACGGCGGCCGAGAGGAGTTCTTCTTTATGCTGCTGATCCATGCCGATGGCCTCGTTAGGGTTTTATATTGGATGCCCTTATGCGGTAACACGATCCATAATCAAAGGAGATGCGTCATGCTTTTGAGGTAAGATTTTAATCGCATCATACAATTTATCGATCCAAGGCTGATCCGGGGGAGACGATGCAAAAATCCGGAACAGCTCCTGACCCGGCTCCACCGCATCACCTACTTCGACACACAATTCGATACCGACGGATCGATCGATTTCACCACCCAAAGTTTGCCGTCCGCCCCCGAGTTGGACTACCGATCTGCCGAATGTTCCGGCATGAATAGCGTGCACAAATCCATTCTGCTTGGAAGAGACCATTAGGCTTTGTGCCACCTTACGAGGTGCATCCAGATTGCCGCCTTGCGCTGCGACCATTTGAGCAAATTTTTCCCGCGCTTTCCCGCTCTCAAGTATGGATACCAAGCGTATATTTGCCGCTTCAATTTCTGTTTCGATTTTGGCCGCCAACAGTGCTTCACATCCCAATGCAATTGAGATTGCCCGCACAGAATGGGGACCGTTTCCCTCTAAAACATCGACCGCTTCATTGACCTCTAACGCGTTTCCCAGCATGCGTCCTAGCGGTTGATCCATATTTGAAATCAGTGCCGAGGTGGCAACACCCATCTTCCGCCCTAAACGTACCATGCTGGTCGCCAGCGCGTGGGCATCTTCCGCGGTATGCATGGAGGTGCCTGATCCGCATTTGACATCTAGCACCAGCCCGTCGAGGCCTTCGGCCAATTTTTTGCACATAATACTGCTGGTGATCAAAGCCAAGGATGGGACTGTGGATGTTACGTCACGGAGCGTGTACCATCTTTGATCCGCCGGGGCAATTTGGCTGCTGGTGCCAGTAATGGTGCAACCCACGTCTTGAACTTGTTGCTGCATTTCGGCCAGCGATAGATCAGTGCGAAAACCTGGGATTGATTCTAGTTTATCTAGGGTTCCACCTGTAATGCCGAGTCCCCGCCCCGATATCATCGGCACGCGCAGACCACAACATGCTAGAAGCGGTGCCAAGACCAGTGATACTTTGTCACCGACACCACCGGTGGAATGCTTGTCGATCAATGGCCTGGTGTCGGTGGGCCACTCGAGCGTTGTGCCACTTTCGAGCATTGCCATGGCCAAGGCATACACTTCTTGCTCCTGCATGCCCTGAATACAGATCGCCATCGAGAAAGCCGCCATCTGGTAATCGGGAACCTCGCCACTAACAAAAGCATTCACGATCCACCGAATTTCATCGGCGGAGAGC
The DNA here is from genome assembly GCA_036153155.1 of Planctomycetota bacterium. Classification (GTDB taxonomy): domain Bacteria; phylum Planctomycetota; class Planctomycetia; order Pirellulales; family UBA7805; genus UBA7805. The sequence goes on from JAYZMM010000017.1 coordinate 85,471, forward strand.
AGTTCCGCATCTCTTTTTTTTGCGATAATTTCCGTGGCGTGCATCTTCATCATGTTTATTCTTTCGCTGACAACATTTTGTGTCGCCTCTGTTATTGTCTGTTGTCGCTTATGTTGTGGCTTCAACGGTTCAACGTCAATCTCGTCTTGTTCCAATTTCAATCTGGGGAATGTTTCTGTAGTATTCCCAGCACAAGCTTGCTTATTTTTTCCCCGGCCACGGCTGCCGTTTCCAGGACTTCTTCTGCCGTTGTCTCACTGAGCGCATCTGGAGAGCAGACATTGGTAATAGCAGAAAACGCGAGCGTGCGCACACCATGCGCCTCGGCCACCAGCACTTCGGGAATGGTCGACATCCCCACCGCATCGGCCCCAACCCGGCGGAGGTAGCGATATTCAGCACGGGTTTCGTAATTGGGTCCCAGATGTCCGGCGTAAATTCCCAGTGGCGCTTCAAAGTCATGCTTTCGGGCAATTTTTCGTGCGAGGCGATTCAACTCCGGATCATATGGCCGCAGTGTTGACTGCATCCACCCGCCAGCCGATTGCTCGGGCATTCCCTGCTGCGGTTTTCTATGCATTCGATTTAGGTGGCCGTTCAGAATCATCACATCTCCGGCAGAAAACTGCGGATTGAGTCCACCGGCGGCGTTGGAGACAATCAGCCTTTGAATCCCCAGGCCGCACATCACCTCGACCGGCAGCGTGACGTCGTCTGTGGCGTACCCCTCATAGAGGTGAAATCGTCCCTGCATGACGATCGCCTCGACCCCTCCTAGACTTCCACATACAAATTGCCCCTGATGTCCAATGGCTGTAGATCGGGCCAGATAGGGCGTCTCCTCATAAGGAACACAGGTGGCTTGCTCGACTAATTCGGCAAGTCCACCTAACCCGCTGCCAAGGATGATTCCGACTTTTGGCCTGCTGCGATGCTGCCTGCCGACATATTTGACTGCTTCGCGGGCCGACTCGCTCAGGGACGCTGCATGCTCACCCATGACATGTCCGCCCGTCCGGGCCTTTCCCTTGTGTGATTGTGAGACGATTAATCACGGTGCGTTATTGTGAATTACCGATGTGCGCGACGATACCGGCAACCAGGGCACGTAATTTTGGTTCTGCTGCATTGGCGGTTGCGATGATTTCATCGACCACCGCCGGTTTTAGGGCGTCTGGCAGGCACATGTCGGTCACTACAGAAAATCCGACTACCCTCATCCCACAATGGACGGCCGTAATGACCTCGGGAACGACCGACATGCCCACCACATCGGCACCGATGAGTCGCAGGAACCGGTATTCGGCCCGTGTCTCGAGATTGGGGCCGGTGACCGAGACTAACACCCCTTTGTGGGCGACAAAGTCGTTTTTTCGTGCGATGGATAGGGCCGTATCGACCATTTCGAGGCTATAAGGCTCTGACATATCGGGAAAGCGTGGCCCGAGCCGATCGTCATTGACCCCGATCAGCGGATTGTCAGTCATTAGATTGATATGGTCTTCAATCACCATAATGTCACCAGCCTGATAGTTTGGATTCATTCCGCCCACGGCATTGGAGGCAATCAACCACTTGGCACCCATGGCCCGCATTACCCGCACCGGAAGGGTGATCATTTTGGCTGCGTGGCCCTCATAAAGGTGGATCCGACCTTCCATCGC